>CAYRTP010000140.1:0-6833 GCA_964427175.1 uncultured Clostridium sp. | reverse complement strand
CAATTTGTAAATTCTTTTGTTTTTTAGTCTGTCTACTTGACAGGGGGCACATTACGCGGCAACGGGGGTTTTCATATGTTATTCGATCGGAGGCGTCATCTCAAAGATACGCTCAAAGCCGTGCGACTCCGCATCCTTGGCGATGGCGGGATCCCGTTGGTCCACCAGCAGGCGGAGGGAGTAGCGCACGTAGGCGTAACGGATGTGGGGGAGGATGGCGGCTACGCCGTCTGCTGTATGGCTTCGCAGATCCATGGCCAGGTAGTCGCAGACGTTCAGAATACGGGCGGGGGTGATGTTCCCTGCGTACAGGGGGGCTGTTCCGGCGGGGATACCTGCGGCCTCGTCGCCTTCGGGATCAGAGGGGACGTAGGTTTGATCCGTGGCATAGGACTCGGGGGGCAGGGCCACACCGATGGCGGGGGGATTGGGGAGGTCGGAAAGCAGGTGCTTCAGGTCGGTGATGAATTCCACCGTCAGAGCGTCTTGCAGATCGTCTCCTGTGGGGAGGCCGAACAGCAGGAGGTCATTCATTCCTGCCTCGGCGTACTCTCGGAGCAGAGCCAGATCCAACCCGCGCAGGTAGGCGTAGGTTGCGGTATCAGGGGCGGTGAAGCAGGTTACGGTAAAGGCGCAGGTGACCCGCAGGTTGCGCTTTTGTACCCGCTCCACGTCCTGGACCAGGGAGACCGCTTCGGCGGTTACAGGCCGTCCTGCGGCCGCTCCCAGGGCTGATTGATACAGGAGGGTGCCGTCTGCGGTGTTCAGGGTCATGATGACTCCTTCATGGCTGTTTTGAATGAGGATATCGCCTACGTTCCCTTCGGGCTTGATGGCAAGGGCTTTGATATCGGGGACGGGGACGGGATGGGCAACCGCAATCTCGGGGTTCAAGGTCCACGCTCCCATTTCCAGGGCCTCGTGGTAGGCATCCGAGTCGGCCTTGAGGCTGGAGCCCCACACCAACGCCAGCGCAACCACCGCAATCGACACGAGCAGGATGGCGATCACCTTGCCCAGGTGGGCGGGACGGCGCAGGACCATCCGTTTTTTGGTCGAGCGGCGGACAAATTGCCTTTGCTCACGGGATTCGCGTTTTTTACGGAGGGCCATAACGGATCATCCTCACTCCATGGTGACGAGGTCAATGCTTTGGCCGTACTCGTTGAATTCCACTACGCAATCGCCGCGGTACTGCTCCTCGTAGATGCCAAGGGCCACGCTGTGGTAGTTATTGAGCAGAGTCTGAGCGTTCTTGGAGATGTACTCGGCCTCGGGGGTCAGGCGCATGATGACGAAGGTGCCTCCGCTACAGACAACGGGGTCGCTGACCTCGCCAATTTCCAGGGCGAAGGCGGCCTGCTCGTAAGCCTCATCCATCTCTCCTTGGGTGAAATAGTATCCGTCTCCCGTGATGCTCAGGAGATCATCGTTGACGGCGGAGCCGATGTACTCGCTCATGAGGGCGAGTCGATCATTGAAGTCGGAGACCGCCTGCAGGGCATCGCTGATGTCCCCTGCTTTCGCCAGGTTCTCGGCGGGATCTTCTCCTTCAACGTTTTCAATGTAGACGTGAATGGTGCGGACATAGTTGCCGCTGAGCTCTACGTAATCCATAAATTCCTGGATGTTGTCCTGGCGGAAGGTGTAGAGATCGTTATCCAGGAGGGTGTAGTAGATGGCCGACTCCAGGTAGCTGACGCCGATGGAGAAGCGCATATAATGCTCAGTCATCCAGTGCTCGTTCAGCCATGCTTCATATTCCTGATCCGAGTCGAAGGAATTGCGGAGCTCCTTCATCTGCTTATCCACGTACTCGTCCATTTCCTTGCTTTCGGTGGGGATGCTCAGGTTGCGGCAGGTGGTCAGGATGATGTAGTTCTCATTCAGATTTTCGCGGACCAGCTCCTCCAGCTCGGCTCGATGCTCCTCGGCAGTGGCGGGGTTGTCCCAGATATCCGCGCCGTACTGATCGGCCAGCATATCCTTATAGAACAGGGTGACGAATCGCAGTTCCTCATAGGGGATCTCGTAGCCGTTGCAGGTGGCGACAGCCTTTCGGTCGGCGGCCAGCTTTTGGTACTCCTCCCAGTTGGAGACCGAGATGGCGGCGATTACGCCCACCACAATGGCGACTAC
Organism: uncultured Clostridium sp.; assembly: GCA_964427175.1. GTDB lineage: Bacteria > Bacillota > Clostridia > Oscillospirales > CAG-272 > CAMEON01. Next base: position 4,694 of record CAYRTP010000140.1, on the reverse strand, counting down.
GGCGACCACGGCGATGATGGCGATGATGGTCTTCTTCTTGTTCGCGGGCTTTTTGGGACTGCTCGCGGGGGCCTTGGAGGGCTTGTTCTTGGTGATTTCAGAGGACATGGGATGGATCCTTTCTCTCATACATATTGTGCTTAGAAACACATACTCATACAGTATAGCACAAGATTGTGACCGATGTATGAAGAATCCGAAAAAATCATTTCTTTTTTTGCTCACGAAGGGACTTTGTACAGAGGGGCAGGGTGAGGGTGGCGGTGAATCGGCCGTCTTTCTCCTGGGTTTCGAAGTGTCCGTTCAGTTGTTCCATGATGCAGACGCAGGTTTTGGTGCCGATCCGCGTACCCGAGGTGTTCTCCCGACGAGGGCCGACGGCGTTGGAGAAGCAGAGCTTGACCAGCTCATTGTCCCGCTCGGCGGTGATGCGGACGGGAGAGCGGGGATCGGCGTATTTGGCGGCGTTGTCGAACAGGTTATCGGTCACACGGCGCAGACTGTCGATCTGCACAGCTACATGATCCTCGGGACGGATGGGAGACAGGTCGGCAGAGATGGACAATCCCACTGCCTCCATGGCGGGGATATAGTCTCCTATGAGTTGTTCGAACAGGAGGCCGCATTCGTAGACCTCCGCAGGACTCTCGCCTTCCGAATCGGCGCGGTTATAGGCCCAGAAGTACAGGAACAGCTTATCCGACAGCCCTTTGATCTGAGCGGCCTTTTGGGTGCAGATGCGGACGTAGGACCGTTGTTCCTCGGTCAGGTTGTCATTATCCTTCCCCAGGAGGTCCATGTAGCCCAGCAGAGTGGTCAGCGGGGTGCGGATATCGTGGGTCATGGAGGTGAGCAGATCGCTGTTGGCCTGCCAGGCGGCCTCACGCTCGGCCATCTTTTCCAGGATGGTTTGACGCATCAGATTCACGTCTCCCGCCAGTTGGCCGATCTCGTCGTTACGGAATGTGGAAATGGCGGATTCCAGTTGGCCCTCGCTGACCGCGCGTACTTCCCAGGACAGGGCTACAATGGCACGGATCTGGTGGTGGTAGTAGATCAGCATGACCAGCAGGAACAGGAGAATGGCAAACAGGATCCCGCCGAGGACAATGAGGTCGGCGGCGAGGGCAGGGTCTATATTGTCTCCAAGGCTTCCCTGCTTATAGAGCTGTCGGAATCCGTGCAGAGCCGCGAGAATGGCCGCCAGGGCGATCAGAATCGCTGTCAGGCCGGTTATGAGGGCTACCGCCACGAACTTGACACGCATGGAGACAAACTGCTTACCGATGAATTTCATATGGCGGGGGTTTTGAGTTTGGTTAATCAATGCGGTACCCCTTTCCCCACACAGTGCGGATGAGGGTCGGGCTGGAGGGATCTTTTTCCAGCTTGCGGCGCAAATTGGCGATGTGGACGATGACGGTATTGGAGGAACTGGACAGGTAGGGCTCTCCCCACACGGCTTCATAGAGCACCGAGGGGGCCAGATTTTGGCCGCGGGCTTCGCCCAGGCAGGCGAACAGGCGGTACTCCCGATCGGTCAGGAGAACCCGATCGCCCATGCGGTAGATGGCCCGCTCCTCGGGATACCAATCCACGTCATCCGAGAAATGGATGCCGCCACGGGTGGAGGACTGGGAGGCAGGTTGCTCTTTTTGGACGCGGTAACGCTCGTAGCGGCGGATCATGGCCTGGATCTTGAGCAGCAGATCCACCGAGCGGAAGGGTTTATTGATGAAATCATCGCCGCCGCTTTCGTAGGCCTTGGTTTTATCGGCATCTGAGGAGCAGGCTGTCAGAAACAGGATGGGGGCTTCGGTGATGGCGCGGAGTTGCTTGCCCGCATCAAAGCCGTTGAGCGCGGGCATGAGGATATCCAGGATGATGAGCGATAGTTCATCGGCGTATTGTTCGGCCTGCTTGACGGCTTCTTGGCCGTCCGCGGACTCGGCTATGCGGTAGCCCTCTTTTTCCAACAAAATGCGCAGAAGCGAGCGAATGTCGGGATCGTCGTCGGCTACCAGGATCAAATGGGTTTTTGACGGATTCATAGGGACCTCCTTGTGGGGTTTCTTGATTTCATTATAAAGCAAAACGCTCTTTTTTGCAAGGGGGGAGCGGGAGATTTCATAATTCTTCATATTTTTTCTGAAAAATTTATAAAATCCCCTTTATTTATGGCGTTTTTTGTGGTATAATAGATTCTGTGTATATACACGCAAAAATGAATCAAAATAATTCAGGAGGTACGCACCATGGAAGAGATATATTCGATCCCGTTATCCGATCTTTGTAAGGAATTTTCGCTTGAGGTTGTATTTGCCCCGCCGAATTTTGACAGCATCATGATTACCAATCCCGAGATCAGCCGTCCCGGTCTGGCTTTGGCCGGCTTCTTCGAGATCTTTGATTCGGATCGGATCCAGATCATCGGTAACGCCGAGCATCGCTATCTGGAAAGCCTGGGGCACGAGCTTCGTCAGCAACATATCTTCAATTACATCAACGCTCATCCCGTTGCCGTGGTCTTTTCCACCAATAACTACGTGTTTGATGAAATGATCCAGGCTGCGGATCAGTTGGGGGTTCCGATCCTGCGCTCCAAGGAGACGACCAGCCCTCTGATGGCATCCATGATCGCGGCACTTAACAACCACTTGGCTCCCCGTATTACCCGTCACGGCGTTTTGGTTGAGGTCTACGGCGAAGGTCTGCTTCTCCTGGGCGACAGCGGCGTTGGTAAGAGTGAGACGGCCATTGAGCTTGTGAAGAGAGGCCACCGTCTGATTGCGGACGATGCGGTAGAGATCAAGCGAGTTTCCAGCAAGACCCTGGTTGGTGCGGCTCCCGAGATCATTCGTCACTACGTGGAGCTTCGCGGTATCGGTATCGTGGACGTGCGCCGCCTGTTCGGTATGGGTGCGGTCAAGATGACCGAGCGAATCGACCTCATCATCAACCTGGAGACCTGGGTACAGGGTAAGATGTACGATCGCCTGGGTCTGGAGGAGCAGAAGACCAACATTCTGGGTCTGGATATCCCCTCCATCACCATCCCCGTCAAGCCCGGCCGTAACCTGGCCATTATCCTGGAGATCGCCGCTATGAACAACCGTCAGAAGAAGATGGGCTACAATACCGCGGAGGAATTCAACAAGAAGCTGATGGGGCAGATGGGCCTGAACTGATGGGCAAAATCTTTTGGTCTGTCGCCTCTTTGCCAAGGGAGGATCAGATCCCCGCTTTGCGGGCTTATTTGGAACAATCCTTTCCCTGTCGGGAGAATGGGGCATACCTGGACCGATTGATGGGCAGCGGGGGCCGTTGCTTGCCCCCTCGGGTTGTGCTGGCACGTTTGAGTGCGCTGGCACTCCTGCCTCCTGCGTTGGCTATGGCGGGGATCCAATCCTCGGGTGTGGTGTTATCCCGAGATCAAAACGGCCGCCCTTACGGGCAAGCTGTATGGGGGGAGCCTATGCACATGGATTTCAACCTGTCCCACTCGGATGCCCACGCGGCCTGCGCTTTGCTGGTTGGTGACGGACGGATTGGGGTGGACGTGGAGGAGCTTGTCCCTCCAAACCGTGCGCTTCGGCTGATCCAACGCTACTGTACAGAGGGCGAAAGGCAAATGCTGAGTTCACTGACCGACGAGGAAAAGGCCAACGCCTTTACCCGCCTTTGGACGGTGCGGGAGGCCATTTCCAAGCAGGATGGGCGGGGGAATCCGTTGCGCTTCGATGCTTCCCTGGTTCCCGATTCGGTACGGGTATTTGGCGCGTCCATTCCGCATACGGGGACCCAAATTTCGATCTGTGCGCCTGCGGATTGCTCTCCGCAGGGGCTCGTCCAGGTATCCTCGTTCCCCGATGTGTCATGGAGCGTGGCTGACGGGTGCTCGATCAGAATGGAATAGAAAAGGGTGTGAGCCACAAATCGTGGTTCACACCCTTTTAAGGTTTATGGATGGTTCGATACGGATTCGTCGGTAGCGGGGATAGCGGTGGTTTCCTCGAGGATAGTTGCTTCTTCTGAATCGGCGATCTCCTCGGTTTCTTCGGGCTGATTACTTTCGGGGGCGGGCGTTTCCTCGGGTTCTTCGATTTCTTCGGCTTCTGCTTCCGCAATCTCCTCCTCGGCGATTTCCTCCTCCGCGGCCTCCTCCATTTCGGCTGTTTCTACGGCTTCGTCATTCCCTGCGTGTTCTTCGGCTTCGGCGGTTTCGGTAGCCTCTGCGCTCTCAACGGGATCGCCGTTCTCGTCGGTTTCAACGGCATCTTCGGTATCGAACTCATTGTACACCTGCATATAGGTGGACTCAAAGTACAGATCCAATCCGTTGGCGATGCCGATCGCGGCTTCCAAACGGAAGAAGTCGGTTGCCATGAGTTTATCGTCCATGGCGTTGGACAAAAAGCCCATTTCAATAATGGTGGTAGGAACCTGGCTCCAGTTGGTGCCGGTCATGTTGTCCATCTCCCGCATATTCAGCTGGGTGATACCCGTCCGCGCGCAGAATTCGTCCAGAACGCAGAACGACAGCAGTGAGCTTTGATCGTAGTGAGCGGCACAGTCGGGATAGGGATTTTGCGCGGACTGGCAAATGGTCATGGCACCATGCATCTCACCGTCGGTCCAGCTGTTGGCGTGGATGCGCACGTAGGCATCTGCCTGGTACTTGTTGGCGATCATGG
>CAYRTP010000139.1:0-6889 GCA_964427175.1 uncultured Clostridium sp. | reverse complement strand
GCGTTATGTGGCAGCCCATGCCCAACCTCCTGGACGGCGTGGAGTGCTGGATCACCGCCGGCGGTGCCCACCACACGGTGCTCTCCTATGACGTTACCGCCGAGCAGATGAAGGACTGGGCCAAGATGATGGATATCGAATACGTCCACATCACCAAGGACACCACCGTGGACAGCCTGGAAAAGGAGCTGTTCCTGAACGATCTGGCTTGGAAGCTGAAGTGATGTAGATCTTGGCGAATAAAATATCATCCAATTAGGTGGCTCGTTGCACGTAGGGCGGGGGCTTGCTCCCGCCGCTTGTACCCGAAAAGGATCGCTATGCGCTCCACATCCGGAGATTTCGGCGGGAGCAAGCCCCCGCCCTACGGCGTTGGAAACCTTGGATTATGACACGCTATATTCATTTTTTGAGGAGAAAATCATGCTGGAAGCATTAAAAAATCGTGTACTTGAGGCCAATCTGGCCCTGGTCAAGCACAATCTGGTCACCTTCACCTGGGGCAACGTGTCGGGCATCGACCGTGAGTCCGGGTTGGTGGTCATCAAGCCCAGCGGGGTGGAGTATGACACCATGACCGCCGAGGATATGGTGGTGGTGGACCTGACGAGCGGGCAGGTGGTGGAAGGGAAGTGGAAGCCCTCCTCCGACACCCCCACCCACCTGGCCCTCTACCGCGCCTTCCCCGAGGCGGGGGGCATTGTCCACACCCATTCCCGTTGGGCCACCTCCTGGGCCCAGGCGGGGCGCGGGATTCCCGCCTACGGCACCACCCACGGGGACTACTTCTACGGTGAGATCCCCTGCACCCGCAAAATGACCCCCGAGGAGATCCGCGGGGAGTACGAGCTGGAGACGGGCAACGTCATCATCGAGACCTTCGCGGGGCTGTCTCCCAAGGACATTCCCGCAGTGCTGGTCCACTCCCACGGGCCCTTTGCCTGGGGGACCGACCCCGAAAACGCCGTCCACAACGCGGTGGTGCTGGAGGAGCTGGCCTTCATGGCCTTCCACACCGAGGCTCTGCGCCCCGAGATCGGCCCTATGCAGAAAGAACTCCTGGACAAACACTACCTCCGCAAGCACGGTGCGGGGGCTTACTACGGACAAGGGAAGTGAGGACTTTGACTATGAATGACATGAGAAATTTGGCAGCTACGCTGACCCCTCGGACGGGGGCGGCGGGGTATCCCTTTGAGTCGGGGCTGTTCGGTGTGAATGCCGAGATCACCCGCAAGGGCTTTTTCGCGGGGCTTTGCGCCCAGATGCTCAACAACCGCAAGCTGTTCGCGGGGGGAGAGACCGTGGAGGGCTGGACCTGTGAGCGCTTCGAGCGGGTCACCGACCGCCCTCAGGAGAGTCTGTGCCGGAGCAATTTTGTGATCCTCAAGGACGGCCGTATGGACCAAACCGCCGACCTCATCACCCTGGAGGAGGGCCGTGAGTACGAGGTCCGGGTGTGGGTCAAGGCTCTGACCGAGACCGCAACCGTCACCTTCGGCGTGGAGGGCTTGGAGCAGACTGTGACCATCCCCCGCGACTGCGCGGCGGGGGGGATGACCTATCGGGAGCTGGCCTTTACCTTTACGGGTAAGGCTGTGGAGACGGGCACCTTTGCCGTCTCGGTCAAGGGCGAGGCCGCCGTATTTGAGGTTTCCCTCCTGCCCACCGACCACTTCTACGGCATGAGACGGGACGTGATCGCGGCACTCCGCGACCTGGCTCCCACCTCTATTCGTTTTCCCGGCGGTTGCGCCGCCGACCACTTCGATTGGCAGGAGAGCCTCAAGGCCCCCGAGTTCCGCAAGCCCAATGACGGCTCCTCCAAGTGGTTTTTGTTCCGTGACAGCTACAACCAGGACTGCCTGGATATCGGGCTCAACGAGTTCATGATGCTCTGCCGTGAGGTGGGAGCCGAGCCCGAGTTTACCGTCAGCCTCATCCTCTCGGACGGCGAGGATGCCCGCCGACTGGTAGAATACTGCAACGGCGATGCCTCCACCGAGTACGGCGGCAAACGGCAGGCCCTGGGGCTGGATCCCTTCGGCATCCACCTGTGGTACGTGGGCAACGAGGCTTACTTCTTCGGCGGGGAGTATCAGCCCGCCGTGGCCGCCGCCAAGCGGACCGACGAGCTGATCGCCGCCATGAAGCGGGCCGACCCCACCATCGCCGTGGCCATCGGCCTGACCTGGGGCATCCACTACCGCACCTGGGCCAAGGAGTTCATGGAGACCCTGCAAAGTGACTTTGAGTACGTCTCCTACCACGATTACATCGGCATCCTCCCCGATGCCACCCAGGGCCACAACGGTATGGCTACCTGCGAGATTCTGGAGACCAACTTTGCCGACGGCGAGTGCTTCGGTCTGAATTTCTACCGCAACGATCTCTACGCCGATTGCTTCGACTCCATCCGCATCTGCGTGGACGAGTGGAACTACTCCTGGGGCCAGGACTCCAACAACGCCCTGTTCTTCTCCAATGCCCTGCAGTTCCATTTCCTGGCCAAGGGCAAGGAGAGCTACCACATCGACCGCGCCGAGTTTTTCATGCCCGTCAACGAGGGCCTGATCTCCACCACTCCCACGGGGTGCAGGATCGAGAGCTCGGGCGAGCTGTTCCGCCTCATGTCCGCTCATAAGGGCGGACGTGTCATCCCCTGCGAGAGTGACTACGCCGACCTGGATATCCTCTGCACCGACCACGAGGGCGAGCTGGTGATCTCTGTGGTCAACCGCCGTGAGGCACCCTGCGCTCTGCGATTGGAGGGCTACGCCGTCACCGACTGCACCGAGATCCGCACGGGGGCGTACAGCTTTGAGAGCAACGAGTATACCGTGGAGCGGAATACCGAGGCGGTGGTACACGGACATAGTGTATTGCTGTTGCGGGCAACGGTTGCGGCAACATGATATACGCCTTCGGCGTATGATGAGGAGGTATACCGATTATGGACAACTATACAAGAGCCATACGATTTGAAAAGCCCGATTATATTCCCATGCGGTTCGCTATCAACCTGGCCTGCTGGCATCACTACCCCAAGGAGGCCTTGTGGGATCTGATGGAGGAGCATAAGCTCCTGTTCCCCGGGTTTACCCGTCCCGCCCCGGATTGGGAGCCCGACTACGGCATGGACCGCAAGTACGTTCCTTATACCGACGATATGGGCTGTGTCTGGGAGACTGCCGATGACGGCATTCGCGGTACGGTGGTGAAGCATCCGCTGGCGGATTGGAGTGCCTTCGGCACTACCTGGAAAATGCCCGATCCCAATGTTTCCAACGGCCTTTGCTACGGGAACTGGCAGGCATCCGAGGCCCATTGGGCCAAGATCCGCGAGCAGGGCGGCACCATCGGCGGAGGACTCCGCCACGGACACACCTTCATGCAGCTCTGCGACCTGCGGGGCTATGAGAATCTCATGTTCGACATGGCCGACGAGGAGCCACTGTTGGACGAGCTCATCGACCAACTCACCGAATTCAACCTCACCCTGGTCAACCGCTTCATGAACAGCGGGTGCTGTGCCTCCATGAGCTACCCCGAGGACCTGGGTATGCAGATCGGCCCCATGCTCTCCCCCGCCCATTTCCGCCGTTACATCAAGCCTGCCTATCAAAAGATCATGAAGCCCGCCGTAGACGCGGGGATCCCCATCCATATGCACTCGGACGGCGACATCCGCGACCTGGTGGACGATATCATCGACAGCGGCGTGGAGGTTATCAATCTCCAGGACCTGGTCAATGGCATTGACTGGATCGCCGACCGCTTCCGCGGGAAGGTCTGCGTGGACCTGGACATTGACCGTCAGCTCATCACCCCCTACGGAACCCCCGCCCAGATCGATGCCCTCATCCGCGAGGAGGTGGAGAAGATCGGTACCCCCCAGGGCGGTCTCGCCATGATCTACGGTCTCTACCCCGGGGTCCCGCTGGAGAATGTGAAGGCTTTGATGGACGCTATGGAGAAGTATGCGTTCTACTATTCGTGATTTTGATGTGAGAAGGAAAGGATTTACCGATATGAAAAAAGCAAACATCATCATTCGTGTTCTCACCGCGGCGCTGCTGTTGAGCACAGCCCTGTCGGCCTTCGCGGGCTGTCAGACACCCGAGAATAACGGGGAGGACACCACCGAGGGGGCTTCCACCACGGCTGTCGTCACCGAACAGGGGACCGAGCCCGAGACTAAGCCCGCTTTCGAGGGCCTGATCCTGGACGCTACCGCCTCCATCACGGTCAGCGCTGAGGCGGACGACGTCACCCGCAACGCCGCCGACTTGGCGGCCTCCACCATCCTGGAGAAGGCGGGGCTGACCCTGCCCGTCACTACCGAGGCCGCCGACGGCCCTGCGCTGGTGTTGGGTGTCCGCAAATTTGACACCCCGCGGAGCTACGCCGTCACCGTCGAGGGCCAAACCCTCCGCCTGGAGGCCTCGGATCCCACCACCCTGTATTTCGCCGCCGAGGCGGTGCTGGAGGCCTGGCTGACCCCCGATTTCGGTTTGGTCACCGACGGTGCCCTCACCCTGGCGCTTGACCGCGTATCCGAGCTGAACGGGCTGGCTACGAGACAGGATCATTCCATCAAGGTGTTGAGCCAGAATATGCGCTACACCAGCGATCCCGACGGCAACAGCATCGGCCAGCGGAACCAGCGCTTCCATCAACTGATCAAGGAGTACCGCCCCGATCTGATCGGTATGCAGGAGGTCACGGCCCAGTGGGTGCAGAACCTCAAGCGGTTCACCCGCGACGTGAACCGACTGGGCGGCGACGCGCCCGAGTACGGCATGGTCACCTGCTTCCGCGAGGGCCCCGAGGCCTCCAACGGCGAGGCACAGACCATTCTCTACAGCCTGGAGCGCTTCGAGCACCTGGACAGCGGCGTGATCTGGCTCACCGATACCCCCGACACCCCCAGCAAGCTGGAGGGGGGGACCTTCAACTGCGTGCTGACCTGGGCCTACCTCAAGGATAAGCTGACGGGTGAGACCATCCTGTACGGCAATACTCATCTGGAACATACGCATGACAATGAGCACATCCGTATCGCGCAGATGGGTTACATCCTGGATTTCCTGGAGCAGTATCGGGATCAATGTCCCATTTACGTGTCGGGTGATTTCAACTACGTGCCCGACAGCCCCCCCTACCTGGTGGCCACCGAGGTCCTGATGGATTCCCGCAACACCGCCTGGGAGAATCTGTCCACCGTGGACTACACCTACCACGGCTACGAGCAGGAGCCCAACAAGCGGACCCTGGACCACATTTTCCACAACGACGATACCACCCCCATCCGCTACGAGATCATCTCCAAGCTCTACGACGGCTTTGTGTCGGACCACTACGGGGTGATCGTGGAGTACGTGAATTGATGGGAGCCTGCCCTTGCGGGAATGCCCGCAAGGGCGGGGCCTATACCTCACAATTTGAGATCATAATGAAAGGACTTGAATGTATATGAGCACACGATATGAAAACGCAAACGAACGGTTGGCCGCCGAAATGCAGAATGAGGCCTCCATCCTGAAGCTGGTTCCTGCTTTCAACACCGCCGCGCCCTGGGATTTCTACGATGCGGGGGACGGAGCGACTCTGTTCATGTATAACGACGTGAGCGAGGCGGACTTTGAGGCCTACGTCTCCGAGCTGGAGGCCGTCGGTTTTTCTGCTTACGCCGCCAACGCCATTGGGGAAAATGCGTATAAGACCCTTGTGAAGGATGACGTTACGGTGGACGTTTGGCACACTGGCTACGCCTCCGAGATGCGGGTGACGGTTCAGAAGGGGATCCCGCGGATCCCCAAGACCATGCCTTGCGAGACGGGAAGCACGGTTCAGCCTGTGCTGGTCGCCCTGGGCGGACACGGTGATTTCCCCGGCATGACGGGGATGGAGTTCATCCTGCGCCTGGAAAACGGCGGCTTTATCGTCATGGATGGCGGTGCGGACAGCCGTATGTGGGAGAATACCTACCGCATTATGCGGGAGCTCGCCCCCGACCCCGAACAGATCACCATTGAAGCCTGGATCTTCACCCACTCCCATGACGATCATATCGCCGCCTTTACCCAGTTTGCCGAGGCCTACGAAACGCTTCGCGGGCGGGTGACCTTGAAGAGCGTGATCGCCAACTTGGCTTTCCCCGAGCAGGCAAAGCTGCAGGGCTTGGATTGGAGCGACGAGCTGATCCGTAAGCACATGAAGGAGACCTTCGCCGACGTGCCCTTCTACAAGCCCCATCCCGGAAACGAATTCGCGTTCCCCGGGCTTCGCGCCGAGATTTTGGGCACCCACGAGTGCTTCACCAACACGACGGACGGTTTCCCGTACTATTACAATGCCTGCAATCTTCTGATCAAGGCTACGATTCGCGGGCAGGTGATCATGTTTGAGGGAGACAACGATGCCCGCAACAACGTGATCCTGGGCAAGACCTACGGGGACTACCTCAAGTGCGACGTGCTCCAGGCGGACCATCACGGCAATTTCGGCGGCGTGGTGGAGGTCAATGAGCTGTTCTCTCCCTCGGTGATCCTGTTCTGCAACTACTACAGCGAGATTCCCAAATATTTTGAGGCAGACTATAACCAGACCCTCTTGAATAGCCCCTCGTTCAAGGAATACATCGTGACCGACGATAAGGCGCACACCATGCCCCTGCCCTACGTTCCCGGAACGTCTTCGGCTGAGAAGTTGAGATAAACTAATACTAATTCACAAACAAAAACTTGAATGGGAGAGCGTGCCTCCGGCGGCTTAAGGGGCTTTTGCCAAAAGCCCCTTAAGAATCCCCAAAAACTTTTAAAAAGGGATTTGTGAGGGATGCGAGAGGACACCAAGAGCCATAGGGGGCATCACCATGGGGCCCCTG
>CAYRTP010000138.1:0-6906 GCA_964427175.1 uncultured Clostridium sp. | reverse complement strand
GGGACCGCGATAGCGGTGGATGAGGAGGGCACATGAAGGTCAACTTAACGGGATAACAGATTGCTTTCCCCACCTTATCGGGCATCAGCACACCGAGAGATTTTTTGTGATTTTCCCCTCCGAAAAATTGGTTTTACAAATGCTCTCCTCATCCACCATCCTTCGGATGGTCCCCCTTGTCTCGCCTGCGGGCTCGGTCACGCCACGGCTCTGACTGCCACCGGCAGTCATTCACTACCGTGTCGCCGCTACGCTACCCGCTGGGGAAGGCATGGGGCGCGTTTCCTTCCGCATTATTGAATTTTACAATCGCCTAATTGTATTCGTGATGTGTGGATTACTTCTCTACCTCGCAGAATCCCCAGCCCGATTCCTCAAAGCTCCCCTGCGCGTCGTGGAGACGGCGGAGAAGGCAGGCACTTTCGGTATAGCGGGTGCCGAAATTCCGCTCTCCCGCCGACCAGGCGCAATTAGCCCAGTAGGCACCGCCCGACAGGAAATTGGGCAGGTGATGCCAGGTGGTCATGATGACACCCATGGCACCGTATTTTTGGACGTCGGCGGTGATGCTGCGGATGTTTTCGGGGTTATCCCAGGGGCAGATGACGGTATCGAAGCCCTGCTCGATGAAGTAGGGGGTGGTGGGGTTGAAGCCGTTCTGGTAGGCGTAGTTCCAGTCCGCCATGACGATACGGCGGTCCAGAAGCGCCAGCGCGCCCGCTGTTTTGTGGCCGTTGGCTTCCATGTAACAGCCCTCGGGGAACTGATTCCGTTGAATCAGCATATCGTGCCACATGATGGGGCGGCGGCCGGTTTGGCAAATATCCTCGGTCAGGCGGTTGATGAACTCGGCTACCAGCTCGTGGGGGACCTGCTTGCGGCAGATATCGCAGGTGCCGAAGGAGCCTGCCTCGTCAAAGCCCAGGTGGAAGTATTTGCCGTCCCCCGCCCACTCCATCAGCTCGGCTCGCATCTCGGAGAGGAGCTTGTAGGTGTCGGGGTTGGAAATGCACCAGGTCCAGCCGTCGGGCTCAAACAGACGGGAGAGACGGGGATTGCGGTTGAGGGTGACGTGGCGGCCGTTGCACCCGCGGGACTGGGTGGCGTGGCCGAAGTGGTTGATCATGGGGATGATCTCCATGCCGTAGCTATTGGCCAAGGCCACCAACTCATGAAGCTCGGATTTGGTGAAGGAGCGGTCCTCCCAGTACAGGGCGGGCTGGCAATCGTAGCGGAAGGTTCCCCAGAATTCCAGGATCACGTGGGTGAACTTGAGGAAACCCGCCAGGTGGATGGCTTGCTCGATGGTGTAGAGCTTGGTTCCCAGGAAAATGCAGATGTGGATGGCCCGCATCCCCATGGCGGGGGCATCGTGAACGTCGGCGGCGGAGATATAGAAGGACTCTCTGCCGTAGTCCAGCTCCACGGGGCAGATGAGCTGAACCAGGGTCTTGATGCCGTTGAGAAGCCCGGCGGAGTCCCTTGCCACCACGCAGACTCCCGCGGGATCGGCGTGGATGGCGTACTCGTCGCCCGCGTTGAGGGTACAATCCGCGTTGCCGATGGTGAAGCGGAAGCCCTCGCCGCCTTCTGCCAGGTTCAGTTCGCAGGCATCGCAGGAGAAGCGATGCCAAAGGGTTTTTGCGCGCTGGGCGGTTTGGGGATCCAGCCCGCTGACTTTGGCGGTGACGGATGCGCCGAAGGTGAAGCGTGCGGCCTCGTTCTCGGCAAAATGATTCGGAGTGGGATACAGATTGCTCAGATACATGATGATTGAAGATCCTCCTCTTTTAATATCAAAGGTCAGTTACAGCTCCGCGACCACCATGGCGGCGCAGGAGAAGGCAGGAACCGTGTAGGTCACCCGTCCGTCAGCGTAGGTGAAGGGAAGGTCGGTTCCATCGAGGGCGAGGAACACCCGCTTGGGGGCGGAGGGAACAGTCAGGGTGCAGGTCACGTCGGGCACGAGGGGCAGGTCCTCGATGATCTCGGTGCCGCCGCCGCGAACCTTGGGGATGGCGTAGACCAGCTGGTGGATATATTGGGTGGTATCATCGGTCTTGCGGACAGCCACCGAGGTGACCCCGCAGGAGGGCAGATCGCAGGTGAGGGTCTTGTCCCCGCCCAGCAGGCGGTCGATGATATCCAACACCATATACTTGACGTGGGAGGAGCCCACCTCGGCGTACTCGGTGAAGATGTCCCAACCGATGTAGCCGATCCTGCCGTCGGCGGAGATCACGGCGGCGGGGGATGTCTTGTCACGGTCGTAGGGGGTGTGGCGGTGGGAGCAGAAACGGCGGGGAGCGCGGTTGAAGTAGGGATCCACCCGCAGGGCGCGGACTGTGCCGCCGAAGCCCTCACGCAGGGTCAGGTCATAGTTGCGGCTGTAGGTGACGTAGTTGGTTTTCCCGTTGGGGTAGAGATCAAAGCAGGGGCGCAGGTAGGCGGGGCGGAATTCGCCTTCGCCGCCGAAGTCGGCCCCCAAATCAAAGGCGAACTTACCCCGGGAGGTGCCCGAGCGTCCCGTCAGCAACAGCTTGCCGCCCCTCTCCAGGTAGGCGGTGAGCTTGTCGCGGAGAGCCCCCTCGGGGATCTCCATGGCGTCGGGGAGGATGAGCAGGCGGTAGCGGTCAAAATCCGCCTCGGGGTCCAGGATATCGTAGAGGTAGTGGCCCTCCAGCATGATGCGGTTGGCACCCAGGTCCTGCTTGATGCCGTCGGGCAGGGCGTTGGGGCAGAGGAATCGGAAGTTCTCAGCCGAAAGCAGGCCGATATCGGCGGTGAGGGACGCGCCCTCCAGCCAGGCTTCCCGCTGTTCCACCTCGGCGTAGGCCGCGCCGATGAGGTTATAGGTGGACAGGTCGAACTCTCCGTCGGGGTGGAGCTGATCGCCCACCGAGCACCGCGCGCCGCAGGCGTTGGCCAGGGCGGCCTCGTAGCGCAGGGCGTTGGGGTGCTTGAACCCGCCGAACTCGCCCCAGGTCTGATGGAATTTGCCCGTCATGCCCAGGAAATCCCGCCCCAAGGTGCGGGCGTAAGCGGCGGCGCGGGGGAAGTGATCGTAGCCCCACCCGCCCGTGGGCAGGGATTCCAGCTCAAAGTGGCCCCGGTTGCGGAAGGCGATGTCCCGTCCCTGGAAGATGGCACCGCCATCATTGTGGATGATGGGAAGGCCGGGGATGACCCGCTCCACCACCTCGGCTACGCGGCTTGTGTATTTGTCGTAGACCACACGGGCGTAGGTCCAGGCATCGGCATCGCTGTCGGGATCCAGGCCCATTTCGGCCATGCCGCGTCGGCAGTGCTCGCAAAAACAGGGACCCATACCGATGATGTCCAGGAACAGACCGTCAAACTGCCCCTTGTAGCGGGTCAGCACCTCCTCGATCTCGGCGGCCAGCTGATCCAGGTAGGGGGTGTTAAAGCAGAGACGGTGGTAGTGGCCCTCTACGTCGAAGTTGGCGCGATGGCCCTCGCGGTTGGTTTGCAGATGCTCGGGATGGCGGTAGGCGTACTGCTCGGACAGTCCAGCCGAGATATAGATCTCAGTACGCACCCCCAGATCACGGCAGACAGCCAACTGTTCTCCCAGCAGGTCGCGGGTCAGGTGGGGGTGGGGGAAATTGACCTTGGTGGGATGGTAGGACCAGCCGTGGTGGCATTTGGAGAACAGGGTGATGGAGTTTACGTGGCCCGCCCGCAGAGCGGCGGCGAAATTCTCACGGGTGAAGCGGGAGCCGATGCCCTCGATGCACTCGGAGGTATGGAAGTCCAGGTGGACCTGGCGGAAGGGAAGTGACATGGTGGATCTCCTTTCGGTGTGGGATCAAGGACGGTGGGGCGCGGGATCATACCAATTGGGGAGAGGATGGGTCATATCATCGTACCAGGAAAGCACGTCCCTCGCCTGGTCCAGCATGGTGCGGATCTCGTCCTCCCCGAAGGGAATGGCCCAGGGGATGGAGGAGAGCATATTGCTGCTGATATACAGAGCCAAAAGCCGCCAGAAGTCCGAGGGGACCTCTCCGCCGAAGTAGCCGTCTACCAACCCCGTGGCGAAGGCTGGGGCGGCCTGGGCGCACCATACGATGCGGTTGAACTCCTCCCAGGGATCCCCGAAATCGTAGCGGTCGAAGTCGATGATGACGATATGGGGCTGGCCGTCCTCGTAGGTCAGCATCATGTTGCCCACGTGGTAGTCCCCGTGCTGAAAGCATTGGGGACGGCCTGCCAGAAGGTGGCGGTTCTCCTCGATATAGCGCAGGAGGTGGTGATCCCCCTCAAAGTGGATGGGGCAGTCGGCGTACATACGGATCTTGCGGTCGATCTTGGCGTTGAAGCGGGCCTCCCAGTCGGGCTGATCGGCGGGGGCGGGGACCGAGTGGATGCGAGTGAGGTATTCCCCCGCGTCGCGGCCCAATTTATACTGCATTTCGGGAGGCATCTTCATGACGGTGGGCTCGGCATCCACGCCGTCCACCCAGGAGTGGATGGTATAGGTCCCCTCGGGGCACTCCCCGACGGCCAAGGGCTGACACATGGAGATACCCGTTGCCGCTACGGCTTTCTGCATATGAAAAATGCGGGTGAAGCGATCTCCGCGCTCACGGGGGGTGATCCTTAGAAAGTAGGGAGTACCGTCGGCGGTGAGGGCCTTGTATTTGGTGTCTCCCGACCAGCCCGCCTCAATGGGGGTGAGGGTGACCAGGTCGGAGAGGGTGGGCGAATCATGCATGGCGGTGCTCCTGCCAGTAACGCTTCATGGCCAGGGCATCCTCGGGCATGGTGCCGTCGGACTCGCAGATGATGCGGGGGCAGAGGCTGTCCTGAATGATGGCCTCCATGAGGGGCTCAAAATTGGGACCGTAGACGGTATCCTCAAAGGTGACGTGGCGTTTCTCTCCCGCGTCGGTGAACTCGATCTTGGAGAAGTGGCAATGGAGGTGGGTGGCGTACTCGGCACCCAGCTTGTCCGCGATGGTATGGAATACGCGGCGGTAGCTGTCCTTATCGGGGAACAGGCCGCCCCGCTCGCGGGCATTGAGGTGGCCGAAGTCCACCACGGGGTGGAAGTGGGGGTCCACCTTGCACTGCTCGATGACCTCCTCCAGGGTGCCCAGCTGGTTGCGCTTGCCCATGGTCTCGATACCCAGGCGGATGGGGGTATCCCCCACGGTCTCCATGAGGCGGGCGAGGGTATCGCAGGACAGCTTCATGGCCTCCTCGCGGGAGATCTTGCCTGCGCTGCCGCTGTGGATGACGATGGTATCGGCACCAAGGAGCTCGGCGGCCCACAGGGACTTCTGAATGTAGGCAATGCTGTTATCCCGCTTCTCGGCCTCCACCGAGGACAGGGAGATGAAGTAGGGCGCGTGGAGGGACATGAGGATACCGTGCTCGCGGGCCTTCTGACCGATGGACGACAATGCCCCCTCACCGGCGGTGATGCCCTTGCCCGCCTCGTATTCGTAAGCGTCCAGGCCCTTGCCCTTCAGCCAGCCGGGCGCTTGAATAGTGGCCTTGCCACCCTCCTGCTTGAACCACTCCCCGTTGCCGCCCGGGCCAAAGGTGGGGGTGGTGATGGTCTTGAAATCAATCATGGCGTATCCTTTCCGGGGGACCAGGGCTCTGCCCCGGACCCCGCTTAGAACCTTTTTTGAAAAAAAGGTTCTAAGAACTCCAAAAAACTTATGAACATACTTTGTGTATGTGTTTACTTGATGTTTGGCGGGGACCAAAATTACGTAAGGTTTTTGAGGATTGTTCAGGGGAAGAGCCCCTCGTTCCCCCGCCCTCACCACTCGATGTTGTTCTTTTTCTTGAATTTTTTGACGGTGGGCTTTTCCAACCAGCGTTTGAATTTGAAGAAGGCATTCTTCTTGTCGCGGATGGGGGGGACGATGAGGCACTTGACTCCCAGGTTGTGGCCCGCCAGGGCATCGGTGAGGAGCTGATCCCCCAGCATGACCGTGGTGTCAAGGGTCCCGCCCAGGTCGTTCATGGCCTTGATGAGGTTCTTTTTGAAGGGCTTGCCGCTTTTCCAGTAGGCGGGTACACCCAGGGTCTTGTTAAAGAGCTCCACCCGCTCCCGATCATTGTTGGAGACAAAGGCGATGGAGATCCCCGCCTCGGCCAGGGAGGCGATCCAGTTACGGATACGGTCGTCGGGCTCGGGTTGTTCGTAGGGGGCTAAGGTGTTGTCGATGTCGGCCAGAATGGCGCGGACACCCAGTCCCTGCAGGAATGCGGGGGTAATATCGGCAAAGGTGGGAAACATATAGTCGGGCATCATGGGGTTGGGCATAGCGAAACTCCTTCCCAAATTATGGATTGATAATGGATTGATATACGATTATTGTACCACAAAACCGTCAACCTTGCAAGGGTTTTTGCAGATATTTCCGCTTTCGGGCGCATAAAATAGACCGAAATCCTCGAAAGGAGCGGTTTTTCCATGCATCGAATCCTGATTTGCCTTCTCCTGCTCTGCATCCCCCTGTGCGCCTGCGGAGGACAGGAGCCCCCGCCGATTCCCGCCCGCGAGGTCCTGTCCGCCATGCAGGCGGTTATGACCGAGACTGCCCAGCCTC
Organism: uncultured Clostridium sp.; assembly: GCA_964427175.1. Lineage (GTDB taxonomy): Bacteria > Bacillota > Clostridia > Oscillospirales > CAG-272 > CAMEON01. Next base: position 313 of record CAYRTP010000138.1, on the reverse strand, counting down.
TTCCCGACGGTCTGCTCTATACCCGCTCCACCGACCCGAGCAGTCCCGCATACCTGACCGACACCTTCTTCTCCGCCCTCTACGGCGAGGCGGCCCGAGGGCTGTTGGATGGGGATACGGCGGGGGACACGGCTCCTGCCGTGGGGGACGTGGCCATCTTTCTGTCGGTGGCCCCCTACCCCTGCGAGCTGGCGGTGTTCCGTTGCTCGGATATCCGCACCGCAACCACCGTGGCGGGGCTCTGCCGCGGACGGCTGGATACCGTGGCCCGAGGCTATGCGGAGAGCGAATGGCAAGCCGTGGCCGAGGGGGG
>CAYRTP010000137.1:0-6983 GCA_964427175.1 uncultured Clostridium sp. | reverse complement strand
GGGCCCCTGCCCCATTGGTATATGGGAGCTGTATTCAAGATTTTTATTGTAAAATAGTATGAGACCGTGCCCCTCCCGACTCTGTCGGGAGGGGCGTGGAGATATAAAGAAAGAATGGGGGATTGAAGTGACTATTGAAAACTGTTTGAAGCTGGTGGATGCCATGATGCCCAACGGGGTGTCGGACTCGGTCAAGCTTCGCTTTTTGGGGGAGATCGAGGGAAAGGTACGGGTTGAGCTGTTGGGGGAGGAACCTGACGGAGATATGGATTTTCATGACGAAACGCCCAAGGGGATGGTTCTGTGTGTGCCCCATCCCTACGATCAGCTCTATCTCTTGTACGTCATGACCATGCTGGACTATATCAGCGGTGACGTGGCTCGCTACGAAAACAGCGCGGCCATGTTCAACACCGCCTATCAGAGCTACGGTAAGTGGCTGAAGCGAAGGGGGGCTTGACCATGTATTCGGTATTGCAACAGGAAAAGACCGCCCTGCGGGACGGGCGGGGCATGACGGTATACCGTCGTTTGTATTTGTGCGACACGGCGGAGGACGTGGCGGAGCTCCCCGCGGAGGATGCGCCCGGCTCGGGGGCTTTGGTAGCTTCGGGCGGGAGCTTTTACCTGCTGGACCACCGTCACGTCTGGCGCGCCGCTGACGGGGCCGTCGGGTTGGGAGGTTGCTTATGGAGAAGCTGATTCTGACCTGCGGACGGTTCGTACCCGCTACGGGGGAGGGAGAGGCGGCCCGTCTCAAGGGGATGGAGGACTACCTCTCCCGCCTGACCGAGGAGCTGGAGCTGCTCCTCTCCGAGGTGGGACGGGCACTGGACCGATCGAATGACACGGGGGAGGAGGGGTGATATGAGTATCTACAAGCATAGTCAGGACGATGACCTGACCCGCCGTCTGCCCTCCTCTCTGCGGAGGGAAACCGTGACCGTATCCGCCTTTGGGGGCGGTGCCTCGCTGGAGGAGGCCGACCGCATGGCCAATCTGTCGCCCAGGCGGGCTCCCGCGCTGGCTACCCGCCGTCCCCGCGGCGTGCTGATGCCTGTCTTGGAAAACGGAACTCCCCACGGCATGGCGGTCTTTGACGGCAAGCTGTTTTTTGCCCAGGGAACCACCCTGTACTTCATGAATGACGATGCGGTGCTGGTGGCGGGGACGGTGAGCGACACCGACAAGCGGTTTTTCGTGTTCGGAGACCGCTTGTATATGTTCCCCGACAAGCTCTTTGTCCGCGCGGGCAGTTCCACTCTCCGTCCCATGGAGCTGGATTCGGGGGCTTTGGACAAGGCCACCTTTGAGGGGAGCACCATTACCCTGCCCGGAACCTTGGGTTGGGAGGCGATGGGCTTTGGCGTAGGGGACTGTGTGCGGGTGGTCAACGCCGACAGCGACATTCCCGCTCCCGAGGGGTATTACCGCATCACCAAGCTGTACGGGCGCATCGCCACCGTCATGGGGAGCTTTCCCACTACCTATCAGAGCAAGGCGAAGTTCCTCCGCGTGATCCCCGATCTGGAGCGGATCTGCGTGAGCGGTGATCGGGTGTACGGCTTTGCGGGGAAGGATATTTACGTCAGCGCGGCGGGGAGCGCGCTGGATTTTTACAGCAAGGGCGCGGCGGACGGCTCGGATCCCGCTGTTCTGCACATGGGCACCGACGGGGATATTACCGCCTGCGTGGCCTGGCAGGGCTACGTGGTGTTCTTTAAGGCGGATCGCATCTGCAAGCTGTTGGGTACCCGCGCCGACAGCTTTGCTCTGCAGGACCGACCTGCGGTGGGGATCACCTCCCGCCTGGCGGACACCCTCTGCGAGGTGGGGGGAGATCTCTACTACCTGGCCGAGAACGGAGTCTACCGCTACCGCGGTCAGGAGCCCGAGTGCATCTCGCCTGCGGGAGCGGTGGGGGTTCGGGGCGGAGTCGGCGGGACCGACGGGCGGGTCTACTACCTGGCTGTGAAGCGGGTGGGGGATCAATGGCGGCAGTATGGCTACCTGCCCGAGGGCGGTCTATGGTACGCCGAGGATGATTTTAGGCCCGCCTGCATGATCCTACGGAACGGGTTTCTGTGCATCCAGGGGGCGGACGGTTGTCTGTGGCTGACCTCCTCCGACGGGCGGAACACCTACTGCGCTTACGATGAATGTCGGCAGAAGGGGGCCGTTGAGGCTTCGGCGGTCCTGCCGCCCGATTACCGATTCCAGCCCGAGGGCTGTCGGCTGATCCGCGTGGCCGTCCGCGCTACTTCGGCGGCGGGTTCGGCGGACGAGGGGGTACCCTCCCTGGAGGTGCTGGCGGAGTACGCCGACGGCGGCTCGGCCCTGGATGCGGACGGAAGCCGCGAGGTCTCCCTGGGCAGATTCACGGGAGTGATGACCGACCGCCTGCTGAAGATTCCCGTATCGCCCCGCCTCTGCGACGGTGTCCGACTTCGTTTAATTATGAAGGGAGATTGGACCATCCACGCGGTGACCTGCGAGTACGAGCGGGCGGGACAGTAATACTAACTCGCAAACAAAAACTTGAATGGGAGAGCGTGCCTCCTGGCGTCCGACAGGCAAGCCTGTCAGGGCCTTTTTTAAGAATCCCCAAAACTTTGAAAAGGGATTTATGAGGGATACAAGAGGACACCAAGAGCCATAGGGGCATCACAATGGGGGCTGTATTCAAGAGTTTTATTGTAAAATGGTATAAGCGGGCTCGGGGCTCTTCCTTTGGGAAGGGCTCCGAGCTTTTTGAAAAAGAAAAATAACGATATCAGAGACTTTCTTCACAAAAAGGCTTGCAATGCGGCGAAAAATATGGTATAATATTTCCGAAAAATACACGCGGAGACTCGGGTTTCGTGCTCCGCGTTTTGAGAAAGGAATACCATGCTATGAGTAAGGATTATTTGAGCGGCGGTCTGGGTCAGTGGATCGCGTTCGTGAAGCCCAACGACGTGGCCGTGACCAAGAAGAATCCTTGGGAGACCGGTTGGGGCAAGAACGATCAGTTTGCTCCCGTGGATGACGTGGGCGGTGTAGCTCTGTTCCGCAAGCAGTTTACCGTTTCGGGGCTCAAGTCGGCCCGCGTTGACGTGGCGGCTTTGGGTATTTTCGATCTGTGGTGCAACGGTGCCCGCGTCGGCCGTAAGGACGAGGACGGAGGCGAGGTCTACGACGAACTGAAGCCCGGCTGGACCGATTACCGCAAGCGTGTTCTCTACTACTCCTACGATCTGGCTCCCTACCTCCGTGACGGTGAGAACACCCTGCTCGCGGCGGTGGCTCCCGGTTGGTGGAACGGCCGTATCTCCCTGCGGACCTACGGAGAGGGGAACCACGAGGCTCTGCTGGCCGCTATCCATCTGCTGGATGCCGAGGGCGATCGCACGCTCTACACCGACAGCTCCTGGCAGGGGGCCTGGGGCGGTGCTGTCCGTTGCTCGGATATCTGGGACGGTGAGCGGTACGATGCCAATTTCCCCACCTACGCAGGGCTGTCCAAGGGCTGTAATTGCGTAGACTGGACCGACGTGGTCTTGGAGGAGCACGATATTTTCGTGACCCCTCACGTGGGCCCCACCATCATGGTGCGCCCCGAGATGACCCGCAAGCCTCAGTCCATCGTGATCTACAACGGCACCGAGGACAACGGTTCGGATTACGGTAAGATCCGTATCGTCCGCGAGTCGGTGGGCGAGGATTCCTTCAAGCTCGCCAAGGGCGAGGCCGCCGTTATTGACCTGGGGCAGAATATGGTTGGCTGGCCCACCTTTACGGTCAAGGGTCGGAAGGACACCGAGGTGGTCATTCGTGTGGGCGAGATGCTCAACGATTCGGGTCTGGAATCCCGCGGTAACGACAACCCCGAGGGTTCGATTTACTCCATCAACTACCGTTCCGCCAAGGCCAAGGCTCACTATATTCTGAAGGGGGCCGAGGATGGCGAGTGCTACCGTCCCACCTTTACCTTCTTTGGTTTCCGTTACCTGGAGATCTACGCCAGCGAGGACGTGGAGTTTACGGGGCTGTCCTGCCTGGTTGTGGGCTCGGCTACCCGCGAGACGGGTACCATGGAGACCTCCCATCCCATGGTCAACCGCCTGATCTCCAACGTGCTGTGGGGTCAGCGGGGCAACTACCTGTCGGTGCCCACCGACTGTCCCCAGCGCGACGAGCGTTTGGGCTGGACGGGTGACACCCAGGCCTTCTGCTGTACCGCCGCTTACAACGCCGACGTGGACGGCTTCTTCCACAAGTGGCTCCAGGATGCCCGCGACTCCCAGAACGATGAGGGTATGTACCCCGATGTCATTCCGTGGGCCCGTGTGGTCGGCTTCGGTAACGGCGCGTGGGGCGATGCGGGTGTCGTCGTTCCTTACACCATGTGGAAGATGTTTGCCGACACCTCCATCATCGAGGAGCATTACGCCTCCATGACCAAGTACATGGATTGGCTGGCCAAATCCGACTGCAAGGGGCCCACTCCCTGCTACGGCGACTGGCTGGCTTACGAGGGCACCAGCACCGCCCTCATCAGCGTGGCTTACTACGCCATGGATTGCCAATACATGGCCGCTATGTCCCGCGCCATCGGCAAGGATGCCGAGGCTGACGGCTACGATGCCCGGTATATCAAGGTCCGCGACTTCTTCCACGCCACTTACTGCGACGAGAACGGCGATCTGCTCCCCGAGCACCGCACCCAGTGCGCTTATCTGCTGTTCCTGAAGATCGGTCTGGTGGACAAGGACAGACGCGCCGCGACTGTGGCCGCCCTCAAGCAGAAGCTGATCGACAACGGCTACAAGCTCTCCACCGGCTTCGTGGGCTCCTGCATCCTCAACGAGGTGCTGGCCGAGAACGGCGAGAACAACCTGGCTTACTCTCTGCTCCTGCAGACCGAGAATCCCTCCTGGCTGTACAGCATCTACCAGGGCGCTACCACCATTTGGGAGAGATGGAATTCCTATACCCTGGCCACCGGCTTTGGTGACGTGGGTATGAACTCCTTCAACCACTACGCCTACGGCGCGGTCCAGGAGTGGATGTACCGTCACATCGCGGGCATCGAGACCACCGAGGCGGCTCCCGGCTTTGCCCACCCCATTCTCCAGCCCAAGCCCGACACCCGTACCCCCGAGGAAATTCCCGCGGGTCAGGAGCTCATCAAGTGGGCCAAGACCTCCTTTGAGTCCAAGAGCGGCTTGATCATCTCCAACTGGGACACCACTGAGGGCTTCGTTTACGAGTGCACCGTCCCCGTGGCGGCTACCCTGTACCTGCCCATTCTGTCCGAGGCCGAGACCTACACCGTCAACGGCGAGGAGAAGAAGTTTGCCGACGGAACCATCTGCTCCTGCGGCAAGTGCCTGGTCATCGAGCTGGATGCGGGTAGTTATACATTCGTGCAGAAGTAATACTAATTTACGATCAAAAGCTTGAATAGGAGAGCGTGCCTCCGGCGGCTTAAGGGCCTTTTGCAAAAGGCCCTTAAGAATCCCAAAAACTTAAAAAAGGATTTATAAGGGATGAGAGAGAACATCAAGTGCCATAGAGGACATCACCATGGGGCCCCTGCCCCATTGGTATATGGAGGTATTCAAGTTTTTTGTAAAATAGTATAATTCGTGTAAGATTACATATTATATGGAATCCCCCTGCCGAGAACGGCAGGGGGATTCTTTCACGCAGGGTTATTTTTTGTTATCCGTCCGATAGGGATTCGCGGGAGGTGCGGAGCTTGCGGGCTGATGGTCCATGCGGGAGGCTCTGCGGCGTTTTTCTGCCTTGCGATTGAGGACGATGACCACCGTGGCGATACCGCCGCCGATGACGGCCAGCACCAGCAGGGTGGGGAAGGCTTCCACGAACCACACGGCGAAGTCCTGACAGCCCTCACCGAAGTCGGTCCAGCTGTCCTTGAAGGCTTCGGATATGCGCTGGCCGAAGGTGGGATCGGGCTCCACTACCTCGGTGTAGGTGATGACCTCGCGGAGGGTCAGATGGACGGTGGACATGGCCACCTGGCCGTCATAGAGATTGAGGCAGGTCTGCAGGGCTTCGATCTCCTCAATTACATTATAGAGGCGTTCCTGGACCTGGAGCATGGCGGAGATGTCGCTGTAATCGGTGAAGCCCTCCAGCATGGCGGTGAGGGAGGCCTTTTCGGCGTTCAGGGTCTCCAGGCGGGAGACGGTGTCGTAGTAGGAGGCGGTGATCTCGTTGGAATTGGCATCCTGACTCAAAATGCGGATGCCTTCGTCCTGCCGCAGGGTCTCCAGGAAGGCGTCCAGGTGCTGGGCGGGGACGCGGAAGGTGTAGGTGGCATAGCGCTCCGAGCCTTTTACGTCATCGTAGCCCGTGCCCGTGGAGGAGGAGGTCTCCACGTAGCCGCCGTGGGCGGTCAGGGCCGACAGGATGGCCGAGGTGGCATCCTCGTAGGCCTTGGTCTCGCAGGACATTTTGACGGTGCGGATGACCTTGCGCTCGTAGCTTTCGTTGGACGTGCCGTCCGAGAGGGTCGGTGCCATGCTGCCGTCCATGCCGCCTGCTTCGGCTTCTTCTTGGACCTTGTCCTCTGCGTAGTCATACCGAGGGGAGCTGTTGCTCACCGTATCGCCCTTGGATTCGGCGGCGCAGGAGGTCAGGGCGGTCAGGCCTGCCAGCAGAATGGCGGCCAGGGTCAGGGTGCGGGATTTGAATTTGGTTTTCATGTTGATTCTCCTTTCGGGATTTTGGCTTTCACCTATATAGACGCAGGAATGCGGATTTGATTACGGGGAAGGGAAGAATTTTTTGGAAAAGATGTGGATTCGGCTCGGGATTCCGCCCAAAACCGTCAAATCTCGCCAAAAACTGGCAAATATGCACAACCGGGCAACGACAAAATTATGCCAAGCTGCCAACAACTCCAAAGTAAAAAAACTTTGCAAAACCCCCTTGACAATTGGAAACGAAAGTGCTATAATATGCAAGCTGTC
>CAYRTP010000136.1:0-7091 GCA_964427175.1 uncultured Clostridium sp. | reverse complement strand
CTTATCCGCGAGGATATGGTCGAGCTGATCAAAAAAGAGGCCGACGAGCATATGGAGCTGGGTCTGTGGTTCGAGATGGGCCGTCCCCTCACCGAGGCGGTGGGCATTCCGTGGCGGGGCCGTCCCGGATTCGATTGGGACTGGTACGTCAACCCCGGTTTCCTGCCCGCCTACACCCCCGATCAGCGCGAGGCCCTCATCGACGAGGCCTTCCGCCTGTTCAAGGAGATCTTCGGCTTCTTCCCGAAGGTGGCCGGTTCCTGGCTCCTGGACGCTCATTCGGTTGCCTACATGAGCGACAAGTACGATCTGAACGCCATCTGCATCTGCCGCGAGCAGTGGGCCGTGGATGCCTACACCCTGTGGGGCGGCTACTATAACGGCGGCTACTACCCCGCCCGCAACAATATGCTCTGCCCCGCCCAGTCCCCCGAGGCGGGTATCAAGACTCCCATTTTCCGTATGCTGGGTCCCGATCCCACCTACAACTATGACGATCGCAAGTACGGTACCGTTGTGGGCAATTGCGCCACCATCGAGCCCTGCTGGAAGACCGGCTCCAATCCCCACGCTATGGACGTGCTGTTCCGCACCTACTATGAGAACCCCTGCCTGACCCAGTCCCACGCCACCACGGGACAGGAGAACAGCTTCGGCTGGGGCATGATCGAAAACGGCTACCGCTTGCAGGCAAGGCTGTTGGACGAGCTGGTGAAGGACGGCAAGGTCTGCGTGGAGAAGCTGGGCGACACCGGCGCGGATATGCGGGCATCGGTTGCGGTCACCCCCGCCGTTGCCTTGACCGCCTACGAGGATTGGGTTCATGACGACTCGGATCCCGAGGCCGTATGCAGAACCGTTTGGTACAACTGCGCAGGCTACCGCGCCAACCTGTTCCTCAAGGGCTCCCGTCTGTTCTTCCGTGACATCTACAAATTCGATGACCGCTACACCGAGCGCTACATAGACAAGCCCTGCGATAATTGGGAGGCTCTGTACGACAATCTGCCCATGGTCAACGGCCGTCTGCAGAACGAGGACGGACAGGATGGGGCTGTGGAATTTGCCCTTCCCGTCAGCTACGAGGGCTTCACCTGCGTGGAGCACGATCAGACTCTGGAGGTCATCATTCCCTTTGCCAACGGAACTACGGGCCGCATCTGGCTCGCACCCGAGGGGATCACCATCACCGACTGCGGCGAGATGACCTACGTGGTCGTGGCCTCCCATGACACCGAGACGGCCTACGGGGACGGCTCCTTCCGCTTTGTCCACAACAACTACGCCTATGAGATTCCCGTTTGCGGTCAGGTCATGGCCGTGGCAAACGGCTACCGTCTGGTAGGCGAGGACGGCACCTTCAAGCTGAACATGACCGCCCGATAAAGCCGTATTTGCAATCAAAGAAAGAAAAAAGGAACATGAAAACCAATTACCACGCACACACCCACCGTTGCGGCCACGCCGAGCCCGGCGAGCGGCGATACGTGGAGGCCGCTCTGAAGGAGGGCTTCCGCATATTCGGCTTTGCCGATCACGTTCCCCAGCCCTACGATTTCCGATCGGGGATGCGGATGCAGCCCGACGAGACCGCTGATTACGTGGACACCCTGACTGCTCTGAAGCAGGAGTATCGGGGTGAGATCGATATCCACATTGGCTTCGAGGCGGAGTATATCCCCACCCTGTTCGATGACCTTCTCCGTATGCTGGAGCCCCATCCCTACGAGTATCTGGTGCTGGGTCAGCATTTCCTGGACATGGAAAACGTAGGCCCCTGGTCCGGCTGGGCCAGTGATGACGAGGCTCGTCTGGCCCACTACGTGGACCAGTGCTCCGAGGGCCTGTACACAGGAGCCTTCTCCTGCTTCGTCCACCCCGATGTGATCAACTTTACGGGGGATGAGGCGATTTACCGCCGTGAGATGCGCCGTCTCTGCCGCAACGCCAAGGCCTGCGGCGTGCCCATCGAGTTCAATCTGCTGGGCTACGGCACCCATCGCCACTACCCCACCCCCATGTTCTGGGAGGAGGCCGCGGTTGTGGGCAACAAGGTCATTCTGGGCTGGGATGCCCACGCTCCCTCCTGGGTGGAACAGCCCCAACTGGAGCGGGACGCTGTGGCCTTCCTGGATGGACTGGGCCTGAAGCGGATCGAGACCCTGACCCTGGTACGTCCCCACGCGAAAGAATAATAATTTGGAGGCAAACATGATCCGAACCGAACACAGAGAAGATACCTGGATTTTCCCCTTCGTTTCGTATGAACCCACCGAAAGAAACGGTTCCCTACCCCTGATCGTACAGCTTCACGGCGCGGGCGAGCGGGGCGACGGACAGGAGTCTTTGTCCCTGGTTGACTTCCACGGCTTTTCAAAGGTCATCGCGGACAAGGAGTTCCCCTGCCTGTTCGCCATGCCGCAATGCCCCGCGGACAGCTTTTGGACGGCGAAGGTGGAGTCCATCATCGCGTTTATCGACCAACTGACCAAGGAATATGACGTTGACCCCAAGAAGATCTATCTGACGGGTCTCAGCATGGGCGGTTACGGCACCTGGTACACCGCCATGGCGCGCCCCGACCTCTTTGCGGCCATCGCCCCCGTTTGCGGCGGCGGTATGGCTTGGAATGCTTCGGTACTGAAAATGCCCGTATGGGCATTCCACGGTGCCTGCGACACCGTGGTTTCGCCGACGGAATCCGACAAAATGGTGGAGGCGCTGAAGGCGGCGGGTGCTGACGTGAAGTATTCCAGAGTAGACGGCGTCGGGCACGATGTCTGGAACTGCGCGTATAATGAGGAATTGATCGACTGGATGTTGAGTCATTGATCTCATTTTGACGCAAAAAAGAGCAAGAATAGAAGGATTTTGTCCTTTTATTCTTGCTCTTTTTGTTTATATGATGGATTATTTCAGCATCTCCAAAAGCGTCGCCTCGTCGATGACCGTAACACCCAGCTCGTTGGCCTTGGTCAGCTTGGAGCCTGCGGCCTCACCTGCTACCACGTAGTCGGTCTTCTTGGAGACCGAGCCCGTCACCTTACCGCCCTGGGCCTTGATCATGGCCGAGGCCTCGTCGCGGGTGAGGGTGGGAAGGGTGCCCGTCAGCACGAAGGTCTTGCCCGCGTAGCGATCCCCCGTGGGGGCGGCGGTGGCCTTGGTCTCCAGGCCCATATCCATCAGGCGGCGGCAGAGGGCGCGATTGGGCTCATGAGAGAAATAGTTGACCACGCAAAGGGCGGTGATCTCGCCGAAATCGGGGATGTCGCAGAGCTCCTCCACCGTGGCGTTCATGGCACTCTCCAGGGTCCCGTAGCGGGCGGCCAGGGCAGTGGCGGCCACGGCACCGATGTTGCGGATACCCAGGGCGAACAGAAGTCTCTCCAGGCCGGCCTTACGGGAGCGGTCAATGGCATCCACGAGATTCTTGGCGGATTTTTCGCCCATGCGCTCCAGCACCGCCACCTGATCCACGGTCAGGGTATAGAGATCGGCGGGATCGTGAATGAGCGGGGCGCGGATGAGGGCCTCCACGATCTGGGGCCCCAGACCGTCGATGTCCATGGCATCCTTGGAGGCAAAATGCTCAATGCCGCGGGAGAGCTGGGCGGGGCAGGCACCGTTGGTACAGCGCACGGCGGCCTCGCCGTCCTCACGGAAAACAGGCTCCCCGCAGGAGGGGCAGACGGTGGGCATCTCGAAGGGCTGTTCGGTGCCGTCCCGACGGTCGGGATGGGCGCAGACCACCTCGGGGATGATGTCCCCCGCCTTTTGGACGGTGACGTAGTCACCCAGGTGAATATCCCGCTCACGGATGAAATCCAGGTTGTGGAGGGTGGCACGGCTCACCGTGGTACCCGCCAGGCGGACAGGGGCGAGGTTCGCCGTGGGGGTCAGCACACCGGTACGGCCCACCGCCACGGTCACGCTTTCCAGCTTGGTGATCTTCTGCTCAGGGGGGAACTTGTAGGCCACCGCCCAGCGGGGGGTGTTGGTTCCCTCGCCCATGCGGGCGCGGTCTGCCAGGAGGTCCAGCTTGATGACCACGCCGTCGATATCGTAGGCCAGGTCATCCCGACGGGCACCCAGGTTTTCAATGTGGGCCACGATTTCCTCATGGCTCTTGCAAACGGTGCGCTCCTCCAGCACCGTAAAGCCCAATTCCGCCAGGCGGTCCAGGGTCTCGGTGTGGGTCACGGGAGTGTGGCCGTCCAGGTAGAGGCTTCCCTCCTGGAAGTTGAAAATGAAAATGGACAGGGCACGCTCGGCGGTGACCTTAGGGTCGAGCTGGCGCAGGGAGCCCGCGGCGGCGTTGCGGGGATTGGCCAGAAGGACGGTTCCCTCAGCCTCCCGCTTGGCGTTCAGCCGCTCAAAGGTCGCGCGGGACATATAGACCTCGCCGCGTACCACCAGGTCCAGAGGCTCGGGGAGGGTCAGGGGAATATCGAAAATGGTCTTGATGTTATTCGTTACGTCCTCACCCGTAACGCCGTCACCGCGGGTGGCGGCCTGGGTCAGAACGCCCCCCACGTAGCGGAGGGAGACCGACAGGCCGTCGATCTTGGTCTCCACCGAGAAGGCGGCCTCGGGGATGGTCTCATGGACGCGGTGGATGAAATCCCCCAGCTCGTCATAGGAGAACACGTCGGAGAGGGAGTCCATGCGGGCGGTATGGGTGACCTTTTCGAACTTGTCCAGGGCCTTGCCGCCCACGCGGTGGGTGGGGGAGGCGGGATCGTCCAGCTCGGGGTGAGCTTCCTCCAGGTGGACCAGCTCGTAGTAGAGTTTATCGTATTCGTAATCCGAGATCACGGGGGCATCGTAGACGTAGTAGAGCTTGGAATGGTGCTCCAACTGCTTGCGCAGTTCTGCGACACGGGCGCGGATTTCATGCATTTCGGGGGTCATATATCGGCTCCTTTTCGGGGATTTATACGAATTCACAAACAAAAAACCTTGAAATGGAGAGCGTGCCTCCGGCGGCTTAAGGGCCTTTTGAAAAAGGCCCTTAAGAATCCCAAAAACTTTTAAAAGAGATTTATGAGGGATGCGAGAGGAAACCAGGAACCATAGAGGACATCACCATGGGGCCCCTCCCCCATTGGTATATTAGAGGTCGTATTCAAGATTTTTATTGTAAAATAGTATCAAGAATGGAACATAAAATATTATAGCCCATTTTTATCAAGATGTCAAGGGGAATTTGGGGGGCGGCGATAAAAAACTCCTCCCTGCGCCGTCGGGCAGACGGGCGCGCGGAGGAGCCTTCGGGGATCAGTCCCCGGCTTGGAGAATTCTTTCGTCATAGGAGGGTTGGATGGTCTGACCGGGTTGCAGGATAAGGAAGTCCTCCTCGTTCCAGTTGCCGTTCACGAAGTCCGCCATCAGCCGATCGGAGCCCTCGTAGGAGAGCAGTTCCAGCCCGGCACGCTCGGCCAGACGTTTTGATTCGGCCATTCCTCCGGCGTTATCCATCCCCGGCCAGGTGATGTAGGTAACGTAGCGGTAGTTCTTGAGCATTTCACGGTCGACCTCCAGCAGGTATTCCACCGTATCCTCGTCGCCGTCGAAGCGTTCCATGTACTCATTGCGCTTGCGCTCAAGGTCGGCCTGTCCGATGTCCAGGCCCAGATCCAGCCAGCCCCGGGTATGGAAGAAGGTTCCCTTCACCTCATTAAAATACGCGGCGTACCGCGCCTTACTTCCCATGAAGTGGGTGATGCAATCGTGGGCTCGGGGGATGACCAGGGGAAAACGGCTGCTCTTGATCCCCACCAAGGCGTTGGAGCAAAGACCGTAGCCCAAGAGAATGGCCTCGGTCTTGTCAAAGCCCCGCTCATTGGTGTGCAGATCCTCCCCCGACTCAATGAGGTCGATCTCCCTCTGCAGGGCCTCTCTAAGCAGTCCCGGGCGGTTATGAAGATCCTGCCGCATGAAGGTAATGTCCAGCGCGTGGGGGCAGGTGGGGATGACCCGCGCCAGCTCCCGCTGGAAGATCTTGCAGGCCAGAATTTTAAAGTGTCTCATATCAGTCAGCGGTCACGGCCTTGGCGGCTTCCTCGGCCAGGATCTCCATGGCGGTCTTCAAATCGTCCCAGGAGATATTCAAGGCGGGGAGCAGACGGATCTTGGCCTTGGCCTTGATGGGCAGGATTCCCCGCTCCATGCAGGCGGCGAGGATCTTGCCGCTGTCGCCCTCGGTCTCAATGCCGATCATGAGGCCCAGGCCGCTGACCGACTTGATGCCGGGCTTACCGCGCAGGGTATTGAAAATGTACTCCGACTTGGCCTTGACCTCGGCCAGGAGAGCATCATCGATGCGGTCCAGGACATGGCAGGCGGCGGCGCAGGAGATGGGATTGGCACCGAAGGTGGAGCCGTGGAGACCAGCGGTCAGGGTGCCGTGGGACTTCTCAAAGAACATGGTGGCACCGATGGGCAGGCCGCCGCCCAGACCCTTGGCGGTGGTGAGCACGTCGGGGGTCACACCGTAGTGCCGGTAGGCGTAGAGATGGCCGCTTCGACCGTTACCCGTCTGGACCTCGTCCAAAATCAGCAGGACGTGGTACTCGTCGCAAAGAGCGCGCAGACTCTCCATGAATTCCTGCGTCAGGGGCATCACGCCGCCCTCGCCCTGAACGGGCTCGGCCATAACGGCGGCGCACTTATGAGTCTTGAGAAGCTCCTCCACCGATGCGGCGTTGTTGGCCTCGGCGTAGAGGAAGCCCTCGGTCAGAGGAGTGAAATCGGTGTGGAAGCTGTCCTGTCCCGTGGCGGCCAGGGTGGTTATGGTACGGCCGTGGAAGCTGTTTTTCAGGGTGATGACGTGGTAGTAGTCCTTCCCCTTTTCACGGGCGGCCCACAGACGGGCGGTCTTGATGGCGCACTCGTTGGCCTCGGCACCCGAGTTGGAGAAGAACACCGACTTGGCACCGGTGCGGGTGCAGAGCTTTTCGGCCAGACGGGCACCGGGCTCGTGATAGTAGAAGTTGGAGGTGTGCTGGAGCTTGCCCAGCTGTTCAGTGACGGCGGCTACCCAGCCCTCGTCGCTGTAGCCGAAGGTATTGACCGCAATACCCGTGGCCAGG
>CAYRTP010000135.1:0-7132 GCA_964427175.1 uncultured Clostridium sp. | reverse complement strand
TTGTGCGTATGGGTTACTTGATGTGGAGTGTCATGGCCACGGTGCTCTTTTCGGGGTCGGCGGGGATGGTCAGGATGCCGCCTTCCACCAGGGCATCCAGGAGTATGGTGCGGGGCTGCCACAGGTGGGCCGAGGTGCAGTAGGGAAGCTGATCCTCCAGGACGGCGTGGCTCTCACGGCGGAGAAGCTCTTTGACGCGGTCGAAAAACTCCTGCATATCCGCTTGGAGCGCGGCGTGCTCGGGGTGGAGCATGAGCTTTTCAAAGATGGCTGTCTGCCCTCCGTGGCGGAAGGTGATCACGTCGGGGATGACGTGTCCGTTCTCGTCGGCGTGGACGATGCGGCCATTGACCTCGTCCCACAGCCGCTTTTCGGTGTCGGTCAGGGTCTCGATGCTGCGCCCGTTGCGGATGAGGTCTCCCACCAGGGCGATGGCGTCACCTTCCAATACGGCGGCACGGTCATACATATTCCATTTCTGAATCTGGTAAGTCCAAAAGTCGGTATGCTCGTCCATGCCGGCACCGCTATGCCCCACGAACCATGTGCCCTCTACACCGCTGCCTTCGTAGCCGATGAAACCCCAATTATCCCCGGGATGGGTATGCTTGATGGGAAACGCCATGGTGTAGCCGTCGCAGTGTTGCGCGTAAAAATCTACCAGCGACAAAGCGATCTGCCACTTGACGTCGGAGTCGGTCATGTGCGCGGGGACAAAGCAACCCTCGCGGAACAGGGGGACCGCGTCGGCCAGGATGTGCTCGTAGCGGGGGACCCAGGTGCTGGTCATGCGAATCAACTCGTTGTGGAT
This sequence comes from uncultured Clostridium sp., assembly GCA_964427175.1. GTDB lineage: Bacteria > Bacillota > Clostridia > Oscillospirales > CAG-272 > CAMEON01. The sequence continues at coordinate 6,321 of CAYRTP010000135.1, read as the reverse complement.
CTCGACTTGCAGGCTGTGGCTCTCGATGAAAAAGTTGGTGATATACCGATTGCCCTCTTTCTTGAGCAGTTGGTCGTGTTCCAACTCGGCAACCTCCTCCTCCATGTAGGGCATAGCGACACCCAGGGCGACCGCCAGCTCCTCGATCGTGGATGGGTTGTTGCTTGCTTCCAGTAAAATGTTCTTGGGGAGTGCACGCTGAACCGCCGACCAGGGCAGTCCGCTGGGCTGGGCTCCGCTGGATGTGAAGCGCACCATCTCGGGTTTATAACTCTTAGGTCCAAATACTCTTGACATTTTTATTCCCTCCTTGAGAAGATTACGGGAGCGGAACAGACGGGATTTGACCGTCCCCTCGGGCTGTCCCAGGGCGGCGGCGATGTCCGACACCGATCTGTCCTCGATGTAGAAGGCGACGATGATCTCGCGGTAGTCCCGCCCGAGGAAGGCCAGCTCCCGACGAAGCATGGCCAGCTCCTCGTCGTGGATGTATTCCTCGGACACGGCGGGGGCCGTGTTGCAGCCGCCCGCGGTCAAGAGCCCCTCGGTCTCGGGATCGTCGGGGTCAATGAAGGACTCCTCCTCTCCCCGTCGGCGGCGGGTCTTGGCCCACAGGGCATAGCGATTGCGCGCGATCTGCCATACCCATGCGGGAAAATGCGCGGGGTCTGCCCCTGCGTGCAGGGCGGTCAGAACCTGCACCGTGATGTCGGATGCCAGGTCCTCGGCCTCATGGGAGTCCCCCGTCTTGCGGAGGCAGTAGTAAAAGATCTTTCCCATGTACTCCTGCCCGTACAGCTCGGCCAGGCGGTGTTTGTGTTCGGTTGTCTCGGTCGTCATATTCCTCACTCCTTTCGATCATATAGTGTGCGAAGGGAAGATTTGGTTGCAAAGTTTTTTCAGTTTTTTTGAATTTTTTGCAAGAATCCCCACGGACGGCGGGAAACCGTCCGTGGGGAGCTTTTTTGGGGGTCAGAGTTTCACATTACTCATCCTTCTTCTTCCACCCAACCAAAACCACGCCCAGCAGAGCGGGGATCAGCAGGACGGTGCCGCTGACGGCGGAGGCACAGCCGCCCTTGGCGGGCTCGGTGGCGGCTTCGGAGGTGGTCACGGCCTCGTCTTGGGTCTCAAGGGTGGGCGCGTCGGTGACGGGGGCCTCGGTCTCAGGTGCGGCGGTGGTCTCCTCCTCGGCCTTCAGGGTGATGGTGATGGGCTGGGTGTAGACGGTATAATCCAGGGTACGGTCGGTGTAGCCCAGGACGAAGGAGATCTCACCCTCCTCGCCCGTGATGGTCATGGTGTCGCCGTCCACTTGGACCAGGTCCTCGCCCTCCAGCATCAGAATGGACTTGGGCTCCATGACCAGGACCATGCGGTTGTAGGAGGTCACGTTCAGCTTCAGGGACAGGGTATCGCCCGTTTCCAGGTCGGCGGTGTCCACGGGATAGCGGACGTACTGGGTGAGACGCTTGATGACGTGGGCATCGTTACCCGTCATGCTGGCAAAGCCGTCCAGGTAGTGGGACAGATATTCCTTCGAGCCGTAGAAGGTCCAGGGATTGACGCTGATACCGCGGATCAGGAAGGCGCGGATGTCATCCTTGCCGTAGGCCTCGTAGCCGGGATTGACGGTTCCGTTGTAGGGGCCCGCGAAATCCATGACGGTACGCAGCTCGGCCTCGGGGTTGTTGCCCTGCATGAAGCCGTAATAGTCCTCGCAGAGAACGCCCAGGGCCATCTCGGGCCAATGCTCTCTCATGTAGGCCATGGTGTCGGTGTTGAAGGTGATGACCGCGCACTGATCGTACATATCGTACTCGTTGACCATGTCGCGGATGATGGGCACGATCTCCTCCTTGTGGGATTTGATCTCGATGAACAGCATACAGTCGGTATCTTGGAAGGCCTCCATATACTCGTCCAGGGTGGGGATGCGGAGCTCGGCATACTTGTCGCTGGATTCCCAACCGCGGTTGACGTACAGGGTGCGGAGCTCCTCGTAGGTGCAGTCCTCCATGTGGAGATTCCCGTTGCAGGTGTCTCCCGTGGTGATGTCGTGCATGGCCATGACGCGGCCGTCGGCGGTGAGGAATACGTCCATCTCCACCACGTTGGCGCTCTGCTCATAGGCCAGCAGGGAACCCTCTACGGTACATTCGGGAGCCTTGGTGGGAATACCGCGGTGGCCGACGTTGAGGGGCGTGCGGGTCATGGTGTTCTCGGGGAGCTGATTGCAGGCGATATCCAGGAGGCTGTCGGTGGCATCGGTGATCACGCCGACCGCGCCCGACAGAAGGGCGTAATACTGCTCTGCGGCGGTGGGTTGGTCCGAGATCTGCATCCAGACGTTGACCTGATGCTCGTAGAGGTACTGGACGGTGTCCTTGGTGCAGAGGTGGGCGGGCAGGAGGGCCACGGTGCCGTTATGGGTCTTCATGGAACGGCGGAGGTCCAGGCATTGCTCGGTGGTGAGGGCGGTCTCGTCCTTGTAGGTCTCGGTGTAGTCGATGACACCGAAGGTGGTGGGGGCGGCGGTGCGGAGGGACTGCATCAGCAGGGGATCCGAGGCCACCAGCATACAATCGTAGAACCCGATCTCCTTGAGGTAGGCGGTCAGGGCATCCCCGACGGTAGCGTCGCTGATGCGGAAGGCGGGCAGGATGGTGTAGTTGTGGGTGGCCAGGATTTCCTCCATGGCGGCGAAGGGCTGACCCTCCCCGTCCAGAGCCTGCAGGTCGGCGTTCAAGGTGTACAGAGCGGTGGCGGGCTTGGTTTCGGCGGTGGTTACGGCCTCCATCTCGACTTTGGAATTGATCTCGCGGACGGCGGCGATATCACCGACGATGTGGGTGACGGGCTGGGCTACCGTGACGTAGTTTTGGGTGATCTCCGGCTGGGTCTCGGCGGCGGCAGAGGGAAGCACCGCGGCGGTCAGCAGGGCGGACGCGGTGAGCAGGCCCGCCAGAAGGGTAGTGAATACACGTTTGGCTTTCATAGATGTTGAATCTCCTTTGGTCAAGATACTTCATTATATCTCACGGAGCGGATTTTGTCAAGACACGTTTGGCACAATTTGGGCAGAGGAGGGATGGGGAGGAAAAAACTCACCGCTTTTCGGTAGAATCTTTGTAAAAAATCCAAAAAATTCCCTTGACTTCCATCTATATATTTGCTATAATATATCATATTGCCCATTCAGTATTCGGAGGTGAGATCATGGCAAGACCAACACGCAAACGGCATATTCGTACCCTGTCGGCATCCCTGGCGGCGCTGGCTTTGTGGGGCGGGATTGCGTCCTCAGCAACGGGCTGTGCCAAGACCATCACCTATACCCTGGAGGCGGGGAACGATCTGCCCAGCCCCTACCGCTTGGTGGGTGCCGACGGAGCCGCCTACGTGGCGGGCTTTGACGAGACCTGCATCAACCGCCCAGGGACCTACGACATTCCCATGACCGATGCGGAGGGCAAGAAATACACACTCAAGCTGACCGTCCGCGATCGTAAGGCTCCCGTGGTCACCACCCGCCACGTTTACTACGCCAAGGGGGTGGGGAAGCCCGACGCGCACGATTTCATCCACACCATCTCGGAGGCCGACGAGTACGAGGCCTACTTTGAGTGTGAGCTCCCCGACCTCAACCAGATCGGAGACTACGATATCGTCTTCCGGGTGGAGGACGCCAGCGGGAACAGGACCAAGGAGCTCCACTCCATCCTGACCGTGGTGGAGGACACACAGCCCCCCGTTTTCACGGCGGTTCCCGAGCTGTCCGCTTTCGTGGGAGAGGCCATCGCCTACCGTAAGGGCCTGGTGGTGACCGACAACTGCGGCGGAGAGCTGGACGTGCAGGTGGACTCCTCAGCGGTGGATCCCAATACCCCCGGGGATTATACCGTGGGCTTTACCGCCACCGATGCCTCGGGCAATACCGCCTGGGCCACCACCACCATCCATATCTACGAGGATCAGGTCACCGAGGAACAGCTCAACGCCAAGATCGACGGGGTCATTGCCCAGATCATCACCCCCGACATGGATAAGGAGGCCCAGCTCCGCGCGGTGTACACCTACGTTTACGATCACATCGCCTACACCTCGGATTCGGACAAGTCCGACTGGGTGCGTGCGGCCTATGACGGCTTGTTCATGACGGGCTCGGGCGACTGCTTCAACTATTTTGCCGCCGCCATTGCCTTCTGCCGCCGTCTCGGGATCGACTACCGCGAGATCGAGCGCACCCCCGGTGCCGCCGAGGGTACCCACTTCTGGATCATGGTCAACATCGGGACCGACGAGAAGCCCCGCTGGTATCACTTCGATGCTACCCATCTCCGTGCCTCCTACTCCCACAGCGGATGCCTGCTGACCGACACCCAGATCAAGGCCTTCAACCGCTTTCGCGCGGGATTTTACGCCTACGATTCCGCGTCCTATCCCGCCTCGGATAAGACCATCATTACCCGTACCCCCGATCTGGAAAGATACTATTAAATGTAAGGAAGTTACGTTATGAATATGCTCAATCTGCCTCTTGCTTCCATCGAGTCTGTCATCCGTCAAGCGGGTGAGATCATGCGGAGCGTTCCAGATGAGGTCCGCAACAATCCCGAATCCAAGGAGGGAAGCTCCAATTTCGTCACCGCCTATGACGTAAAGGTCCAGGAGTTCCTCAAGGGAAAGCTGGCCGAGCTTGTCCCCGATGCCCACTTCTTTGCCGAGGAGGACGGCGAGAGCCGCCGTCAGCTGGAGTCGGGCTACACCTTCGTCATCGACCCCATCGACGGTACCACCAACTTCATGTGCGGATACGACACTTCCGCCGTGTCGGTGGCTCTGCTTCTGGACGGGGAGCCCATCTTCGGCGGCATCCTGGATCCCTACCGCGGGGAGTATTTCTCGGCGGCGGCGGGGCAGGGAGCCTTCTGCAACGGTAAGCCCATCTCGGTTTCCAAGCGTCCCGTGGCCCGCGGTATCGTGGGGATCGGTGCCGCGCCCTACAATAAGGATACCCTGGCGGCCTCCATGCTGGCCATGACGGGGGACCTGTTCATGAAATTTGCGGATTTCCGTCGTTCGGGCTCGGCCGCGCTGGACATTTGCCACGTGGCCTGCGGTAAGCTGGACGCTTTCTGCGAGCCCCGCCTGTCCCCCTGGGACTACGCGGCCGGCTCGGTCATCCTCCGCGAGGCGGGCGGTGTGTCCTCCAACTTTGCAGGGGATGCTCTGGGCTTTTCCGCCCCTTCCTCCTGCGTCTTCGGCAGTCAGGTATCCCACGGTGTGGCCCTGGAGGTCTGCTGTAAGTATGCCGCTGTGACCGAAAATCCGGTTTAATCTTACGTATAGGAGCCGATTATGCTCAATAACATTCTGCAATACCTGGAGCAGACCGTCCCCCAGGTGCCCGACAAGCTGGCTTTTTCCACCGGCACCGAGGGACTGACCTTCTCCGAACTCTACGCCCACGCCCGCACCGTCGGCGCGGGACTGCTGGCCCGCGGCTACAGCCGTGAGCCCATTGCGGTGCTGATGGACAAGCATCCCCACACCATCGCTACCTTCTTCGGCGCGCTCTACGCGGGGTGCTTCTACGCCGCCCTGGACGGGGATATGCCCCCCGCACGCATGGGTCTGATCCTGGACACCCTCAAGCCCCGTCTGCTTATCTGCGACAAAAAGAACCAAAAGACCGCCCGCAAGCTGGCGGATGAAGGGATTTTTGGGGGAGAACTGCTCTGCTGGGACGATATCTGCGCCGCCGAGGGCAGGGAACTGACCCCCGCCGACGAGTCCGCCCTGGCCGCCGTCCGTGATCGGCAGATCGACACCGACCCCATCTACGTGGTGTTCACCTCGGGCTCCACGGGGGTTCCCAAGGGTGTGGCCGCCTGCCATCGGTCGGTCATCGACTACACCGAGTCCCTTTGTGAGGCCATCGGCTTTGACCGTAACACGGTGTTCGCCAATCAGACTCCACTGTATTTCGACGCACCTCTGAAGGAGATCATGCCCACCATCAAGTTCGGTGCCACGGCCTACCTGGTGCCCAAGATGCTGTTCATGTTCCCCGTCAAGCTCTGCGAGTACCTCAACGAGCACCGCATCAACACCGTCTGTTGGGTGGTGTCGGCCCTGACCATGATCTCCTCCCTGGGTGCCCTGGAAAAGACCCCGCCCAAGTATCTGACCACGGTTTGCTTCGGCAGCGAGGTGTTCCCCCGCAAGCAGTACGATCTGTGGCGGGCCGCCCTCCCCGAGGCGAAGTTCTTCAACCTCTACGGTCCCACCGAAGCTACGGGGATGTCCTGCTACTGG
>CAYRTP010000134.1:0-7191 GCA_964427175.1 uncultured Clostridium sp. | reverse complement strand
GCGTGCGGTTGCGATAAACGCTGAAGGCATCTAAGCGTGAAACGTGCTTCAAGATGAGATATCCCATCATTTTAAATGAGTAAGGTTGCTCGTAGACTACGAGCTTGATAGGTCGGAGGTGTAAGTGCAGTAATGTACTCAGCTGACCGATACTAATTTCCGAGGGCTTGAACCTCTATGGTTCATTTACAATGTTTGAGTTTCTTTTCTACCTTAAACTTTTCTTCTTTCGATTGCAGAGAATCACAAAGACAGACGCTTCTTCGGAAGGGTCTTTTTTTGTTCTATTTTATACTAGGGCTTGCTTGAAGAATAGCAGTATGACCGGGAGAAATCATGGATTGCAAAAAATATATTGAGTTTTTGAATGTTATTGAAAAATTGAAATGTAATACCCGTCATTCTTGGACGTCAAGCGGCAGACAGGAGTCGGTTGCCGAACATTCATGGAGACTGGCCGTAATGGCTATGCTGTGTGCTGATGAATATCCGAATGTGGATATCAATAAAGTCATAAAGATGTGCTTGATCCATGATTGGGGAGAAGCCATAACCGGCGATATTCCTGCATTTTTGAAGAGCCAAAATGATGAATTTTAGAGGAAGAATTCGCTATTGAAAAACTGATATCTTTATTACCGTCTCATACAGGAGATGAAATACGGCTTCTGTTTCTTGAAATGAGCGAAATGCGCACCGATGAGGCAAAATTGTATAAATCTCTTGATAACATCGAGGCACTGATTTCTCATAACGAGGCGAATATTTCCACCTGGCTTCCGGGCGAGTATGAGTTGAATCTTACATATGGTCAAAAAAATTCAGAGTGGTCCGACTGGACGAGAGAATTGCGAGAGGTTGTAAAACAAGATAGCATTGAAAAGATTCAAGGAGCGTGTACGCCATGTCCAAAGCAATAACAACCCTAATAATTGATATGTACGGAGTTATATTGAAGGAAAGAACGGGAAATTTTATCCCCTATACATACGAGCACTTTGATACTTCGGAGCATGAGCGAATTAAACACTTACTGGATCATGAAAAGCTGTTCACCAAAGCAGGCTTGGGAGAGCTTTCCTCGCATGAGTTCCTTTTCGCATTGGGCTATAAAGATCCCGAATATCATATGAAAAACTATATTGAAAACTATCTGACTTTGGATCGGACGTTTGTTTCTTTTGCGGAAAAATATTATCGGCAGTATAATTTTGTTTTATTGTCCACGGATGTTTCGGAATGGAGCAAATATATTACAAAGTTTTACGGACTTGATCCGTATTTCAAGCATAAGATTGTCAGTGGAGATGTACACTGTCGAAAGCCTGATCGGGAAATATACAATATCGCACTCAAGCAAATACAAGCGGAAGCCAATGAATGTTTGTTTATTGACGATAACATACATAATATCGTCTCTGCTCAGAATGTTGGAATCAGTTCTATTCTTTTTAATCGATATGATGAACCATATTCAGGAGAAAAAGTTTATTCATTTGATGAATTGGATCAAGCACTTCTGCGTTTTTAGAAAGATCACCCCGAAAGACCTTTGAAGTCAGTCGGGGTTTATCTTTGCCTCCTGCGGCGTAAATATATCTTGATGGACCGTAGGGATGGTGATTCATGTTGAAAACCTGAAAACGATTGACAGATCATGATTTTTATGCTATAATAGCCCTATCGAAAAAAGTAAGGAACGAGAAAATATGCACATTCGGAAGACAACCGCGGCGGACCTGAACGCTGTGATGGATATTATTGAGGAGGCGCGCCGCACCATTGCGGCCTTGGGGATCGATCAGTGGCAGAACGGCTCCCCCAACCGCGCCATGATCGAGGAGGATATTGCGCTGGATCAGGGGCGGTGCGTGGTGACGGACGGCGAGCTTTCCGATATGGTTGTGGGCACCTTTGCCCTGATCTTTGACGGCGAGCCTACCTATGACGTGATCGAGGACGGTCAATGGCTGACTTCCGATCGGGACGAGGACGGCGAGTGGGCCTATCTGGCCATTCATCGGGTCGCCATTTCGGTGGCCAACCGAGGCAGCGGCATTTCAACCGCGATTCTGGAGCACGCCGCCGAGACGGCCCGCAATTTGGGGCGCGGATCCCTCCGCATCGACACCCACCGCGGCAACGTGGTTATGCGTCGGATGCTGGAGAAGCACGGGTTTGTTCATTGCGGGACCATTCACCTGCAAAACGGCGACCCTCGGGTGGCCTACGAGCGTCTGCTGTGATGCCCGGGAGGTCGGTTATGTCGGAAAAAACATTGCGGCGGCTTTGTTTGGTCTACGCTTGGGTACTGGGGCTTTTGATTCTGGCGCTGGGCGTTGGCTTTGCATGGGCTTGCTGGGACATCTATCGGCAGGGCGGGGCGAGTCCCTTTACCCGCGAAAGCATTGCCCTGTATTTGGATGATTTGGCTCCCCTGGTTTATCTGTCGCTGATCGGCATTGCGGGCGGCTGGGTGCTGTCCGCTGTTTCGGCTTGGCGGCTGGGGGCTGGCGAAGGAACTGTCGGGGATTCTTCGGGACCCATTAAGGCGGTCAAAAGTCCTTCGGCTGTGCTGAAACGACGGGTTGAACGGTTGAATGTAGAGGCCATCCCGTCCGATTTCCATCGAAAAATGACGCGGGAGCGGACTCTGCGCCGATGGCAGGTGATCGTGGCGGTGGTGGTTTGCGCGGCATCCCTGATGCCTGCGGTGATCCGGTGCGCCGATTCTGCCCGCTTTTCGGTGGAGCATCTGAACCGCGACGTGGCGGCCGCTTCACGGGTGATCCTGGTGGGGGCGGTGTTGGCTTTGGCCGCGGCGACCTTGGCAGTCTTGCTGTATGGCGCATCGGTGGCGCGGGAGCTGGCTTGCATCAAGGCCGCCGTGGCCGAGGTCAAGGGGGCGGCTCTTTTGCCCGGGGACAAAGCTGTGGCGCGGAAGGTCCCATGGACCGAAAAGCCTATTTGGGTTTGGAGTGTGCGGGGGATCGTGGCCGTGGCGGCGGTGGTTATGGTGGTGCTGGGCGTGCTGAACGGCGGCATGGCCGACGTGCTGGGCAAGGCCATCCGCATTTGCACCGAGTGCATCGGCTTGGGTTGAGGAGGTGTGACATCATGAAAATAAAGCAATGGTGGCGCGCTCACAAGCCCTCCACCCGCCGACTGATCCAGCTCTATGCGGCTCTTTTGTTCAACGCCAATCTGAAGGGATTCAAGAGCGGCCGTATCTACCGGGGGGGGATGAAAAATTTATGCACCCCCGGCTTGAACTGCTACTCCTGCCCCGGAGCCGTGGGGGCTTGCCCTTTGGGGGCACTCCAAAACGCCCTGGCGGATAGCGGTAAGACCGCGCCCTACTACGTGGTGGGGATTCTGCTCCTCTACGGCCTGCTGTTCGGCCGCTGGATCTGCGGGTTCCTCTGTCCCTTCGGGCTGATCCAAGAGCTGGTCCACAAGATCAAGACCCCTAAACTGGGCAAGGGACGGGTGACACGGGTTTTGTCGGGCTTCAAATACCTGCTGTTGGTGTTTTTCGTGGGGATCTTTCCTCTGGTTTATGCGGGGTATGAGTTCCCCCTGCCCGCGTTTTGCAAGTACGTGTGCCCTGCGGGGACCCTGGAGGGGGCGGTGGGCCTTTTGGCCAACCCTCAAAATGAGTCCATGTTGGGGATGCTGGGACCGCTGTTCACCTGGAAATTCCTGCTTTTGGTGGTGTTTTTGGTGGGCTCGGTGTTTATTTACCGCTTTTTCTGCCGTTTCTTCTGCCCGTTGGGGGCGATCTACGGCCTGTTCAACCGTGTTTCCCTGGTAGGTGTGAAGCTGGATCGGCCCGCCTGCACCGACTGCGGGCTCTGCGTGGGCGTGTGCAAAATGGACATCCGCCGCGTGGGGGATCGGGAGTGCATCCAGTGCGGGGAGTGCGTTGGGGTGTGCCCCGTGGGGGCCATTCAATGGAAGGGACCCAAAATTTTGCTTCCCCCCCAGGCCATTGGCGGGGAGATCCCGACCAAGGCGGTCGCCGAGCCGGTCGGCACCGAGTCGGTCGGCGCGGAGTCGGTTGGTTCGGATCGCGTGAAACAGTCCAAGGCATCCGAGATGTCCAAGCGGACCCGTGTGGCCCGAGGAATTGCGTGGGTGCTGGCTCTGGCTGTGCTGGGCGGGGCACTGACCTACTTCAATTGGATCCACAAGGACGCGCCCGAGGCCGAGCAGGGCTCGGAGGTGGGGGACCGTTGCTACGCCCTGGACCTGGAGGTCTACAACCGCGGCGGCGGGGTGTTCAACCTACAGGAACAGGCAGGCCGCGTGGTGGTCATCAACTTTTGGGGGACCTGGTGCGGGCCTTGCATTGCCGAGCTGCCCCATTTTGACGAGGTGGCCGAGGCGTACGCCGACAGGGTGACCGTGGTAGCGGTCCATTCCAGCTACCGCGGGGAGACGGCGGAGGCTTGGATTCGGGAGAACTATCCCGACAGCTCCATGATTTTTGCACAGGATCCCACCTACGACACCGACGGCGGAAACGGTGCCTACTACACCGCCCTGGGCGGCGAGGGGGACTTCCCCATGACCCTGATCTTGGACCGCGACGGGATCATTACCTTCAAACGGCGAGGCTCCCTCACCCGCGACGAGCTGGTGGCGGCTGTGGAGGAGGCATTGGGGGAATAGGAGGACGTGCCTCCGGCGGCTTAAGGGCCTTTTGAAAACCTCCTCACATCGTATCCTCACTTTGTTCGGGGGGGCAAATTCGCCTGCGGCGAAGTTTGCGAGGCCCTTAAGAATCCCAAAAACTTTAAAAAAGGATTATAGAGGCTGCGAGAGGACACCAAGGGCCATAGGGGGCATCACCATGGGGCCCCTCCCCTACGACAACCTAAAGTTTTAGGCGTTACAAGATAGTAGGGGCGAGCATCGCTCGTCCGCTCTATGGGCGAGAAGAAGGCCTATGCGGACGGTCCATAGCCATCCCTACCGTAGGCAACCGAAATTAAAAATCCCATCAGGGCGGAAAATATCCTGATGGGATTTTTGTCATCAATTCTTATTTACAGTGATAGTCAGCGCCGTAGCATTGCCCTCGAAGCGGTACTCGGCGGCGGCCTCGGCGGTGTAGCCCTCGGGGCAGACGGCCACGGTGGCGTGGTAGGCGGCGGGGGTCAGGGTGAAGCTGACGGTGCCGTCCTCGCCCGTGGCGGAGGGCATGAGACAGCTGTCGGCAGTGCACATCTGGATGGCAACGCCCTGTACGGGGGTGCCGTTCTGATCCACGACCGTGACGGTGTAGGTGATCTTCTCGGCCGCGGCGGGGGGATTGGTGTCGGCTGTGCCGTTGGGAGCAGCGGTGGTCTCGGTCGGACCTTCGGGAGCCGAGGTGCAGGCCATCATCAGGCAGGAAAGCAACAGGACGGCGGCCAGCAGGGCGGAAAGACGTTTCATAGGGGATCCTCCTTGGGGTAATTTGATCTTATCTATTATAACACGGTTCCGAAGAATTTGCAAGAGGTATGCGTGATTTTTCAAAATTTGCATTTATATTAACAACGAATAGAAATAACAACAAATGATTACAGACTCACGAACGGTTTTGTTGAAAAAAGTGTGGCTTTTGTCGATATTTTTTTGGCTACCCCCTTGACAAGGGGAAAAAAGTGTGCTATAATACCGCCAACCGAATAAAAAAACAAAGGCTATGACGAAGACGGTCAAGGTCGGACACGCGTAGAGAGTCGGTGGTTGGTGTAAACCGACAGTGTTCTCCTGATGTACCCATCACTTCCGAGCCGGAGGACTTGAACCCGCCCTGCGGCAGTAGAGACTCCCGTATGTGTCGCGTAAGAACATAGGAATTGTTGGATTCCGTAGAGTGGCGCCGATCCGGCGCAATTTGAGTGGTACCGCGGATGTGTTTGCACCCGTCTCAAAGTGTTTGAGACAGGTGTGTTTTTTTGTTCGTACTATCCGAATTGGAGGTAATTACCATGGCAAACCAAACAAGAACCAATGCGGGCGATCTCGCCAAGCTGCAGGAGGTTGCGATCCGTATCCGCGAAATGCGGGATATCTGCGGCTTCAGCATCGCGGAGATGGCCGAGAAGACCGAGGTCTCCGAGTCCGACTACATCCGCTACGAGGCGGGCGAGCTGGATTTCCCCTTCTCCTTTATTCATAAATGCTCTCTGGCCTTCGGGATCGGTATCACGGATCTGTTGGAGGGCCGCTCCGCCCATCTGTCCTCCTACACCGTCACCCGCCGCGGCGAGGGTCAGGAGACCGCCAAGGAGGCGGGCATCAGCATCATGTCGGTGGCCCCCCTGTTCCGCAAGAAGATCGCGGAGCCCTACCGCGTTCGCTATGAATATAATGAAGAATTGCAGAACAAGCCCATCCATCTGACCAAGCACGCGGGTCAGGAGTTCGACTTCGTGCTGGAGGGTAAGCTCAAGGTCCAGGTCGGCTCCAACATCGAGTACCTGGAAGCGGGCGACAGCATCTACTACAACAGCTCCACCCCCCACGGTATGATCGCCGTGGACGGCCGGGACTGCCTCTTTATGGCTGTGGTTCTGCCCGGTGAGAACGCCCTGTCCCCCGAGCTGGTCCAGGAGTCTTTGCGTCAGGTCCACACCGAGGGCGCCAAGACCACCGAGACGGTCACTACCCCCTTCATCGACACCGTGGTGGACGAGAAGGGCGCGCTTCAGAAGATCAGCTTCCACAACGAGGATCAGTTCAACTTCGCCTTCGACGTGGTGGACGCGCTGGCCAAGCGCAACCCCAACAAGCTGGCTATGCTCCACATCTCCAAGGATCTGACCGAGCGACGCTTTACCTTCAACGATATGAAGCGCGCCTCCGCTCAGGCCGCCAACTACTTCAAGTCCCTGGGCATCAAGCGGGGCGACCGTGTCATGCTGGTGCTCAAGCGTCACTACCAGTTCTGGTTCGCCATCCTGGGTCTGCACAAGCTGGGTGCCATCGCTATCCCCGCTACCAACCAGCTGGTCAAGCATGACCTGGAGTACCGCTTCAACGCCGCCGAGGTATCCGCCATCGTCTGCACCGCCGACGGTGACGTGGCCAACCAGGTAGACCTGGCCGCCGCCGAGGCTCCCTCCCTCAAGACCAAGATCCTGGTGGGCGGCACAGCGGATTCCATGTCCAAGGTCTTTGAAGAGCTGGGCAATC
>CAYRTP010000133.1:0-7331 GCA_964427175.1 uncultured Clostridium sp. | reverse complement strand
GAGTACGCGGACGGCCAATGGCCGCCCCTACAGAATCAGGTTATCGAACACGTCTGTTCATCCATCAACCGGCGCAACGGCGGTTGATATCGTCCACCAGCGACGCGGCATCCATATCGTTCTTGGTGGGGATGCGCATGAGCTCCTCGTTGTGGCCGAGGATCACCAGCTCACACCACTTGACCGTGGTGGGCTTGCCGGTATTGGTCAGGGTAACGGTGGTGGTGTGCTCATCCAGGAACGCAGACTTGATGCCCGATAAGGCGATGGTCTCCGAAACGTCGGTGATACCGATTCTGTCCGTTACGTTCAGCTCGGACATGGAAAGAGTACGGCTGACGATCATGAGGGAATCCTTGGTGTGGAACAGGTGGGTACGGGTGTAGATATCCGACACCGTGGTGCTGTTGTTGGCACGCTTGAAATACTTGGCCTTGTCTCCGTACTGGTAGGAGGAGAGCTCCACGGGAGCAGGCTGCTTCAGGATCACGCGATCGTAGTTCAGATTATCCGTCACCTCTTTATCGTAATCACGGAGGCCGTGATCCATCAGCTCGGCCATATCGTTATCCGAGACCAGCTTGGCTCCGCCGACCAGGAACAGCACAAGGCCTACGGGGATAAAAATGGTTGCAAGGATGTAGGAGATGAAACCCATGCGGAGGAACAGCATGACCAGTCCGATGGGGAGGAGCACCATGCCGATGGGACGAATGAGGTCCTTTTGGTAGTAGTAACGACTGCCGTCGTCGTTTTTTTTCTTCATAATTGAAATCCAACCTTTCATTTTGCCTGATTTGAGCGTGACTTTCGGTCATCGCTCCCGACGCATTGCATTATACATCAGACCTCGGCGGATGTCAATAACCGATTGGTTGAATTCGATAGATTTTTTGCAACTGCTCGTTACACGGAATCAACTTGCCGTGTCGGAGGGGCGGTCATATACGCGATTGGTATGCTTGGCTTTGGAAATGTTCCTCAAACCGCTTGAATATCGTGAACATTTTGTAACATTTCCAAAAAAGCCGCTTTTTACTCTTGCAAAATATTCCCTATTATTATATAATAAAATCATAATCATATTGTATCAAATGAAATTATATGAAATCGGTATTAAATCAGTAAAGCAGGTATCCTGCTTAGAAAGGATCGGTACCCATTATGTCTTTGAATCTGACTCGGCTCCCCGCATCTTTGCGCGAGATTGAAAAGAACCATTTTTACACGATGGATTATCCCGATGATTACAAGCTGGACGAATTTCTGAAAAAAGGTGTGGACTCGGACAACGATCTGGCACGGTTTATCTGCGACGAATTGCTGGAAGGGCGGGTATCCATTCCCCATTTGCCCCACATCGGTTGCTCCTGCTACGCGGGACGGCTGGAATGCGGCGACAAAATTTTCGGTCGGAATTTCGACGTATCTCCCGCACCTTGCATGATGCTGCGGACCCGCCCTTCCAACGGGTATGCTTCCCTTTCCATGGTCAACCTGGAGTACTGCGGTATTGACTACGGCAAGCTCCCCATGACCGACGCGCTGACTCCCTACGTCCTTTCGACCCCGTACAAGGCGCTGGACGGTCTGAACGAAAAGGGCTTGGCTATCGGGGTTCTGAGCGCCAAGGATCATATCACCGATCAGAACACGGGCAGGATCGGTGTGACCACCACCTCCGCCATCCGAATTCTGCTGGACCGCTGCGCCAACGTCAAGGAGGCTGTCGAGATGCTGGGACAGTTCGATATGCACCAATCCCGCGGGAGCAATTACCATTTTCAGATTACCGATGCATCGGGGGCGAGCGTTGTGGTGGAGTACGCCAACGGGCAGATGTACGTGTGGGATGCGCGGTACGTGACCAATTTCTTCCTCACTCCCGGTATCGATAAGACGGGATGCGGTCGGAAGCGTTACGAGATTCTGGAGCGGTTCGTCACCGAAACAGGTGGCATATTTGCCGACATGAATACCGCCATGGAGCCTCTCAAGCAGGCATCCGAGGACGGTACCCGCTGGTCGGCGGTCTACAACATGACCGACCTCTCGGTTCTGATGTCCTTGGAGCATGATTTTTCCTATGCGTACACCTTCCGCCTTCACGATCCCACCCTGTGAGCCGGCGACATATCGGATGTAAATTTCTTCAAGGGTATTGTAATTTTTTGAAAATATGGTATAATAAAGCCATCGCCAACAACCGAAAGGAGCTTTACTATGCCAATCCATTTCTCCCATGAACAATACGAGGCCATCCGACAGACCTACCGCAAGTGGTGGGCAGGAGGGTTGGACAGGCCCATTATCCCCATTAAGACCTACGGTCATCCCACGGATGCGGCTCCCTCGCAAAAGCCTTATTTGTACTGTGGCAACGCCTGGGATCTTTCCATAGACCCCCGCGATTTCATCGAGGCCTTTGACGCCGGCTTCAACGGTTGCCGTTGGCACGGTGAGGGCTTCCCTTACGTCCCCACCTCCGCTTTCGGTCCCGGTGCCTTGGCCGCCTTTTTGGGATGTACTCCCGTCGGTGCCCAGCACACAGTCTGGTTCCAGCCTCCCCGCCCCGACATTCCCATTGAGGAGCTTCACTTCGAGTTCGACGAAAACAACCGATACTACCGCCGCATCGTGAACTTCTATGAGGCGGCCATGGAGAAGTGGCACGGCTCTGTGGTGGTGAACATGGTGGACATGGGCGGTGTGATGGACGTGCTGGCCAGCTTCCGCGGCACCGAAAATCTGCTGATCGACCTTTTGGAGAACGAGGACGAGGTCCTGCGCTGTGTACGTGAGCTCCAGGATATGTGGTTCTTCTACTACAACAAATTCAACGCCATCATGGCTCCCGAGGCAGAAGGGTACTCGGACTGGTATCATATGTACCAGGAGACTCCCGGATACATTCTGCAGTCGGATTTTTCCTACATGATCAGTCCCGATATGTTCGGAACCTTTGTGGCTCCCGAATTGGCCTCCTCGGGTGCGCGGATGAACAACGCGGTTTACCACATGGACGGCATCGGGCAGATCCCCCACCTGGATCAGATCCTGGCCATTGACAGCATCAAGGGTATTCAATGGGTACCCGGTGACGGAGACCCCACCACCTGGAACTGGGATCATATTTACGAGCGCATCCTGGCCTCGGGCAAGAAGCTGATCCACCGCGCCCGTAAGCCGGATTGGACTCCCATCGACGTGGCCAAGAACCCCGGTCAGCTCTATTTTGAGGAATGCCATTTCCATGTGAATGACATGGAGACCGCCCGTCGGTACGGCGGGATGTATGGGGTTGAGGTCAAATAATACGTTGTGTAAACAGGTTTGGGCACCCGCCGACGGCGGGTGCCCTTTCGATTTTGATTATAGCGTCAGTCCTGCTCTCCCATGGCCGCGATCACTTGGGAAACCGACTCGTCCAGCGGTACGTACACGTTCTTGTAATACCCTTCCGGGAAGGTATCCGTCACCGTAAACAGGGGGTAATTCACGTAATACACCCCGTCCTGCATGACCACGTAACCGTCCCACACGATGTTTTCATAGTCGGTGAAGTGGACTCGGATCTTCAAGGACAGCGTGCTCTTGACCCCTTCATCATTCACAAACTCTTTTCGGATATACCCGATGGCGTTTTGGATGGTGACGTAGTTCTTTTCATCCACGCACGTGCGCAGGTGGGTTTGGAAGGCCGCCGCGTCTATGTGATCGACGATCTCATAGCAGATCTTCTCTCCGAGAGCCTCCATTTTATGGGACCCATCCTTGAAAGGAGAGGGGTCATACCAATACAATTCGGCACCGCTCATCTTGTAGGAAAGGATCTCCGAATCGGTCATCTCCATATCTTTATTTCGCGCTACGTAAGAGGAGAATCCGGGGTCCAGCATCCAAAAATCTTCGCTGTAGCAGACGTATTCCTCTACGGGAGTATCCTTGATGGTGTAATACTGCCAATAACGTCCGTTCAGCTCGTATTGGCCCGCGTCATTTTCGGAGGCGTACAGGTGAACGAGGTTCGGGTCTGCCTGCACGTATTGCTGTGAGAAATACGTGGCCGTATAGCCCTCCGGATACGTGGCTTGGAAGCGGTAGTCGGGGCCGCAGGATGAAAGTGAGAGCAATACGAACACCGCGGCACACAGAAGCGAAATTTTCCTTTTCATGATACACCTCCGATTTATTATTATGGTTTGATTCATTAGGCCATGCTACCTCATTCCCGTGCAATATGGTCTTACAAAATTTTCAACATCAGCGCAGGAGCGGTATGATCCGTACCGGAAAATGCTTTTTTGGCAAAATCCGCAGTAATGGTCACGGTATTGCCCTCAATGCCCTCAGTCAGTTCAAAGGCTTCGTCACCGATGAGGCTCTGTACGTACACCTTTGCGGGAGCTTCGGCCAGATACAAACAAAAGTCGGCATTAGCACCGAACAAGCCGATGGTGTCCACCCCTGTGGGGATATCGCAACGCAGGATCGCGCGTGGGAAGATCCGTTTCCCGACCACACGGGGCAGGGCCGCTACGGTATAAGCTCCGTTGGGGTTGAGGGATGCCGCCACAAAGGGCTTGATCTCTGCCTCTACCTCTACCTCTACCCGGATGGAACTCACGGGAAGATTCCGCGCGATCACGGCAGGCGCGCCCTGGCGCACCTCCTTTTCATCTACCCAGCTTGTCCAGGACTCTCCTCTATTGTAGTAGCGATGGTCAAACAGGATCTCCTCACTGCATTCGAGGGAGGTTCCCGCAAAGGCGGGTGCCAGACGTTGCCATCTGATGGCAGCGGTCACTTCGTCCAGTCGCCAGCCGCGGTCGTCGTCGGCCTCGTTCTGAATCACCTGACAGTAATGACTGCGCATGACACCGATGGAGCAGCCCAGCGCGGCGTTGACGGTACACTCGTCCTCACCGTTGACGTATCCGTTGCTCCACTTCAAAAGCCAAACCAACCTGTCCAGCGTGGTGGGTACGGCCATGGCGTTCAACACATCGTAGCTTCGGTACACATCCGAGTAAGAGACACCCTCCTTGGCGTGCGATGCTACCCAATCCATGCTCTCATAGCGTCCCTCCCCGGCAGGATCGGAATGCTCAAAGGCATTGAGCGGGCCCATACAGGTGGCGTGCTCAATGACCAGATCAGGGTACAACTCATGTCCCATCTCGGTCAGAGCCCGACGGAAATCATGGTTGCTTTGCTGAGTTCCCCAGTCCACCTTCCAGTATTCCACCCCTGCCTCACGGCTCCAGAGGATACGCTCCCTCCAATACGGAATATCTTTTTCGCCAAAGGGAGCCTCATAATCCTCGCCGCTCCGCTGGGCGGCGACCCAGATACCGATGCCCCTCCAGCCAAACGCCTTGGCCTTATCATTGATGATCTTCAGTCGCTCGGCGGGGCTTTTCCCCTTCACGGAAGGAAAACGCTCCTCGCTCATCATGAGCGAGCCGAATTTGCACTTTGCTCCATCGGGGTTGACACCATAGTCCACATCCCAGCCGTCATCCAGCATGAGGTACATATCACCTCGGACCTCCGCATATTGGTGCGCGTATCCGTTCGGGCCGAAGATCAACTCTTCATTCATCATCATACGGGCGCCCATGGCTCCATTCTCTCCCGTCTTCATAGCGGCCGCGATATCCGCCGGGAATTTATCTGCGTTGTCCATCATGGCCACGATATTCTGGGTGTGCCAACTGCACCAGTAGGACAGGCTTTTCTCGTTTTGATTCGGAATAAGATTCACGGTATTTCTCTCCTTTTTATGGAAAATCCATTTTAAAATATTATATCATACACTTTTTTTGCTGTCAACAATGTCAACCCAAAAATAAATTTGTAAAAATTCTTCCATACCTATGGAAATTTTCGCAAAAATGTGCTATAATGAATAGAAAATATAATTGGGAAGTTATACTCTCCCGTTTTTCCGTATTTTTGTGATTTTCAGCCGTGAAAATCCACCCGTTTTGAAAGGATTCCCCCATCATTATGTCTACCTATATTGAAAAAGCCGAAAATCAGACCCTGCCCCTCGTGGTCCTGCGGGGCGTGGTGGCCTTCCCCGGGATGACCGTGAATTGCGATATTCCCAAGGACAGCTTCAAGTCCGCCGCCGCCGCTCAGTCCGCCGCCTCGGGCGGTGAGTTGGTGGTACTGGCCTCCCTGTTGGATATTTCCGAGCCCGACACGGGTGAGCCCGATATCACCAAGCTCTGCCCTGTGGGCACCGTAGCCCGCATCAAACAACTCATCCGCACGCCCGACGGCGATACCCGCCTCATTGCGGAGGGTCAATGCCGCGCACAGCTCTCCTCCATCATTCCCCTGGGCAAGTTCACCGTCGCCAACGTCATCTCCAAGGCGGTGATGACGGATGACAACGGTGGTCTGGAGGGTGAGGCTTACCTGCGGGAGGCCAACAAGGTTCTTCAGAGCATCGTGCGCTTCATCCCTGCCGTGGCCGATGATATTCTGACCCACGTCAGCACCATCAAGAACCCCGGACTGTACGCCGACTTCGTGGCCGCCAACATTCTGGTGCGCTACGAGGACAAACAGGCCATTCTGGAATGCTTTGAGCCCATGGTACGAATCGACACCCTCATCCTCATCATGAAGCACGAGGGTGAGCTTCTGACCACCGAAAACGAGATCAACCGACGGGTCCGCGCCCGCATTAACCGTCATCAGCGGGAGTACTACCTCCGCGAGGAGATGAAAGTCATCCAGGACGAGCTGGGTGAGGGCGGAGGCGATCCTGACGAATTTTACAACCGCATCCTGGATGCCAACCTCCCCGAGGAGGTGGAGGAGAAGCTCCTCAAGGAGAACAGCAAGCTGGCCCGTCTGCCCTTCGGATCCGCCGAGTCCTCGGTGATCACCAATTATTTGGAAGTCTGCCTGGAGCTTCCCTGGACCAAGTCCTCCCGCGACCGCGTGGACGTGGCCGCCGCCAAAAAGGTACTGGATGCCGACCACGACGGCATGGAAAAGGTCAAGGAGCGTATCCTGGAATTCATGGCGGTCAAGCAGATCGCGCCCGAGCTCAAAAATCAGATCCTCTGTCTCGTCGGCCCTCCCGGTGTGGGTAAGACCTCCATCGCCGCCTCCATCGCCCGCGCCATGAAGCGCAAGTACGTCCGCGTTTCCTTGGGCGGTGTACGGGACGAGTCGGATATCCGCGGTCACAGAAAGACCTACATCGGTGCCATGCCCGGCCGTATTGCTACGGCTCTCTCCCAGGTTGGGGTACGCAATCCCCTGATTCTGCTGGACGAGATCGACAAGCTGACGAGAGACGCTCACGG
>CAYRTP010000132.1:0-7404 GCA_964427175.1 uncultured Clostridium sp. | reverse complement strand
CCTCCATCTGGGTGCCGATCTCGGGATACTCCTCCTCGAACTGAGCCAAGATGGCATCCTTGACGGGAACCATGCGGGCATCGCGGACGTTCTTGTCGTCGGTGTCCAGAGCGGCCATCACGTCAGCCTCGCAGAAAGCGAAGACCTTGTCGAACATATCGTGATCCAGGTCGCCGGAGGGATACTCGAACTTGGGCTTGCCGATGTCGGCAATGATGGAGTTGATGAAGCCCAGCAGGTCCTTGATGACCTCGTGAGCCTTCATGATGGCCTCGAACATGGTGTCGTCGGCAACCTCACGGGCGCCTGCCTCGATCATGACCACCTTCTCCATGGAAGCGGCCACGGTCAGCTCCAGGTCGCTGACCTTACGCTGAGCCTCGGTGGGGTTGACTACGATCTCGCCGTCAACCAGACCCATGAACACGCCGCCGATGGGGCCGTTCCACGGAATGTCGGAGATGGAGAGAGCCACGGAAGCACCGATCATAGCGGTGATCTCGGGGGAGCAGTCGTGATCCACGGACATGACGGTGAGGGTCAGAGCCACGTCATTGCGGAGATCCTTGGGGAACAGGGGACGAACGGGACGGTCGATGACACGGGAGGTCAGAACGGCCTTCTCGGAGGGCTTACCCTCGCGCTTGAGGTAACCGCCGGGGATCTTGCCGGCAGCGTACATTCTCTCGTCGAAATCGACGGACAGGGGCAGGAAATCGATGCCGTCGCGGGGCTTCTCGGAAGCGGTCGCGCAGCAGAGGACGGCGGTATCGCCGTAGCGGCACAGGCAGGAGCCGTTTGCCAGACCGGCCAGCTTACCGGTCTCGATGACCAGGGGACGGCCTGCCAGGGTGTACTCATAGACCTTGTGGTTCTTAAATTCCATAGCGGAGCTCTGGATGGTGTACATGGTTTTTTCCTCCGTTTTCTTCATATTTTTATTGGTAAGAGTATTGATCCGCGGAGTTTAGCACTTACCCACAGGTCGGACGCTGTCCGGCGTATGGGTAAGAACTAAAGCTGCGCAGATCGGGTGTACGGGATCTTGCGCGCCGCGGCGCGCGGCGTGCTTGACGCGAGGGATGCCGAAAAACCGTGAAGGAGATCGGAACGTCCCGTAAACGAAACGCAAGGGAGTGAGAGCGACCGACCGAAAGGCCGCCGTTCCGCACTCCCTTATGGTTTTGCTTACTTTCTGAGGTTCAGCTTCTCAATGATCGCACGGTAACGCTCGATGTCCACCTTCTGGAGGTAGCCGAGGAGGTTACGTCTGTGACCGACCATCTTCAGCAGACCGCGGCGGCTGTGATGGTCCTTCTTGTTGGACTTCAGGTGCTCGGTCAGGCTGTTGATGCGGTAGGTCAGAATCGCGATCTGTACCTCGGGGGAGCCGGTGTCACCCTCATGGGTGGCATACTGGGCAATGATGGCTTGCTTTTCCTGGTTGGTCATGGTTTTTTCACCTTTCAAAAATATATTTGGCATGGACACAGCGGGCGGTTGGTGAAGTGCCGCGTGGCGGCTTTATCCGCAGACCGTGTACACGTCATGCTCCGTTATTATACCATACCCCGAGGGATTTGTAAAGAGGGATTGGAAAATTTTCAGATTGTTCACACTTTTCGCAGAAAAACGTATTGATTTGCCATGAGCGCTGATGCTATAATGGGCATAACAACAAGAAAGGACAGTATCAGATGAAAAGATTTTTGGCACATTTGCTCGCGGCGGTTTTCCTGGTCACACTATGTATGACGGCTCTGCTTCCGCAGGCTGCCGCAGAGGGGGAGACGCCCTCATCTCAAAATGCATACACCACCGAGATCTGGTCCCCCGCCGAGATCCTTCTGCACAGCTCGGTGGACTACGAAAACCCCTATACCGCCACCGAGATCGATGCGACCTTCACCCATACCGACGGTACGACCATCACCCTCCCCGGCTTTTGGATGCAGGATGAGGTCTGGGCGGTCCGCTTCTCCCCTACCAAGGTGGGTGAGTGGACCTACGAGATCACCTGTAAGGATGTGTCCAACACAGGTCTCTTTGAGACGGGTAAGATCATCGCCACCGAGGCCACGAAGGACACCGAGATCGCCAAGCACGGCTTCGTCACCGTAGAGAGCGGTAAGCGCTATTACCAGCACGCCGACGGCACCCCCTTCTTTTGGTTGGGCGACACCAACTGGCAGGCCTTTTGTGCTGTTTCCACCGAGATTTGCAACTTCCCGGGCTGTGATTGCGGCAGCCAGTTCAAGCACATCGTAGATGATCGGGTGGAGAAGGGCTTTAACGTCTATCAAACCTACTTTGTGGGCGGTTCGAGAAACGGAGAGCAAGATCAGTGGCTGGACAATACCCATGAACGCCTCAACATTCAGCTCTTTAATGAAAAGGTGGATGATATGTTCGCCTATCTCCATGAGCAGGGTATGGTGATCGCCCTGGGCGTAGGCTGTCACCATGCGACCACCGGCGGCATTGAGCTGGAGGACCTGCTCCGCTTTACCCGCTACGTGGTTGCGCGCTACGCCTGCTACTCCATCGTTTGGATTGCAGGCCAGGAGGTCACCGCCGAGGGGCCCGCTCTGGACCCCGGCTACACTCCCTTAGATTACTACATGGAGGTTGCGTCCCTGATTGATGAGTTGGACGGCTATCGGCACCCCAACTCGGCTCACATGACGCCCATTTACGCGGATGACGAACGGGCTCAAAAGTTGGGAGCCGCTGAATGGCACGATGCCTGGACGCTTCAGAGCGGTCACAGCTACGTCCAAAGAAAGGCCTTTTACAAGAGCTACTACGAAGCAGGCGGCTCTCGGGGAGTCAAGCCACTGGTCGAGACCGAGGCGAACTACGAGGATATCAACTGCGAAGGGTTTACAGGCTACGATCTGAACCGTATGGGTGCCTGGAAGTCCATCCTGTGCGGTTCTGCCGGCTTCACGTACGGTGCCACGGGTATCTGGGTGAGCAGTTTTTCTACGGATACATATACCAGCCTGTACGGCGGCACAACGGACTACAGCTACGAACCCTGGTATATGGGCCTGGATAAGCCGGGATCCTTCGAGATGGCCTATATGAGGGACTTCTTTGAGACCATTGGCCCTTGGTACGAGCTGGTCCCCTGCTTCACCGACAAGCGGAAGGCCACTGCCTTGAACACCGAGGAATACGTCATGGCGGCCACCGAGGATGGCTCTCTTGTGGTCTGTTACCTCTACTACGAGCAGATCGACCGACTGGGGAAAGTCGTTTGCCTGGATAAGACCAAGACCTACGACACCTATTGGTTCAATCCGCGCACGGGCAAGTATATTCCCGTCGATCAGGGACTCTCGGTGCCGACGGGGACCTATCAGATTCCCGATAAGCCCAACAAGGGCGACTGGGTATTTCTCATGACTGCCCTTGGACTGGGAGAGCATTACGAGGAAGCCCCCTTCACCGACCTCAACCCCACCTACGCCCAGGTGGCGCCCACGGGTAGCGTGGTGACCCCTGTGGACGTGACGGCCAACGGCGGTATCTCCTATCAGGGTACCCCCAAGGACAGCCAGGTCATGACCGATCATACCCTGTGGCTCTATGACGGCGACCCCACCACCGTGTGGACCCCCGTGGCCAACCGCACTACCCAAACCTTCCTCTTTGATCTGGGTACTCCCCAAAAGCTGACTCATATTCAAATCAACCCCGTCGAGGGCACCATCATCCCCACCTTCCGCGTGGAGGGCTCCAATGACGGAGAGCTCTGGACCATCATCACGGATACCTCCCTCCGTGACGTGGAAAATCCCGGTGCGGGAAGCGAGCCGTTGCAGGGAATTTACCGCTACGTCAAGGTCCTGCTCCACAACGCCCGTTCCGAAAATGTCGGGGCCGATGCTCTGGATACGCTCCCCTATAAGGCTATGTATAATCCCATGACCGACCACAGCTACTCGGTCACCGAGATCGCCGATATCCTCATCTACTCCAACGGCGGGGGTGAGCCCACCCCCGAGATCCCGGTAGGCGTTCCCGCCGATGAGCCCGATACCGAGCCTGTTACCGAGTCCGATCCTGCAACGCCCCCTGCGGATACGCAGAAGCCCGACGCTCCGACTGAACCCACGGATACCGAGCCCGACGAGGCGGATGTGCCGAAGAAGGGCTGTTCCTCTGCCCTGGGTACCGGTGCGGCCGTGGCCGCCATTGCCGCCGCCGCGGTACTCCGTAAAAAGAAAGAGGATTGAATTTCCCCTTGCCGCCCCTCCCCGACAGACCAATCGGGGAGGGGCGTTCGCATTTTTTACATCCCTTTGAAAAATCCCTTGACTTTCCTCCAAAAAAATAGTATAATATAAGGGCCTGTGTGCCCACCTTGACCGTAGGGCGATTTTCGGGCGGAAAGAAGGTCCTTAGCGTGTCTGCAACTACTCGTTCCCGTGATCTCAACATGACCGAGGGTCCCGTCCTCGGCAAAATGATCCGCTTCACCCTGCCTGTCATGGCTTCGGGTGTGCTTCAGCTGTTGTTCAACGCCGCCGACGTGGCGGTGGTGGGTAAGTTCTCCGGTGAGGCCTCCATGGCCGCCGTGGGCAGCTGCGGTGCCCTTATTAACCTCATTGTCAACCTGTTCATCGGTCTTGCCGTGGGCGCGGGCGTCATCGCCGCCCAGGAGCTGGGTGCCCGACGCTATGACGAGGTGACCAAGCTCATCTCTACTTCCCTCACCGCCTCCCTCATCGGCGGTGTCGTCGTCATGTTCTTCGGCATTTTCATGGCGGAGCCTCTGCTGATCCTCATGGATACCCCCGACGACGTGCTGGCCGAGGCGGTTCCCTATATGCGGGCTTACTTCTGCGGTATGCCCGGCTGTCTGGTCTATAACTACCTGGCCGCCATCCTCCGCTCGGGCGGCGACACCAAGCGTCCCCTGTACTTTTTGTCGGCGGCGGGCGTGGTCAACGTAGTCCTCAACCTGGTTACGGTGCTGTGCTTCGGCCTGGGTGCCATCGGCGTGGGCATCGCCACCGCCGCTTCCCAGTACGTGGCCGCGGGCCTGACCGTTATCTATATGCTGAAGTCCAAGGGCTATTGCCGCATCACGGGCTTCGCGGTCAGCGGCTCCAAGCTGTTGCGTATGGTCACCATCGGCCTGCCCGCGGGCCTGCAGGGCTGTATGTTCTCCCTGTCCAACGTCATTATCCAGTCGGCGGTCAACGCCTACCCCACGGTCACCATCGCGGGCAACACCGCGGCGGGCAACCTGGAGGGCTTTGCCTACACCGCCATGAACGCGGTCTACCAGGCCTCCCTGACCTTCATTGGTCAGAACGTGGGCGCGGGTAAGTACGAGCGCATCAAGAAGATCGCCTTCCAGTGCGTGGCCATGGTCCTGGTCATCGGACTCACCATCGGTGCCATCCTGTTTTTGCTGGGAGATAAGCTTCTGCTCCTCTACGCCTCGGGTGAGAACGTGGACCTCATCGTCCAGGCGGGCATGAACCGTCTGTCGGTCATCGCGGTCTGCTACTTCCTCTGCGGACTCATGGAGGTGGGATGCGGTATCCTCCGCGGCATGGGTAAGGCGGTCCAGCCCATGATTGTCTCGCTTTTGGGCTCCTGCGTGTTCCGTATCGTCTGGGTGTGGACGGTGTGTCCCCTGTTCCCCGGGGAGATCATGTCCCTGTACATCAGCTATCCCATCTCCTGGATCGTGACGGGCGGTGTCCACTACCTGTTCTGCTTCTATTTCTACCGCCGCCTCATGAAGCGTAAGCGCGCCCGGGAGGCCGAGCAGCTCGAGGCCACCGCGCAGTAAGCGTCCGCCGTATATCCGCCATTTTGAATTCATATTACATAATGTAGAAAGGAACCAACCATGTCCTATTCCATGAACGACGTTACCTCCCAGCCCAACTACGCCATCCAGGCCGCTCAGAACCGCCAGCGGTTCATCGAGATCTTCAAGACCAACATCACCCGCGAGGGTGCGGATAAGCTCCTGGCTTACCTGGAGTCCTCCGATTTCTTTACCGCCCCCGCCTCCACCCGCTACCACGGGAACTACGAGGGCGGCCTCTGCCAGCACTCTCTCAACGTCTACGACGCGCTGGTGGATATCCTGGCCCGTCCCCGCGTGAAAGAGCTCTACGGCATCAGCTACTCCGACGAGAGCATTGCCATCGCCGCCCTGCTCCACGATCTCTGCAAGGTGAATTTCTATAAGGTCTCCTCCCGCAACGTCAAGAACGAGCAGGGCAAGTGGGAGGCCGTCCCCTACTACACCATCGAGGATAATCTGCCCTACGGCCACGGCGAAAAGTCGGTCTACATCGCCTCGGGCTATATGCGCCTGACCCGTGACGAGGCCTTCGCCATCCGCTATCACATGGGCTTCTCGGGTCCCGAGGATCCCGGCAACGTGGGCAAGGCCCTGGAGATGTTCCCCCTGGCCTGGGCCCTCTGCGTGGCCGATATGGAAGCGGCTTACTTCATGGAAGGAAGCCCCGATAAGAAGTAACATATGATCCGAAACCGTCAATCAAGAAAGGAGGTGCCGTTATGGGACGAATGTTGGGTTACCATGACTCGGACGAGCTGGACCGTCCGGAACTGAATAAATGCCCCGACTGCCAGTGCTACTTTTCCACCGAGGAGTGCCCCCTGTGCGGCAAGATCTGCCCCGAGGAATTTCGGGCAGGGAACCGCGCCAAGGTCAAGTCCCCCAAGAAGAAGCGGGGCTCGTCGGGACGGGTGCAGTTCATCTCCTGGTACCACAGCTGGTGGTTCATCCTGCTGATGCTGTATTTCATGCCCATCGTGGGCATCATCCTGTTCTTCACCAGCCCCCACTCCAAAAAATCCAAGATCATCGCGGCGGTCATCGTGTTGGCACTCTACGCCTTGTCCTTCGCCCTGACCTTTGGGGCGGGATTCTGGGGCCTGTTCGAGGATCTCCCCGTCAACGACGATATCTCCCGGGAGGAGTACGTGGAGCGGTGCGAGAAGCTGGACGTGGAAGCCTTCTACCGCAACCCCTACGATGAGGGGCGGTATATCACCCTGGAGCTGGAGGTGCTGGAACGGACCTCGGATCCCTACGAGACCGTCGGGACCGACACCTTCTACCGCTGCCGAGGCTTGGACGGCGGGGAGCTGGAGGTCTATATCCAGGATTACAATCTGGGCCAAAAGACCAACTACCTGCCCGGAGATAAGATCCGCGTCTTCGGTGAGAGCGGCGGCATGATGACCCTGTACTGGGACGAGGCCGGCCGTGAGCTCCCCTGCCTGTATATGGCGTACTGCGAGATGATTCAATAATGGATGTGTTCGATACCCAGGGTAAACCTTGGGTAGGGGAGGGGCTTGCTCCTCCCGAAATCTGTCAAAACCGAGGATATCTGA
>CAYRTP010000131.1:0-7440 GCA_964427175.1 uncultured Clostridium sp. | reverse complement strand
CGGGGATGAAGGGTTTGAGGAGGACGGCACCCCAGCGGATGGTCTCCAGGAGGTTGTAGAGCACGGTACCCAGGCGGGCCTTCTTGGACTCGTCCTTGGCCAGGGACCAGGGGGTGGTCTCGTCGATATACTTGTTGGCGCGGCGGAGCATCTGGAAGATGCACTCCACGGCATCCGCGATGCGGTAGGCATCCATGTTCTCCACCACCTGCTCGTAGGCGGTCTCGCAAGCGGCGATGAGGTCGGCATCCAGGGCGGCCTCGTCACCCTCGGCGGCTACAGGCTCGGCGATGACGCGGTCGAAGTACTTCTTCTGCATATCCAGGGTGCGCTTGAACAGGTTGCCCAGGTTATTGACCAGGTCGGTGTTGAAACGGTTGATTACCGTCTCGTAGGTGATGGAGCCGTCGGAGGCGTAGGGCATCTCGGAGAGGGCGTAGTGACGCACGCCGTCCACGGTGAAGTGCTCGGCCAGCTCGTCGGCGTAGATGACGTTGCCGCGGGACTTGGACATCTTATCCGCGCCGAAGTTGAACCAGGGGTGGGCGAAGACCTTGTTGGGCAGGGGCATATCCATGGCCATGAGGAAGATGGGCCAGTAG
This sequence comes from uncultured Clostridium sp., assembly GCA_964427175.1. Taxonomy (GTDB): domain Bacteria; phylum Bacillota; class Clostridia; order Oscillospirales; family CAG-272; genus CAMEON01. The sequence continues at coordinate 6,838 of CAYRTP010000131.1, read as the reverse complement.
ATGGTGTGGAAGCGGATGATGTCCTTACCGATGATGTGGACGTTGGCGGGCCACCACTTCTTGAAGTGCTCGCTCTGCTCCTCGTAGGACTTATCGGGGTCGAAGCCGATGGCGGTGATATAGTTGGTCAGGGCATCCAGCCAGACGTAGGTGACGTGCTTCTGATCGAAGGGCACCTGGATACCCCAGGTGAAGGAGGTACGGGAGACGCAGAGGTCCTGCAGGCCCGCCTTGAGGAAGTTATTGACGATCTCCTTCTTGCGGGACTCGGGCTCGATGAAGCCGGGGTGGGTCTCGATGTAGTCCATGAGGCGGTCGGCGTACTTCTTCATGTTGAAGAAATAGGCCTCCTCGGAGGCTCTCTGGACCTCGCGGCCGCAGTCGGGGCACTTGCAGTCAGCGGCCTGGGTATCGGTGAAGAAGGACTCACAGGGGACGCAGTACCAGCCCTCGTAGCGGCTCTTGTAGATATCACCCTGATCGTAGAACTTCTTGAACATTTTCTGAACGGCGGCCTCGTGGTAATCGTCGGTGGTGCGGACGAAGTAGTCGTAGGAGACGTTCATCTTGTCCCACAGGCCCTTGATCTCACCGGCCACGTTATCCACGTAAGCCTTGGGGGTGATGCCCGCCTCCTTGGCCAGGTCCTCGATCTTCTGACCGTGCTCGTCGGTACCGGTGCAGAAGTAAACGTCGTAGCCCATCTCGCGCTTGTAGCGGGCGAGGGCATCGGTCATGATGGCCTCGTAGGTGTTGCCGAAGTGGGGCTTCTTGGAGGCGTAGGCAATGGCGGTGGTCATGTAAAACTTGGGTTTCTGATTCATGGTTTTGTCCTTTCCGGCACCATTCAGCTACGGCTGATCCGGTGCCCCCGACGGCTCAAATGGGAGTCGGCGGTGAAAATTGATAAATGCTATTATACCATATTTCCGAGGGTTTTGCAAGGGGGTTTGGGAAAATAGTGAATAGTGAAGAGTGAAAAGTGAATAGGTGAGGTGATCTTTCGCTTCGCGAAAAATTTCCTTACTTCTTCACTATTCACTATTCACTATTCACTCTTCACTATCCACATCACAGCCTCTCAATCAAATCCGCAATACACCCCTCATCATGGTGGCAGAGGTGGATCCCGCAGACCTTCTTCACCGCGTCTACAGCGTTGGAGGGGCAGGCCGACAGGTCGGCGGCTTTGAGCATGGGGAGATCGTTTTCCTGGTCGCCTACGGCGATGGTGGTGACGGGGTGGCCCAGCTTATTTGCCATGTAGTCGGCCACGAAGCGCAGGCCCGTGGCCTTGGTGGTTCCCTTCTTCTGGAGCTCGAAGAAGCGGGGGGAGGAGACGCTGTACTCGAAGATGTCCCCGAAGGTGGCTTCCACGATGGGGCGGATGGCCGAGAGGGCCTCGTACTCCCCGCGGAAGACGATCTTGTACCACAGCGCGCCCTCGGTCTGCCACTCCTCCACGGGGAGGATCTCGCCGCCGAAGGTGGCCCGCTCACCCAGGTCGCGGAGGATGGCATCGTTCATGCGGTTTTCGTTGACCAGGAAGGCTTTTCGGGTGGAGACGCGGGCTCCCACGCGGTCGGAGAGGGACTGGACCAGCTCCACCGCCGCCTTGACGGCCGTGGGGTCCATGGGGGTGCTATGCAGGCACTCGTCGGCGGTCAGATCGTAGATAAACGAGCCGTTGGCGGTGATCGCGGGGGCGTTGAACAGCTCACCGCACTGCGGGATGCTCCGTCGGATGTTGGCGGGGATGCGGCCCGTGCCCGCGGTGATGTGGCCGCCGTGGGCCTTGAAGTGCTCGATGGCGGTCAGGTTCCGCTCCACCAGGCGGGCACCGATGCCGAAGAATGTGGCATCCAGGTCGGTGACGATGAGGTAAGGGGAAAAGTCGGGCATGGGAGGCTCCTTTCGAGTGACAAGTGACAAGATACAAGATACTGAGATACAAGATACAAAGATATACATCAGACGGGGTCGGTAATCCTGTTTGTAGGGACCGGCCTCCGGACGGTCCGTTTCCCAAGATACAAAGATACAGTTTCCCGGAGGGGGCCTATTGAGGGATCCGCCGCTTTTGGCTCCCTCCGGGAGGGAGCTCCGCCGCAGGCGGTGAGGGAGAATGCGAGGATGTCTCATTTACCCGAACAACCGGGTGCCCGAGGTCGGCTCTTGTCCTCGCGGGCTCCCCCAGTCACTTCGTGCCAGCCCCCTCCCGGAGGGGGCCTATTGAGGAAACCGCATTTTTCCCTTTGGAAGGGGATAGCGTGGTTTGCTCGTTGCTAAAGGCTCCCTCCGGGAGGGAGCTGGCACGCGATAGCGTGACTGAGGGAGAGTGCGAAGATCTTTCGTTTACTCGAACATCCGGATATCCGAGATAATCTCTTATCCTCGCGGGCTCCCCCAGTCACTTCGTGACAGCCCCCTCCCGGAGGGGGCCTATTGAGGGATCCGCCGCCCGCTTAGCCGGAAGGGTTGTGGGCGTTTATGGGAGGAGTCATTTGCGAGCAAATACGCCCCTCCCTACCGTTCGTTTGCTGTCACTCGTCACTCTCTTTCCTCATCCTCTCCAAAACCTCCCCAAAATCCTTGGGCAGGTCGCAGGTGAAGGTCATGGCTTGTCCCGTGCGGGGGTGGATGAGGCGGAGTTCTTTGGCGTGGAGCATCTGGCCGTGGAGGAGGTGGGCTACGGTCTTACCGAAGCGGGTTCCTTCCCCGCCGTAGGTGGGGTCGCCCAAAAGGGGGTGTCCCGTGGCGGCCATGTGGACGCGGATCTGGTGGGTACGGCCTGTTTCCAGTTGGCACTTGACGTAAGTAAAGGCTTGTCCCCACTTGGGTCCCGTGGCGAAGCGTTCCAGGACAGTGTAGTGGGTGACCGCCTCGCGGATGGCTCCGCCGCTGCTTCCCGTGGGGGTACCGACGGGAAACGCGGCCATTTTCTTGCGGTCGGTGGGGTTGCGGCCGATGGGGTAGGTCAGGGTCCCCGCGTCCTCCTTGAGGTTGCCGATGCAGACCGCGTGGTAGATGCGGCTGACGGTGTGGGTCTTGAGCTGAGCCGACAGGGCGTTGTGGGCCTCGTCATTTTTGGCCACCACAAGCAGTCCCGAGGTGTCCTTGTCGATGCGGTGGACGATGCCGGGACGCTTGACCCCGCCCACACCCGAGAGGCTGTCCCCGCAGTGGTAGAGGAGGGCCCCCACCAGGGTGCCCGTGTAGTTGCCCGGGGCGGGGTGGACCACCATGCCCGTGGGCTTATTGATGACGATGATGTCGGCATCCTCGTAGACAATGTCCAGGGGGATGTTTTCGGGAACCACGTCGTAGTCCTCGGGCTCGGGGTAGGTGACGGTCAGGGTGTCCCCTGCCTTGAGCTTGGTGTTCTTATTGGGGGTGACGGCGCGGCGGCCCTTGCCTTCCCCGCTCTCCATGGCCACCATACCCGACTCGATGAGGCGGGTAGCGGCGGAGCGGGTGAGGCTGCAGGCCTCGGACAGGTAGCGGTCCAGGCGGGTGCCCGCCCCCTCGGGGGGGACGGTCAGGGTGTCGGCGCGGTCCTCGGTATCCAGGCGGCCCTCGGTATCGAGGAGGTCCTCGCCGTCATACAGATTCTTTTCGGTGGCTTCCATCACGAGTCAACCTCCTCTGAGGGCTCCTCCGAAGGCTCCTCGGCTTCCTGTACGGCGGCCTCCTGTACGGTGGACGCGGCCTGCTTGGCGGCCTTTTCGGCCTTGGATTCACGGACCATATCCAGGATGAGGTAGAGGATCATGAGTCCCGCGCCCACGCAGACGAAGGAGTCGGCCACGTTGAAAACGGCGAAGTTGATGAGGCGGAAGTCGATCATATCCACCACGTAGCCCAGGAGGGTGCGGTCGATCATGTTTCCGATGCCGCCGCCCACGATGAGGGACAGGGAGACACACTCCAGCTTGGACGTGGGCCGCTTCCAGAACAGGTAGACCAGGATGCCCACGATGGCCACGGTGGAGACGATCATGAACAGCCACCGCGCGTCCTTCATCATACCGAAGGCCGCGCCCGTATTCTCCACGTAGGTCAGGTGGATCACGTCGGAGATCAGGGGGAGGGTATCGATGGGCTTGAGGTAGAGGATGGTGAGGTACTTGGTGATCTGGTCAAGGAAGATGGTGACGGCTATGATGGCGAGCCAAATGAACATGGGAAGGGTCCTTTCTGGGGGAGGTGATAGGTAGAGGTTATAGGTAAGAGTGAAAAGTGAAGAGGTGAGGTAAGAAACCCTGCGGGTTTCTTGGGTTTTGACATGGTAGGGGCGAGCATCGCTCGTCCGCCATCCGGGCGGGGGATACGCGGACGGCCAATGGCCGCCCCTACGGTGGATCTACGTTTTGGCGTTAGCGGGAGGAGCAAGCCCCCGCCCTACGGTAACAGGGGGAAAATCGCGTCAAGCCCTCACGCCTTCACCACGCGATAGATGCCGCTCTCGGCAACCTTTTCGGTGGTTCCGTCCTCGAAGGTATAGCCCTCGCGGAGGGTGATTCTGCCGCTGACACCCTCGGCCAGGGTGACCACCAGGCTGATGGCATCGGCCTCGGGGCGGGCCCAGGCTACGGTGGCGCGGCCTGCGGGGGTATCGTAGTAGGCGTAGGCATCCTGCAGGGAGTCGATGAAGCCGGGCTTGATCTCCACCTCGTTGGGGTTGTTGCGGGTGGGGTTGACACGCAGACCCGCCACGTTGCGGATGAGCCAGGAGCTCACGTCGCCCCAGAAGTGGTGGTTGAGGGAGGGGCACCAGTGGGCACCCTCGGGGAAGAAGCTCTCCCACAGGGTAGTGGCGCCGCGGCGGGAGCAATCGCCGTAGGAGGGATAACCCACCTCCACGATCATTCTCCAGGCCAGGTCAAGACGGCCGAACTGCTCCAGGACGTGGAAGATGATCCGTCCGCCCAGGACACCCAAGTCCATGCGGTCGTCGCACTCGTGGATGAACTCCACCAGGCGGTCGAAGGCGGCGGCCTGCTCGGACTCGTCGAAGATGCCGTAGTAGAGGGCCATGGCCTGGGAGGTCTGGCACTCACCGCGGACCGTCATGGTCTCGAAGTCAACGAGGTGCTCACGGAAGGCGGCACGGTACCGCGCGGCCTCGGCGCGGGCAAAGTCGGCCTCGGCGGTCTTGCCGATGGCATCCAGGAGGAAAGCCATCTTATTCGCAATATCCATGGACTCGATGGTGTCGGTGACCTCCAGGGGGGACATGGACTTCTTGACCTCGGTGTGGCACCAGTCGCCCAGGCCGATGTGCATCAGGCCCTGCTCGTCCACACGGGTGCGGAGGTACTTGAGGTAAGCCATGAAGGAATCGGCGGACTCGGCGATCATCTCGGTCTCGCCGCGGTAGAGGTAGGTGAAGTAGGGCAGGTAGACCAGGACGCAGTCCCAGGCGGGGCCGTTGCCCCAATGGAAGCCCCAACCGCCCGTGGGCACGATGCCGGGCAGGCTTCCCTGCTCGCTCTGGGCCTTGCAGATGTTGCGCTGCCACTCACGGTAGTTACGCTCGGGATCGAAGTTGACCATGGCGGCCTCGCAGGACAGGGCGGCATCGGCGGTCCAGCCGTTCTTCTCACGCTGGGGGCAGTCGGTGGGGAAATGGTGGAAGTTGGAGAGGATGCTTCGTCTGGTGATCTCCTGGATGCGGTTGACTACCTCATCCGAGCAGGAGAAGTCGCCGCGGGTGTGGAGGTCGGTGTGGTAGACGCGGTAGGTCAGGAGGTCGGGGGTGGCCTGGGCCTCGGTGATGCCGTCCACACGGACGTAGCGGAAGCCGTGGTAGGTGAAGGTGGGCTCGTAGGTCTCCACGCCCTCACCCTTGCAGACGTAGGTGTCGCAGTGGACGATGTCCTTATCTCTCTGCCACAGCTCCTCCTGACGGTGGAACCACACGGGCCCCATGCGGAGGTCGCCGTCCTTGATGGTGTCGGCGTGGCGGAGCTCGATCTTCTGTCCACGCTCACCCTTCACGGTGAGGCGGCAGAGGCCCGCGTTGATCTGACCGAAATCGTAGATGTAGCCCTCACCGCACTTGGTGACCGACACGGGGGTCAGCTCCTCGGTGCAGACAATGGGAGCCACGTCGGCCACGCGGAGCTCACCCGTGGGGGTCTCGGCGGGCAGGGCATAGCCCCAGGCCGAGTCATCATAGCCCGCGCGGTTCCAGCCCTCGATCTCGCAGGTAGCGTCGTAGTACACGCCGAAGCGGTAGTCGTCGTAGAGGATGGGGGAGGGGGTGGTGCGGAAGCTCTCGTCGGACACAAGGAGGGTCTGTCCGTCCCCGTCGCGGACGGTTACGGCCAGCTTGGGGGCACTGCGGAAGGAGGCCTTATCGAAGTCCCAGATATAACCGCCGGGGTTGTTCTGGAAGCCGTTGCCGAGGAGCAGGCCCAGGATATTCTCGCCCTTGGTGAGGGTGATCTCGTACTCATCGTAGTAGACCATATCCTCGGGGTTGCTGATGTAGGGGGACAGGAGTCCGCGGGTCAGCTTTTCGCCGTTGCACCACAGCTCGTAGAAGCCGCAGGCGGCCACGCGGATGGTGGCGGCGGTCTCGGCGGCGGCGGTCAGGGACTTGCGGAAATAGTAAGCGGGGACGTGGTTTTCAAAGGTGTTATATTCTTTCGTGGCCTGAATGAAATTCATCATGGTTGTTCCCTTTCTTTTCACGGCGCGCACGCCCGCGGCAAGCGCGTCAATTCATCATGGTTGTGGGGGGATGAGTGTTGGCGGGATATTCGAGATCATGGCCGATCCTCGCGGGCTCCCCCAGTCACTTCGTGACAGCCCCCTCCCGGAGGGGGCCTAT
>CAYRTP010000130.1:0-7496 GCA_964427175.1 uncultured Clostridium sp. | reverse complement strand
CCGGTCAAGGAACTTTTTGAAAAAAGTTCCTTGACAATCTTCAAAAACTTTCAAATAGATATATACGATCCATATATCCCCATTTGAAAGTTCTTGAAGGGGGTCAAGGGGGAAACTTCTTTCAAGAAGTTCCCCCCTTGCGCTCTCAATCCTCGTCGTCCATTTCGTAGGCCTTGTCGGTGTAGAGGGTACCGTCCAGGTGGTCCAGCTCGTGGCAGAAGCAACGGGCCAGGAGCTCGTGGCCCGTGATCTCCACGGTCTCACCCTTACGGTTCATGGCGCGGACGGTGACGTTCATGGGACGCTTGACCATGCCCCACCGGCCGGGCACCGAGAGACAGCCCTCCTGGCCGTCCTGCTCGCCCGAGTAGGCGATGATCTTGGGGTTGATGAGCTCATAGACCTCACCGGGCTCCACCTCGATGACCACGATGCGGCGGAGGATACCCACCTGGGGAGCGGCCAGACCCACGCCGTTGGCGGCGCGCATGGTCTCCAGCATATCGTCCAGAAGGGTCAGCACACGGGGGGTAATGGCATCCACGGGACGGCAGACCTTGCACAGGCACTCGTCCCCTACCTTGCGAATTTGAAGTTTTGCCATAATGCAATCTGTCCTTTCAATTTATAGAAAGTTTTCGGAGATTCCTAAGAACCCTTTTTCAAAAGGGTTCTTAGGCGGGTGCAGGGCAGAGCCCTGCCGTTCTTTAACTCTTGGAATCCACCACGATCTCGGTGCCTTCCATGAAGCGGTAGGCATCGGCGATGAGCTTGTCGCAGAAGGAGCGGAGGACGTAGAACACGCCCTGGCCGTTTTCGGGAGCACCCGCGTCGCCCTTGTTGTCCAGGACCTCCACGGTCATGTAGGCCTTACGCTCGGTGTAGCGGTAGAAGCGGTAGACCAGGTCGGCGGTCTCGCCCTTGGCATCGTCGGCGTGGATGGTGATCTTCAGATAGCAATCCTCGTCGGGAGTCTCGCGGAATTCCGCCATCTGCTCCTCGCTCAGATCGGCCACACCCTCCATGGAGGCGGTGAGCAGAGCCTGGTAGAAGCGGCGGAAGTTGTAGCTGGCGGTTTCGGTGGCCTGGGAGCCCGAGGGCTTGGTCACGGTCAGGGTGTAGTCCATCTTTTGGCCGTTGGCATAGATCTCGATGAGCTCGGAGTTCATGCCATTGGACTGGTCGGACTTGGAGTTGTCTAAGGTGAAGACCACGGGAGCGTCCATGGAGGGGCTCTCCAGCTTGATCTCCTGGACGTGGGCGATGTTGAACATGAAATACTCACGCTCGTACCAGTCGATCTCCTCCCAGCTCAGGTAGGTGGCCTGGCTTTCGGGGATGATGACGATCATGTCGAAGATGGCGGAGTAGCCGTAGTAGGTGCCGTCTTCGTTCTGCTCGCTGATGATGAAGTGGTTGTTCCACTCCTGGCCCTCGGTGTCGGTGTAGATGAAGGAGAACTCGTGGGCGTAGTCGGACAGGCCGTAGGCCTCCAGCTCCTCGTCGGTGGGACCCAGGACGGCCACGCCGTCAAAATTCATGCTGTACAGGGATTGGAGCACCGCGCCGATGTTGTCCGAGTTGGGCAGGTAACCCGCCATGTACTTGGTGGACATCTGGTAGGGCAGAGAGGAGTACAGGGTGTCGGTACGCTCATCCATGTCAATGAAGGAGAACTTGGTCACAACGTGGGAATTCTCCTTGTAGTGACGATCGTACAGCTCAGCGAAGGCCTCCTCGTCCATCTCCTCCATCAGACGGCCTGCCGTCTCCAAAAGGGCCTCTACGGCGGCGGGGTAGTCCCCGTTCTCATCGGGGGTCACGCCGGTCATATCCAGGCCCGTCAGCTCCTTGACCATGCCTGCGTAGATGCCGAAATAGTCAATATCCGAACGATAGGTGAAGTTGGTGACCTGGAAGTAGGAGTTCATGGTCATGGGGTAGACCATCATGGGGTTGACCAGGGCCTCCACGGGCTGGAGCACGGCGGCATCCAGGTTGACCGAGGACAGGATATACACCGTGTCGCGGTCCTCGTAGCGGGCGTAGTAGCCTGCCGAGGAAACCGTGGGGTCGCCCAGGGTGACGGTATAGGAGTCTCCCGTCATGGTGGTGACGGTGTACCAGGTGGGAACGTAATCGTAGGTCTCGGGGTTGCCCTCGTCATCCAGGATATCGCTGCCTGCCTCGTCCTTGCGGGTTCTGACCTCGGGGGACAGGCCGTACTCGGAGTAATCGATGGAGCCGTCGGGCAAGCGGACGGGGTTCTCCAATCTCTGCATGGAGATGGTGTAGCCCACGCCCACCGACAGCTGAGCAAAGAGCTCATCCACCAGGGTGGCGGTATCGTGGCCTTCCACGCGGAAACGGTTGTTCTCACCGCGGACCACGATGATCTCACCATGCTGGTTATGGACCTCGATGCGCTGGATGACCTTGGAGGCATCATTGGTGGAGGACTGATCGTAGGTGAGCTGCTTGAACATCAGCACACGCTGGTTCACGCCCACCACCTCGGTGCCCGTGGTGTCCACCACGGCGTAGATCTCATACTCACCCGTCTCGGCATTCACCGACAGCTGGGTACCCAGGTCGGTCATATAGTAGCCGTCATCGTTGATGTCGCAGATGACACCGTCCTTATAGAGGCCGTATTCGCCCTTTTTCTTCTTGATGGTGTACTCGATGCCGTCGAAGTCCTCGTATTCGTAGATATCTACGATGACCGAGACCACGCCAAAGCCCACGGTCAGCACCAGGGAGAGGATGACCAGCACGGCGATGGCCCGCTTCTGGGTGCGGAGGGAGTTGCGCTTCCCTGCCTCGGAGGCCGAGGCGGGCTTTTGCCATTTCGCGTAAAGCACGGTATCGGCGGGCTCGCCCTCAAAGAGGGAGGCCTCCAGGAGGGTCTCGGCGGTGATGCGGCGGGCATCGGGGGCATCCACGTTCCCGTCCTTAGCCATGTACCAGCCTGCGAAGATATAGCCCTTGCGGGTGGGCTTGGGCATGGCACCCACGCGGTCACCTACAACGGCGGTGATCCGCGACAGGGGCACGCTTCCCTTGCCCGGATTGAATATCAGTTGAATTTCCTGCATAGCTTCTCCTTTTTAGCGGTACTTTCTCTTGACGTTGATGCAGACACCCGCAACCACGCAGATGGTGATGGGGATCAGGGTCATCATGACGGTGGTGGCGATGAGGGTACCCGAATCGGGGGTATAGGCATCGGTGTCCACCTCGTAGTTCTTGAAGGCCTTGAACTCCAGGTTGGCGGGGACCACCTCACGGCCCATGTGGCGGAGGGTGGCGGTCAGCACGTCGGCGTTACCGTAGGCGGCGGAGTCCAGGATGGTATCCGAGGCGAACTCGGTAGAGCTGAATACCACCAGGTAAGAGGGCTCCTGGGTGGAGAGGTAGTTGGTCTCCTGGACCGTGCGGGACTCCATGGAAATGGTCATGAGGTTGAAGCGGTCCTGCTCGGTAGCCACCTGGTACTGCTTGCCGAAGCCCTCCACCGCGGCGGTGGCTCCGGTCTTGAAGACATCGTGGAAGTAGCGGCTGACACCGTTGCGGTAGTAGGAGCCGTAGGAGTAGGCCTCGGTGACACCCGTGGTCTCATCCACGTCCACGTAGGTGGTACGGTAAGACTCCGACATGACGATGGCTGTGGCGTTGGGGAAGACCACCTTGGCGGGGTAGGAGACGTTACGCATATCCTCGGTGATGGACGCGCCGCCGCCTACGGTGACGTACTCGGCCATGGGGATATAGCCGTCCTTATCCAGCTTCAGGGTCTGATCGCGGACGGTTAGGGTGTCCAGCTCGCCCTCGGCGTTCTCGGCGCGGGCCACGGTGATGCCCCACTCCTCCAGGTACTCCTCCAGGACGGGGAGCTCGGGGGTCTCGCTGTCCACGAAGAGCATGAAGGAGTAAGCCTGATCCAGGAAGGCATCCAGCTTGTCGATCTCGCTCTTATCGCCCTCCACGTAGGCGGCGTTGCCCAGGCCGATGAAGTCCACCTGGGGATCGTAGCAGATCAGCAGACGGCAGTTTTCGGGGATCTGATCCTTGGAGAGGTCGATATCCATCACGTCAAAGCCTGCCCGCTCCACCAGGTTGCGGAAGGACTGACAATTCTCCAGCTTCTCGCCGTGGTTGGTGATGAAGCCCGCGATGGGGGACTCGGCACGGGTCAGGGCCAGGAGCAGGGAGGCGAACTTCTGCTCGCCGTTGTAGGCCCAATGCTCGGTGGAGTTGGTATCATTGGTGAGGAAGAAGTAATCGTAGGAAGTCACGCGGTACTCGGTACCGAACTCGAAGATGATCTGATGGGAGTAGATGTTGGTGGAGGAGGTAGCCTTGTACTTCTGCACCTGGGAGGGATTCTGCTCGATGTTCAGGTACTCCACCTTCACCGCGTGGGGGAACTCCTTCTGGAGGGCCATGGCGGTGTACTGGATCATACGCAGCTTATCCGCGCTGTAGACGCGGTCGCGCTCGGTGCAGAACTTGATGTTGATGGTGATGGGATCCTCGCCGCGGGCGGCGCGCTCATCGTTCATCTGCTCCACCATGGGGATGGCGTAGTCGCGGATGAGGTCCATGAACTCCTCGGTGGGGGTGTACATGGACACGCCGGGGCGGGTGGTGTAGCGGGTAACGGTCTCGTCAACCTGCCACATGAAGCGGTCAGCCACGAAGGAGAACAGGACGTTGACCACCAGCACGATGGCGATCACCGCTACGGTCAGCAGGGCGTTCAAGGTGCGGCGGGTACCCTTGCGAGGCATATTCGGTTGATTGTTCATGCGAATTTCCTCCTGATGAGTACGATGAGTCCCACGGCCAGCACCACGAGGGTGGGGATGGCCACCAGGGCGATGGTGATGTTGCGGGCTTGAGCGGTGGTCAGAATGTGGATGGTATCATCCGAGAAGGGCTGGGACTTGAGGCTGACGGGGACCTCCTCCTTACCCATGGCCTCCATGGCGGTGAGCAGGAAGGGACCGTTATCGAAGACACCCGACTGGAGAGACGCCTCGGTGGCGAACTCGGTGGAGGAGCAGACCAGCACCGATGCGTTGGTGGAGGCATCGCGGGTGAGAGTCACCAGGTCATAGCCCTCGGTCGTGCGGTCCACGGGACGGCCGCCTGCCCAGGCCTCGGCACCCGCGTAGGAGCGGAGCAGGGGGGTCAGGGTGCGGGTTCCGTTCACGTAATCGCCATTGGAGGCGGTAAAGTCCTCGGAAATGGAAATGGCGGTGGCGTTGGAAATGCGGAGGGTGCCGTTCAGATCCGCCATGATCTGACTTCCCTGCCCCGCGGCGGGGATCTTACCCACCAGGGTATAGCCGTCGGTAGTCAGGGAGTGGGCGGTGTCGCGGATAGCGAAGCACTCCTCCACACCCTCGGCACCCGTGTCATGCTCAAAGGTCACGCCCCACTCGGAGAGGTAGCCCTCCAGGTGCTCAAAGCCGCCTGCGGCGAAGGTGTCGGCCGAGACAAAGCACATGAACTTGCCGCCCTTTTCCAGGTACGCGTCCAGCTTGTCGATCTCGGAGATGCCCGATACGCCGTCCACGGCGGTGAAATCACGGGCGGGGTTGTAGGAGACCAGCAGGCCGCAGTCCTCGGGGATGTCAAAATTCAGGGCATCCAGGTAGCTGACCATGTAGCCTGCGTCGGTGATGGCGTACAGGAGGGCGTAGTCCTCCATGGCCTCACCGTGGTTGAGGGTGAAGTAGGCAACGGGCGCGTCGGGGGAGACCACCGCCTTCATGGCGACGGCGAACCGCTTCTCACCCGTGTAGGCCACGGGGTTCTCGCTGTCCCCCGCGGGGAACAGGAAGAAGTCGCGGAGGGTGCAGACGCGGTGAGCGTCACCCGAGGCCACCACCACCGAGGTGGAGGCGGTCACGCCCCAGGCGCGGGCGGTCTTGGGGTTCTCCCAGACGTTGAGGTACTCAATGGTGATGGTATCGGGGTAGCGGGCCGCCATCTCCTCGGCGGTGTTGAGGACGTAGGACTGGGTCACATCCTCGCGGATATTCTCCTCCTCGTCGCAGAAGATGATGCGGATGTCCTCGGTGGCATCGGGGATGACGTAGGCATCCAGGTAGTCAAAGCAGGTATCGGTGACGGGGTAAAGCAGGGTGGGGTTCATGTTCACGAACCAGCCGTAGCGCATGGCCAGGGAGGTGACCGATGCGTTCAGCAGGATAATGGCGAGCACCACCAGCACCGTCAAAGCCACCGTCACGCCGCCGTGCCGGAGGGCTTTTTTAGAGGCTGTATTTGCCATGGTATGAAATCCTTTCTCGCGGGTTTGGGATCAGTTCCATCTCCGCTTCTCGTACACGCGGACGGTGAGGAACACGAAGATGAAGCAGATGGAAGCGTAGTAGAGGATGGAGGCAAAATCAAAGAATCCGTTCTGGAAGTTACCGAATCGGGAATAGATGGAGATCCAGGACAGGACGGTGCGGAGCCAGTAGATATTGATGAAGCTGTTGAGCAGACCAATACCCAGCATCAGGACGATCACCGAAATGGTGATGACGGCCGCGGCCAGTTGGTTCTCGGTGAGGGCCGAGATGAAGGTACCCAGGGCGATGAAGGCCGCGCCGATGAGGAGCAGACCCACCAGGTTGCCGATGAGCTCGCCCGTCACGGGGCCGATGTGGTAGAACTCAAAGGTCTGACCCGCGCGCTCGGCATCGGCGATGACGTAGATCGGAATGAAGTTGATGCAGGACACCAGCAGAGAGCCGCCGAATACGGTCAGCGCGGCCAGGAATTTGCCCATGACCATGCCCGTAATGGTGACGGGGGCGGTCAGGAGGAGCTGCTCGGTGCGGAGCTTTCTCTCCTCAGCGAAAAGACGCATGGTCAGGAGGGGGATGAGGATGGCCATTGCGAACATCATGACGGTGAAATACAGCGAGGTGTCGTAATTGGAGGACATAATGGTGGTATAACAGCAGATCAGCGCCGCCAGACCCAGAAACGCTCCCGTGTACACGTACCCAATGGGGTTGATGAAGAAGGAACGAAGCTCTTTCTTATAAATAGCAAACATAACGCTTTCCTTTTTGTCTGTGTATTTTTTAGATAATTCCCTTTTTAAAGTTTTTGGGGATTGTTAAGGGACTTTTTTCAAAAAGTCCCTTAACCGGGGCCAGGGGCAGAGCCCCTCGTCCCCCTCACTCCTCGTCGGTGCCGATGGAGGAGTTTTCCTCGCGGCGCTTGTCGGCGTCGGCCACCAGGCCCTCGGCCACCTGGGATTCCAGGGCGGAGCGCTGCTTGACCTTGGTACGGCGGGTGTAACGGGTGGGGGTGTCGTCCTCCTCGGACTTGTTGACGACGGTAATGAAGATGTCCTCCAGGGACAGGCCCAGGGCCTCCAGGCCGATGAGAGCCCAGCCACGCTCGGCCAGGGTGAAGAACAGCTTCTTGCGGATGTCCACGCCGGGGGCGGACTCGATCATGAAGGT
>CAYRTP010000129.1:0-7537 GCA_964427175.1 uncultured Clostridium sp. | reverse complement strand
GGTACACCCTGGGTAGGGGAGGGGCTTGCTCCTCCCGAAATCTGTCAAAATCGAGGATATTTGAAATTCATTGGTGGAGACGGGAGGAGCAAGCCCCTCCCCTACGGCAAATGTTCCGTAGTACACAAGGTTATCGAACACATCTATTGTAAAATAGTATGAATGACATTGGTTTATCCGTAGGGTCGGTGTTGGCGGGAGGAGCAATCCCCGGCCCCGCAGGGGCATCTCTACCAAGGCTCCTATATCTTGTCACTCGTCACTTGTCGTTCGTCACTCAAAAAATCCGCGGCATTCACCGCGGATTTTTTCGTATCTTACTTCTCGCTCCACTGCTCCTGCAGGCGGGCTATCGCCTCGTTTTCGCCCTTCAGCTCGGAGCTGAGCTTACGCTCCCAAAGCTTGAAGCGGGAGGCGACGGCGGGGTTGGAACCGGGGAGGACGGATCGGAGGTCGCCCTTGATGCCGCCCATACCGCCCACGTGGTAGTAGCCGTAGTCAAAGGCCAGGGTCTCGAACATGAGGTCCAGGATATCCGAGGACCGCTCGTCCTGCATGAAGCGCAGGGACAGGGAGGAATTGTAGTAGGCGGGACGGACGATCTTGTAGCTGTGGTAGGCTACGGCCTCCATGACCGCGCCCAGCACGTCCTGACGCTCCTCGTCACCGATGGCCGAGGACACGCCGAAGCCCGTTACTTGATCGTTTACGTAGGTGTGGTACTTCTCCTGCTCCACCGACAGCTTGGGAATGGGGGCGATGCCGTAGGCCACGTCGGCCAGATCACCGATGTACTTCTCAACGGAGAGGAACTGGGTGGTAGCGGTGACGGCGGTCTCGGTGGCGAACTTCTGGATGGTGTAGTAGGAGCCGATGTCATCGCCCATGCTGTGGGCGAAGGTACCGGGGGAGCGGATGAGGGTATTGACCCGCTCGGCCATGGTGATCAGGTTTTCCAGCTCATCCTTGTTGAAGATCCATTCGCCCGACTCATCGCGGACAATGAGCTTGATGTTGGACGCGGCGGGGTAGCAGTCCATGTTCTTGTTGTTACCCGTCAGATGGCCGAACAGGTCCTTTTCGCCTCGGCTGCCGCTGCCGTCCAAGTCCACGTAGATGTCCTTGGTGATCTCGTACTGCTTCTCCAGGGTCCACTCGCCGTTGTCTACCAGGTCATAGATGTTGGGGAGCTTCCACTCCTCCAGCAGGCTGCGGTTGAAGATGGTCATGAAGGACAGGCGGAACACCGAGATAGCCGCCGAGGAGGTGGCCAGGAACTGGAGGTTATCCTCCGAGAAGGTGGCCACGTCGTTGTAGTCCTGGGACCAGTAGTGCTTGGAGGTGTCCACGTAGTAGAGGTGGTTGAGGTCCAGGAAGTAGCCCGACAGGCAGGAGGGGACCGCCATGAAGCTACCGTAGGAGAAGATATCCACCGAGGTGTCGCCCGCGCTTACCATGGTGCCTACCTTACTCAGGGCGGTGCCATCGTCGGGCACGTCCTGGAAGCCGAACTTGACTCCCAGCTGGTTTTCCACGGCCAGGTTCCGCTCGTAGACCGAGTCCAGGATGGTTCCCTGGCCCAGCTTTTCGCTGTAAAGCTCGTCCTCACGGCCGTCGTGGTTGACGTAGAGGAACACCACCTCGGTATCCTCGAAGTCCAGGTCATTGGGGAGGTCGCAGATGTAGTTGGGATCGCCGGTCTCGTCCTCCGTGAGGGTCTCGGATGCCTTTTTGGTTTCATCAGGATCCTCGGCGGTCTGACCGCAGGCGGCCATAGGGAGGAGCATCAGGCCCGCCAAAAGGGCGGCCAGGAGGCGTTTGGTTGTGTGTTTCATAGCATTATCTCCTTTGAAATAGATTTTAAAAGGCGATTTTTGCCCTCCCCAGCGGGGAGGGGAGGTTTCAATAGCGGTGGGTGAGGTTACGGGTTTAATGGGTTATTCGAGGAAACCCATTCTCCTCATCCACCATCCTTCGGATGGTCCCCCTTCCCCAAAGGGGAAGGCTTGGAGAGCGAGGGTGCGCCTTTTTGGCCCTCCCCAGCGGGGAGGGGGGACCGCGATAGCGGTGGGTGAGGAGAGCGGGGTTACGGGTTGTAACGGGTTATTCGAGGGAATTCGTTCTCCTCATCCACCATCCTTCGGATGGTCCCCCTTCCCCAAAGGGGAAGGCTTGGAGAGCGAGGACGCGCCTTTTTTGCCCTCCCCAGCGGGGAGGGGGGACCGCGATAGCGGTGGGTGAGGAGAGGGGGGTACGGGTCGCAACGGGTTATTCGAGGAAACCCGTTCGCCGAGCTTGCTCGGAGCTCATCCGTCACGCTTCGCGCCGAGCTTGCTCGGAGGACACCTTCCCCATAGGGGAAGGCTTAGAAAACCACGCACCATTCGTTTGTCACTTGTATCTTGTATTTATATCTTGTATCTTGTATCTCAGTATCTTGTATCTTGTCACTTACTTCGTCAGCTTGGCCAAGGATCGGCTGTACTGCTTCAGTTTATTCGCCGCCATCTTTTCCCAGGCCTTGAATTTGGAAACCACGGCGGGGTTGGTGCTGTCCAGGATGGAGCGCATATCCTCGCGGACGTTGCCCAGGCCTACGTAGTAGCCCAGGTCGAAGGTCAGGGTATCAAACATGATATCCAGCATATTGCGGGACTCCGGATCCTGCATGAAGCGCAGGGACAGGGTGGTATCGTAGTAGGCGGGACGGACGATCTCGTTGCTGTAGTAAGCGATGGCCTCCATGACCGCGCCCAGGATATCCTGGCGTTGCCCGTCACCGATGGCGGACGAGATGCCGAAGGAGGACACGCGGTCCTGCACGAAGGAGTAGTAGCTGGCCTGCTCACGGTTGAGCTTGGGCATGGGAACAATGCCGTAGGGCACGTCGGCCAGGGAGGAGAAGCGGTCCTCCACCGCCAGGAACATGGTGGTGGCCATCAGGCACTCCTCGCGGGCGAACTTGTCGATGATGTTGTAGGCACCGATACCGTCGGGGGCGATGAAGGAGCCGGGGGCGTTATTCAGGCCGCAGACCTTCTCCACCATATCGGCAATGGCCTCCAGCTTTTCGCTGTTGAAGATCCACTCGCCGTACTCGTCGCGGATGGCCAGGCGGATGCCCGAGGCGGTCAGGTGGCCGTCCAGGGTCTCGTAGCCGCCCGTGACGTAGCCGTAGTAATCGCCGTCACTGCGGCGGCCGTCGCCGTCCTGATCCACGTACTCGTCGGCAATGAGGCTGTACTGGTAATCCAGGGTCCACTCGCCGTTTTCCACCGCGTCATAGAGACTGGGCATTTTGCGCTCAGACATCATTTCGCCGTTGAAGATGGTAAAGTAGGTCAGACGGAGCATGGTCAGGGCCGCGGGAGAGGTGGCCAAAAACTGCATATTCTCGTCGGTAAAGGTGGCGATATCGTTGTAGTCCTGGACCCAGTAGTGCTTGGAGGTATCCACGTAGTTGAGGCGGTTGAGGTCCAGGTAATGGCCCGTAATGGCCAGGGGAATGGCCTCGTAGCTGACCATATCGAAGATATCCAGGGATTCGTCACCCGCGCGGACAACGGTCTGGATGGTGGAAACAATGTTATCGCCCTCGATCATCTCCAGCTTGACTCCCAGGCGGGTCTCCACGGCCAGGTTGCGCTCGTAGACCGCGTCGGAGACGGTGCCCAGGCCCAGCTTTTCGCTGTAGAGCTCGTCCTCCTGTCCGGGGGAGGTGCCGTACATGATGTTGACCTCAGCGTTGCCGTAGTTCAGGTCCTCGGGGATATCGCAGACGTAATTGGGGTCTGCGGTCTCCCCCTCCGCGACGGTTTCGCTGTCCTTGGGGGGCAGGGTATCGACCACTTCCCCGTCGTTCGTACCGCAGGCGGCCATGGGGAGGAGCATGAGGCTTGCTAAGAGGGCGGCCAAGATTCTTTTCAGTTTCATTTTTACAAATTCCTTTCACGTTGGTATTCGTCTTGGCTCGGAACGTAAATCATCACTTCATATTATACCACGTCTCGGCCTTTGTGTCAATTGTGCAATTTTACAATCTACCCCCCCCGATTTTGTACATTATGTACGATTTGCTGTGGAGATACCCCACCCGCTTTCCCGCGGTTTACGGGCGTTTTGCGGGAGGAGCAAGCCCCTCCCCTACGGATATTCAAAAGATCGTGTCACCGTATCGATGTAGGGGCGAGCATCGCTCGTCCGCTACCCTCGGAGGAGAGAAAAACGCGGACGGCCAATGGCCGCCCCTACTACCCTGTAACATCTAAAACTTGATGCCGGTAGGGGCGGGGCTTGCTCCTCACATTGATGGTTTCGTCACTTATTTCCATCCGCGGTCGGCGCATGGTTTTATAAAACCGCCATCCCTGCCCCGTCGGTGTCGGCCCCCGCGAAGGAGACCGAACGGAGGGCGCGGTCCTCCTCTGTGAAGTAGTGGTAGACCCCCGCCGCGCCGTCCATGCAACAGGTGTAGAGGGTGCGGTGGGCGGTCCCCTCGGGGGTGAGCACCGCCCCCGCCATGGGGGACACAGCCGCCAGGATGCGGAAAAAGTGGGCCACGGGGGTGACCTCCACACCGTCGTCGGCTCCCTCGCCGCCCGCGTGGCGGCTGTGAAGCCATGCGGTCACCCACCTCCGCAACAAAGCGGCGCGGACAAAGCGGGAGGCCGAGGAGTAGTCCCCCGGCAGGCCCAGGCTCCCCTCCCCCAGGGAGGAAAAATCGGCGGGCAGGGGGATGGGCTCGCTCTGAAATGCTTCCCTCCCCGCCCGCGGCTGGGGCGTGAGGCGGGCCAACTCGGTGTAGCGGATGAGCTGGTAGGGAAAGGGGGGATTGTTGGTCAAAACCCCCACGGGGTTGTCAAAGACCCGCATCCCGTCGGAGGTGACCTCCACCACCAGCTCCCCGTGGGCGGGGTTGCTGTCCGCGATGTGCCAATGAAGGGGAGCGGCGGGGAGGCGGGCCGAGAAATCCGTCCCCACCACGCGGATCTCCCGCAGGGCGTTTTTGACCTCCCCCACGGTGGCGTAGCGGCCCAGCAGGTAGGGGATGAGCTCCCAGGGAGCCAGGTTGACCTTCCCCGCCGCATAGCCCTCGGCGTAGCGGGCGTTCCCCGCAAAGCGCAGACCCGCCATGCAAAGCCCCGCGCGGTTCATGGCCTCGGCGTAGAGGGGATAGCCGTCCTCCACCGCGGCCATGCCCAACAAGGGGTAGCGGACCGCGTGAGCGGACGCGTCACGGAACCCGAAGGGGAAACGGCTTCCCGTCAGAACCACCCGCTCTCCGAAGTGGGCATCCAGGTCCAAAGTCCGCCCGAACAGGCGGCCATAGTCAGGGGGCGACAAAGTTAAAGAGGTGCACATGGAAAACTCCTTTTTTGATGGAGTATGGCACCTCTTTTGGGGGAGATATTCAGTTAAAGAAGGAGCGAGGAAAAAGTTATAGGTAATAGTGAAGAGTGAATAGGTGAGGTAATCTTTCGCTTCGCGAAAGATATTAGGTGTTATGGTAAGGTAAGGGGGCCTCAAACCATATGGCAAACCGCCCCCCTTCCTTACCATGACTTAAATCGAAATCTTTCGCGCCAGCGAAAGATCACCGAACTTCTTCACTATTCACTATTCACTCTTCACTAATTCGTACTCCCCGCTCCGCAACACCTCACACAGGTCCTTGGGGGTCAGGATCCGCTTGGCCGTCTCGATGCCTCCGCGGGCGGCATCGGGGAGGCGGTGGCAATCCGAGCCCGAGGTCATAGCCTTGCCGTGATGCTGAGCCAGGAGAGCGGCCAGGTGGTTTTGGAAGAGGGTGTTCCCCGCGTTGTGGGCCTCAATGCCGAACAAGGGGTTAGGGTCCATGACCGTCATGCCGTTGCGGAAGGGGTGGGCCCACACCACGCAGGCCCCCTCGGGGAGGAGGGCGTTCAGGGCCTCGGGCGAGGTCAGCTCGTTGAGGCGGGGGGCGGTCAGAAAGAACTCCTCGTCACAGCCAAGGACCAAAAAATCGTTGACACCGTAAGGAGAATGGTCGAAGCGCACCTCAGCGCCGGGGAGGATGGTCATGCCCAGCTTCTCCCCCTCCTCGCGGGCGGCGTAGTAGCCCTTCAGACGGCGGGCCATGACGGTGCGGTGGTCAGCCCCCGCCAGCTCAGCGGCGAACCACTCGTAAAAAAGGGAGAAATAGTGGTCGGTGATGACCATACCGTCATAGCCGGCGTCGTGGTAACGGCACACCAGCTCGGCGGCGGAAGCCTGCGCGACAAGATCGCACTCGGACGTATGGACGTGAAGCTCGTAGCGGAACATAAAGTCTCCTTAAAGTTATAGGTAATCGTGAAAAGTGAAGAAGTGCGGTAATCTTTCGCTGGCGCGAAAGATATTCGGTGATATGGGTAAGGTAAAGGGGGCTCAAACCATGTGGCAAACCGCCCACCACGCCTTACCATGACTTAAATCGAAATCTTTCGCGAAGCGAAAGATCACCTCACCTATTCACTCTTCACTATTCACTATTCACTCTTCCCTATTTTTTCTCGTCCTCGCCACCGTAACCCAGACCACCCGCCCCGCTCCCGCTTCTACCAACAGCTCGGCACAGCGATTCAGGGTGGCTCCCGTGGTGCGGAGGTCGTCGCAGACCACCACGGTGCGGCCTCGGAGGGATTGGGCGCGGTTGGAGTTGAGGGCGTAGGCGCGGTCCGCGTTGCGGGTCCGACGGTCGGCGGCCAGGGATTTTTGGGCGCGGGCGGGACGGCGGACGCGGCGGATGAGAGGGGTGAACTCCCCGCCGCAGGCTTTCGCCAGGGCCTTGGACAGGCGTTTGGCCTGGTCGAAGCCGTTCTCACAGACCGCCGAGAAACGTCGGGGCGGGTAAGTGAACAGGATGGGGAGGGGTACTTCCCCGTGGGGCGCAGACGTGGGTGCGGGAGCCGTTTCGGGATCCGTCTCCCCGTCGAAAACACGGGTGGGCAGGCTCTCCACCGCCCGCTTCACGCGGGGTGCCAGCCGCGAAGCCGCGAAGGCAAAGGCGGCGGGGGAGCCCTTGTGCTTGAGGTGGTAGATCAGCCGCTCGGGAACCCCGTCGGGGCGGTGAGGGCGGTAGAAGGTGAGGTAGACCAGCCCCCTTGACGCATCGCGGGAGGCCTGCGAAGCGGCCTCGGCCATGGCGGTCTCCCAGCCCGTGCGGCAGAAGGGGCAGAAGACGGTATCTCCCCCGTCGGAGAGCGGCAAGAGCGTTCGGCAACTGACGCAACGGGGCGGGAACAGGAGCGGGCGGAGCAGGGCCATAGGGAAACTCCTTTCGGGAAGGGATGTTTGTAAATAATGAAGAGTGAATAGTGAAAAGTGAATAGCGAAGAGTGTCGGTGGATGAGGAGAGCGGGTTGAAACCGACTGTACGGTGGTGTAGATCACCACCCCAAATTTCTCATTTTTATGGTTTCAATATGGGTGGTCTGCTCCTCCGTTTTAGTTACTGCGATTTGTTCTCCTCATCCACCATCCTTCGGATGGTCCCCCTTCCCCGCTGGGGAAGGCTTGG
>CAYRTP010000128.1:0-7601 GCA_964427175.1 uncultured Clostridium sp. | reverse complement strand
TTACGCTCGTCTCATCACCCAGCTCTTCGGTGAGAGAATGTATATCTCCAACGCCACCGGTTGCTCCTCCATCTGGGGTGGCTCCGCTCCCGCAACTCCCTACACCGTCAACCGCGAGTCCGGCAAGGGTCCCGCTTGGGCAAACTCCCTGTTCGAGGATAACGCAGAGCACGGTCTGGGTATCGCTCTCGGTCAGAAGGCAGTCCGCGAGAAGCTGATCGCCAAGGTCGAGGAGATGATGAACTCCGATAAGGCTTCCGACGACTTCAAGGCCGCCGCCAAGGCTTACCTGGACACCAAGGACGACGGTAAGGCAAACGAGGCCGCTACCAAGGCTCTGGTTGCCGAGCTGGAGAAGGCAGCCGCTGAGGGTTGTCCTGCAGCTCCCGCCATCCTGGCTGAGAAGGACTTCCTGAACAAGAAGTCCGTATGGATCTTCGGTGGTGACGGTTGGGCTTACGATATCGGCTTCGGCGGTCTGGACCACGTCCTGGCTACCGGCGAGAACGTCAACGTCTTCGTATTCGATACCGAGGTTTACTCCAACACCGGTGGACAGGCTTCCAAGTCCTCCAACATCGGTCAGGTAGCTCAGTTCGCAGCTGCAGGTAAGGCAATCGGCAAGAAGAATCTGGCCGAGATCGCTATGTCCTACGGTTACGTTTACGTCGCTCAGGTTGCTATGGGTGCTGACATGAACCAGCTGCTCAAGGCTCTGACCGAGGCTGAGGCTTACAACGGTCCTTCCCTGATCATCGGTTACGCTCCTTGCGAGATGCACGGTGTTAAGGGCGGTATGCAGAACTGCCAGCTCGAGATGAAGAAGGCTGTTGAGGCCGGCTACTGGCATATGTTCCGCTACAACCCCACTCTGGAGAACAACAAGCTGACCGTTGACTCCAAGACTCCTACCGGTGATTACACCGCATTCATCAAGTCCGAGAACCGCTACGCTCGTCTGGCTGCTTCCAACCCCGAGCGTGCTGAGGCTCTGTTCGCTAAGGCTGAGGCTTCTGCCGCCGCCAAGTACGACAGACTTGAGAGAATGAAGAAGCTCTACGAGTAATATCGTATCCATCGCATAACCAATCCCCTCCGCGCAAGCGGGGGGGATTTTTTGTAGGCGTGAGAACACCAGGGCTCCGCCCTGGACCCGCCTAAGGCCCCTTTTTAAAAAGGGTCCTTAGGAATCCCCTAAAACTTTTAAAAAGGGATTATGGGGAATGCGAGAAAGCACCAGTACCTTTTTAATTCTAAAGTTTTACATTTCATTCGTCTTCTCATCTTTGCCTTCCCCAGCGGGGAAGGGGGACCATCCGAAGGATGGTGGATGAGGAGAGCGGATGAAGATCAGCCTGTTAGAAGTAAAGTTTCAGAATTAAAATGGTACTACCGGACCTTTTTAATATTTTGAAAGAGGACTCGTATAGAACTTAAAAATGGTATTCACAAAAAATTTACACTTACAAAAATGCCTGTCAAATATCCTTTTTCGCCCGAAAAACATGGTTATTTTGCCTGAAAAGTCCCTTGCCGCTTCAAAAAAGTATTGATTTTTTTCGTAATATATGTTATAATAATATAAATATATATATTTCGCGCGCGTGCGTGATTGAGCGTTATGCCCGCGCCAAAGATCGAAAAAAGAAAGGAAACATCAATGGCCTACTTAGACGACATTTCCCAGGTCTGGCATCTTGTACGGGAAACCTTCCGCCCCGAACTCAGCGACGTCATCACCGACCTGTGGCTCGGCGGTCTGGAAGTGCTGGATTTCCAAGGCTCGACCGTGACCATGAAAGCCGAATCCGAGGTCAAGATCCGCGTCGTTACCTCCAAATATAAAACCGAGATTGAGAAACGCTTTTCCGAAATGCTGGGCTTCGACGTATCCCTCCGCCTGGTTTGCACCGATTCCCCCAAGATTCCCACCGATGACAGCAGCATTCTCCAGCAGGTCAGCGAGCCTATGCGGGGCACCCCCGTTTCCGCGCCCGTAGCACCGGCGGTTCCCGCTCCTGCTCCCGAGCCCGAGATTGACGGGATCCTGCCCACCCCCAACCTGGACAGCTCCTTCCGTCCCGGCGGCATCGGCTCCACCCTGCCCCCCTTCAATTTCGAATACACCTTTGAAAACTTCATCGTGGGCTCCTCCAACAAGTTTGCCCACGCCGCCTGTCTGGCGGTGGCTGACCGTCCCGCCCAGGCCTACAACCCCCTGTTCATCTACGGCCCCAGCGGACTGGGTAAGACCCACCTGCTCTACGCCATCACCAACGAGCTCAAAAAGAAGATCGACAACGTCCGTGTCATCTACATCAAGGGCGAGGATTTCACCAACCAGATGATCGACTCCCTCGCTCGCCAGGCCATGAACGAATTCCGCGACAAGTACCGTTCCTGCGACGTGCTCCTCATCGACGATATTCAGTTCATCGCGGGCAAAACCTCCACCCAGGAGGAGTTCTTCCACACCTTCAACGCTCTTCACGAGGCAGGCAAGCAGATCATCATGACCTCCGACCGTCCTCCCCGTGAGATCAAGACCCTGGAGGATCGACTCAAGACCCGTTTCGAGTGGGGTCTGATTGCCGACATTCAGCCTCCGGATCTGGAGCTCCGCACCGCCATCATCAAGAAGAAGGCCGACCAGGTCAACGTCTCCATCCCCGACGAGGTACTGGCCTTTCTGGCGGAAAACCTCCGCTCCAACATCCGTCAGATCGAGGGTGCCATCAAAAAGCTGGGAGCCAAGAGCTTCCTTACGGGCCGCCACGTGACCATGGAGCTGGCCAGAAGCTGCATTTCGGAGCTTTTGGGCGGTGCCGAACCCATCACCGTCACGGTAGACAAGATCTTCGCGGCCATTCAGAAAAAGTACAACATCAAGCGGGAGGATATCGTCAGCTCCAAGCGCACCAAGGATATTGCCAACGCCCGCCACATCACCGTCTACGTCATCCGTTCGGTCACCGAGATGTCCCTGCCCAATATCGGCAAGATCATCGCCCGTGACCACTCCACCGTCCTCTCCTCCATCGAAGCCGTGGAAAAGAAAATGGCCCAAAACCCCGTTTTCCGCGCCGAGATCGATGAAACCATTAAGGAGCTGAAGGGGAATTGAGTTTGCGGGTGGAGTTTGCCTCCGGCGTCCGACAGGCAAGCCTGCCAGAACCTTTCTTGTAAGAAAGGTTCTAAGAACTCCAAAGAACTTTCAGAAAAAATTTTTTAAGTGCTTCTCGTAAATACGGAACGACTCGGGTACCCTCATGGGGCCCCTGCCCCATTGGTTTTTGGGGAACGGATTTCAGCTTTTACGGAAGTATGACCTGTGACATTTTGTTTATGTCGTCCTTTGTGCCTTGTGGATAAGCCTGCCGTTTCCCACATGAATTCCCCATAAAATACAGCACGGTTGTGGATTTTCCACGGTCTTTTCCACAGGCTGTGGGAAACTGTGTGGAAAAAACAGAGTTTTCCACAGCTTCCCTTGAAAAATTTGTGGGAATTTTCCAAAATTCCCCGAAAGGGCCCCCCAAGGGCGGGTTTTCTCAATGATATGGCCCGATTGGGTTGTGGAAAAACCGTTTGAAAAGCGTTTGAAAGCCTGTTGACAGAAAATTTTCGTCTGAAAGAATCCACAAGCCCTCTGTGGACAGGCCCTTCGGGTTTTCCACCGAAAAAACATCGAAAAATTTCCACAGCGACAAGATTCGCGGCCCTTTTGGAGGTCTTTCCCCTCAAAATCCGCTTTTTGGTCGGTCAGGGCGGGGTTTTCCCAAAAGAACCCACACCGAATCCCGGGATTTGCAACAGGAAGGGAAAATGTCGCTGGGTCGAAAAAGCCTTGTCGCGGTTAGATAAATTGATTTTCCACAGTTTCCACCCCCTCTACGGATACTACTGCTGGTATTCTTAAGTATTCTTAGGTAAGGTCTCTTGTTGTCAGACGCGCGTGCGCGCGATCCGCCGTCGGCGTGTCTCGGATTCCCGGATCCGACAGGAGAGCCTGATGCACATAGATCGCATAGAACCCTCTTGCTTCGCATATACTGAACCGCCGACCTCTGTATGAATGGTTTGAAAGTTATGTCGTCCCTGTTTTTGCCGTGCGACATGGAAAAAGAGAGGTCAGCGAAATCCATATTTTTACAAAAAAGGAGATCCAATATGAAAGTTGTTTTCCGCAAGGATGTCGTCGGTGCGGCTGTCGCCCCTTTGATGAGCGGCATCTCCACCAAAAATACCCTGGCCGCCACCGAAGGTATTCTGATCGAGGCCAGTCTGCCCAATATTTGCGTCATGACCACCTACGACATTGAAAAGGGCGTTCGCATGACCATTGAGGCCGATGTCATCGAGGCAGGCTCCGCCATTGTCAGCGCGTCCAAGTTCAGCCAGATCGTCCGTGTCATGGACGGCGGCGACATTACCCTGACGGTGGATGACCGCAACAGCGCCACCATTGTCAGCGGCCGTTCCTCCCACACCATGACCGCCCTGCCCGCCAAGGATTTCCCCGAGATCCCCCGTCTGGTATCTACCCAGGGCTTCACCGCCCCCCAGAAGGTGGTTCGCGGCATGATGGCGAAGTGTATGTACGCCATGGGTGTCAACGACCAGCGGCCTGTGCTCAATGGTCTGTTCTTCTCGGTCACCGAGGGCAAGCTCCACATGGTATCCTGCGACTCCTTCAAGATGGCCACCTGCGCCACCGAGACAGACATCACGGGTGTGGACGGAAGTGCCGAGGTGGAGGATGCCAAGTTCATTCTGCCCAACAAGTCGGTGAACGAATTGTACAAGCTGCTGAATGACAAGGACGAGGAGGCTCTGGTCACGGTCTACACCTCCCGCAAGAACATCATTTTTGTGATGGACGGCATCACCTTCTTCTCCAAGCTGATCGAGGGTGAGTACATTGACTACAACCGCATCATTCTGCGCAATCATCGCATCATGCTCTTCATGGACCGCGAGGCCTTTATTTCGGCTCTGGAGCACGCCGCGCTGATTACCGAGGAGAAGGTGGCGGGCAGCGTTCGTTCCCACGTCCGCCTGGAGACCGAGGGGCAGACCCTGAAGATCTCGGCTACGTCGGGCACCGGCTCGGCCTATGACGAGGTGGCCATCGGCCACGAGGGTGCGGACATCACCATCGCCTTCAACAACCGCTACCTCATCGACAGCCTCCGCGCCTGCAGTGCAGACCGCATCAAGATATCCATGTCCTCCCCCCTCACCAGCATCAACATCGAGCCCAACGACGACGACACAACCACCGAAGACCTCTTCATGCTCCTGCCTGTGAGAATGAAGGAGTGAGGGGACGAGGGGCTCTGCCCCTGACCCCCGCCAGGGTTCCACCCTGGACCCGCTTAAGGGCTTTTTGAAAAAAAGCCCTTAAGAATCCCAAAAACCTTTGAAAAAAGGGGGTAGTGGGGGGCCGAGAGGACAGCGGGCAGTATAGAGCTCGTCACCGTGGGACCCTGCCCACTGGTTTATTTTGGGGGACGGGGGAACGCGGACCTTTGAGGATGCCGGTCCCTACAGAGTCCTCCCGGTCTACCGTTATGCGGTAAGCAAACACAGAAGCAAAAATTATATAAAAGTTCTTGAAGATTCTTAAGGAACTTCTTTCAAGAAGTTCCTTAAGCGGGTCCAGGGCAGAGCCCTGGCACTCTTCCCGGAGGTGATCGAAACGGTTTGTTATAACATTGAAATACGGAATTTTCGGAATATTGAGGCTGCTTCGGTCAGGTTTTCGGAGGGAGTGAATCTTCTGCACGGGGACAACGCCCAGGGGAAGACCAATCTCTTGGAGGCGGTGTATTTTACGGCACTGGGCAAGAGCTTTAGGCCTGCCAAGGAGGCGGATCTGATCCGCTTTGGGGAGGAATATGCCTCGGTGGTTAACGAGTTTGATGACTCGGTGCGGCGGCAGACCCTATCGGTGAAGCTCTTTGCCGGGCGGGCCCGTCGGGTGGTGGAGCAGAACGGACTGAAGGTAGACAAGATGTCGGACATGGTGGGGGCCTTTCGGGTGGTATTGTTCTGCCCCGAGCATTTGTCCCTCATCCAGGGCGGCCCCGAATTGCGGCGCGCCTACCTCAACGTCGCCCTCTCCCAGCTCCGTCCCCTGTACCTCCAATCCCTCCAACGCTACAACCGCATCCTGAAGGAGAGAAACGCCCTGCTCAAACGTGCTCCCGAGGATATGGCCACCTTCCGCGCCACCGAACCCATGTGGTCGGCCCAGCTGGCCCGTGAGGCCGCCGCCGTAACCGTCCATCGGGCGCGGTACGTCGGGCAGATCAATCAGCAGGTCCGTACCTGCTTTGCCGACATGATGAAAAAATACGAGGGCGGCTCGGAGCTCCCTGAGCTGACCTACCTCCCCACCCTGGGCCGTGAGTGGCTGGAGTCTGCGGCTGAGGATCCCACCCTCCTGCAGGACGTATCCAAGCTGGAGGCCCGCTACCTGGAGCTCCTGACCACCCGCCACGACCGCGAAATCGGCGCAGGAGCCACGTTGTGGGGCATCCACAAGGATGACATCGGAATCAGCCTCAACGGCCGTCCTGCCCGTTTGTACGCCTCCCAGGGGCAACAGAGATCCCTCGCCCTGGCCATGAAGCTGGCGGAGGGCTGGGTCTCGGCCTACGAATCCGGAGGCGATATGCCGGTGTTCCTCTTTGACGACGTCCTCTCGGAGCTGGATATTCACCGCCGCGACTACCTGGTCCATGAAATGCGGGGCAGACAGGTTATCATGACCGCCTGCGATCCCTCCGCGGCGGATTTCGGGGAGCAGGTCAACCTCATCCGCGTCAGCGGCGGAAATTACAGTCAGTAAGGAAGGTAGCGTGAAAAATTCTTTTTCACGCGGGTTTTGTGGCTTTCGTTGTCTTGCAACAACGATTTTGCTACGCAAAACTAGCCCTAATTCCCCAAAAAAGGAGGTAATTGCCATGTATCTGCACATCGGAAACCAGATCAACATCCGGGAGCGGGATATCGTCGGTATTTTCGATGCCGACCGTACCACCACCTCCTGGATCACACGAAAATACCTGTCCGAGGCCCAGAAAAAAGAGCTGGTGTCGGCGGCCAACGAGGAGATCCCAAAATCCTTCGTCCTCTACCGCGACCGCGCCGACGGACAGTACAAAATATACTTCTCTCAGCTCTCTACCTCCGCTCTGTACGGGCGTATGAAGAGCGGAGAGGATGAGTGAACCGCTGTGAACAGCTGTGAACAGCTATATACAGCCGTTCACAGCAACATAATACGCCGATCAAGCGAGGCGTATGATAAATTTTTTAAGTTCTTGAAGATTCTTAAGGAACTTCTGGAAAGAAGTTCCTTAAGCGGGGGACAGGGGCAGAGCCCCTCGTTCCCTTCTCCCCTCCCATCCCAAGAAAAGGAATGATAAAAATGGCTGACATTGAGAATCAAGTTGTGAATCAGAACCAAGAAGAAGTCAAGTATGACGAGAATCAGATACAGGTGCTGGAAGGCCTGGAGGCGGTTCGGAAGCGTCCGGGTATGTACATCGGTACCACCTCCATCCGCGGCCTGCACCATCTGGTCTACGAGA
>CAYRTP010000127.1:0-7761 GCA_964427175.1 uncultured Clostridium sp. | reverse complement strand
ATACCGTGGCCCGAGGCTATGCGGAGAGCGAATGGCAAGCCGTGGCCGAGGGGGGACGGGTGGCGGTGGAGGGGTGCTACGTGTTCCTGGTCATGGCCGAGGACCCCGATGCCGTGATTGGACGGGCGACACGGATGGTGCGGTAAAAAAGGAACGGTCGGTCCACGTTTGTGAACCGACCGTCGGAATGTGATATGTTTCCTGAAAAATCGTGTATGCATTCTACATACCAATGGGGTAGGGGCCCCATGGGGGTAACCGAGTCGCTTTTGGTGTACGAGTAGCAACGCCAATACCTTGTCATAAAGTTCTTGGGAGTTCTTAGAACCCTTCTTTCAAGAAGGGTTCTAAGCTGCCAGCGGCATATTCTCCTACTCAAGATTCTGTCCGTTACATATACCGATACTTCTTCCGCATCCCCACGAGGAAGGCCGCGGTGACGGCCAGGGCCATCAGCTCAGCCGCCGAGATGGCCAGCCATACTCCGTCGGTTTTGAAAAAGATGGGCAGGATCAGCACCGCCGCCACCTGGAATACCAGGGTGCGGAGGAAGGAAATGGCCGCCGACACTCCGCCGTTGCCCAGGGCGGTGAAGAAGGAGGAGCCGAAAATGGAGAAGCCTGCCAGAAGGAAGGACATGGAATATAGGCGGAAGCCGCGGCAGGTCAGCTCAAAGAGCTCCTGATCGTAGCCCACAAAGATTCTCGACAGGGGAGTGGCCAGCAGGACCGCCAGGGTCAGCATCCCCACACCCGCCGACGCGGTCAGGATCAGGCTCTTGCGGAGCAGGGACTTGAGCTCCCCGTGATTGCCCGCACCGTAGTGGAAGCCCACGATGGGAGCCGAGCCCACCGCGTAGCCGATGAACACCGACACGAAGACGAAACTGACGTACATCATGACTCCGTAGGCCGCGATGCCGTCCTCTCCCGCCAGCCGCATGAGCTGGTAGTTGTAGAGCATACTCACCACCGACATGGAGATGTTGGTCATGAGCTCGGAGGAGCCGTTGGTCACGGCCTTGCCGATGACCCGTGCGCTCGTACCGGCACCCAACTTGGGGCGAATGAGACGAAGAGGACTCTTGTTGGGGAGCAAAAAGTAGATAAGCGGAGTGACACCGCCCACGATCTGGGACAGGATGGTGGCCAAGGCCGCGCCCACAAGCCCCCAATCAAAGACCGCGATGAACAGGAAATCCAGGACCATATTGGTCACGCCCGCTCCTACCGTGACGATCAGGCCCAGGGTGGGCCGCTCGGCGGTGACCAGAAAGCTCTGGAACGCGCCTTGGAGCATGAAGGCGGTTTGGGCGGCCAGGATGATGCGGCCGTAGGTGACGCAGTAGGGAAGCATGGCCTCGTCGGCACCCAGCAGGATGGCCACGGGCTCCATTAGGAACATCCCAGGGATGGTGATGGCCACGCCCAGGACCACGGTGGTCAGAATGAGCAGGGAGAAATAGCGGTTGGCGCGGTCGCGGTCACCCTCGCCCATGGTTTTGGACACCAGGGCCGAGCCGCCCGCGCCCAGCATGAAGCCCGCGCATCCCAAAATCTGCAGGAAGGGCCAGATGAGATTGATGGCGGCGAAGGGAGTCTTGCCCACGAAATTGGAGACGAACAGACCGTCCACCACACCGTATATGGAGGTGAAGATCATCATGATGATAGACGGGAAGGTGAACCGCAGCAGCTTGCGGTAGTTGAAGTGATCCGAGAGAGAAATGTGCATGGCGGCCTCCTGGTTGAATTGCATGGGTACTATTATAGCGGAATATCCCGTGAATGTCAAGCCCTTATTCGGATTTGCGAAAAAAAGCCTTTTAAAACTCCGAAAAAAACAAATTCCCGGGTTTTTTTCTGTTGACAAAACCGAAAAACTGTGGTATAATACACGGGTATCCAAAAATTGGGATGTCGCCAAGCGGTAAGGCACGGGACTTTGACTCCCGCATTCGTCGGTTCGAATCCGGCCATCCCAGCCAGCAGAAAAGGCACGCCATCGGCGTGCCTTTTCTGCTGGCTGGGATGGCCCCAATTTCGTCCGAGCCGCGGAGCCCCGCGGAGCGGCATCGGTTCGGGTTCCCCGCCCGGAGATCTGCAAGCTCGCTTGCAAGGCGGAGGGCGCGGGAGCTTTCGCCGCAGGCGAATATACGGCGGATGGGTTTGGGTCTTTGGGCAGATTTGGAGCGGCGAAATGCATTTTTGATATAGATTCCCTATAGAAGCAAAACCGTAGACAGATTCGAACTACCACACATTTATGAGTACTCTTTATAACGTTCAAGCAATCGTTGAAATCTTTCATATTTATGAAGTGGTTCAAATTCGGGTCTGGTAATTTTCCATAAATAATCGGACAACTTTAATTCTCCGTGGAACAAAGCAAGATCAATTTTATTAAAAACAGGTGATTCAATTGGAGAACACTCTGAACAATGCTTGCATTGAATTTCCCCATAATCAAATATTTTTTCCAACATTCCAACTGCCTCATCGTATCTTTTAAGTACCACTAACTCAAATGCAGCTTCAAACCCAGCTATACTGTGCCAATTGAATAAAGGTGCGTGAAAAGCCGCTTCTTGATGAAAAGCATATGTTAAATTCATATTCACAAGATTTACTTCTATTGCCTTTTCAAATTCGCCATTGTTTCTATAAGCAATAGCAAGTCGTCCCAGTTCATCTGCAACATAACCCAATAGAAGCGCAATAGATTCTTGTTCATGACGAATCTCCTCGGTATAATTCCCGCATTTTTCACTAATATGAGCCAAATACATTTCAGATGATATGATTGGCATCTTTAGCTCTTTTGCGAGATCCTCCGCCTCTGCATATCTGCCCGCACGAGCATATACATCAATTTTCTTTGCATACATACGAACAATATCGCCTAATTTTTTGGCATTTTGAATATAGAGTTCTGCCGAATGTATTGTATCGAGAAAAACTTGTGAATTAATTTGCTGCGGTGTAATTAGAAAAGTTCCGCAGCGGACAATTGCATCCAAGATGATCAAATTTGCGGGATATTCATTTAATAATGCTTTCAGCTTTTCAAAACGAATGTTATAGTTATATTCCGTATCATTTTCAATTGTCTGGATACGTGATATGACAGCATCATCATTTTTTGACTCTCTTGAAAACAAAGTGTCTGTGCTTACCCCAAAATAATTTGCAAGCGGCACGACCTGTGAAATATCGGGCATACTTGTACCGTTTTCCCATTTTGAGATAGCTTGTGCAGAAATGTTTAATTGTTCAGCAAGTTCTTCTTGTGTAAGATTTCGTTCTTTTCGCAGACGTCTGATAATCTGCCCCATATTTTCTTTCATAGGAATCCTCCAAATCGTTGTTTCGGTACCGTTGTACATATTATAACATTTTTTTGATAGCTCGTGAAGAGATTAAAAAGAAAGTTTTTGTAAACTGACGGTTGAGTTTTGAACTATCAGCAATAATTTTACATAGGCTTCGTTGCAAGTATGGCGTTAAAAGTCCGGCAGGTCGCAGAACCTTTTAACCCCATCATCGCCAAGGAAGCGGAGATCTCGAAAGATTTCTCCGCTTTTTTCATCCGCGGAGTTTACAAGTCCGAAGTTTTATGCTATAATAAAGCCGACCGCCGTATAACGGCAGCCGTTAAACGGCATCTCATCCCTCATTTCGAAAGGAGCCCGCTATGACTACCATTCAAAACGACATTGCCATCATCCGCGAGCTGGCTAAGCAATTCATGGAGATTGCCCTCTCGGACAAGCATATCCGTATGCGTCAGCGCTTCCGCGATACCAATGACCTCAAGATCGTCCGCCCGCCCGTCATCATCGACGAGATCCCCTGGCATGAGATGAACTATGAGGGTGCCCTGAACTGCCTCTGCCAGGACGACGGCCTGCGGGGCATCGAGTGGGGACTGCGGGCGTGGCTGTTCCGCGAGAAGTATTTCAAATGCGATAATTTCATCGAGCCCGTATGGCGGGTCTACAAGGCCTACTCGGATACGGGGATCGGCTTCTCGGTCCGTGAAGACCGCCTGGCGGTGGATGACCGCAACTCCATCGTGTCTCACCATTACTATGACGTTTTCGAGGATGAGCGGGAGCTGGAAAAGTACCACGATCCCGTCATCACCCCCTATCCTGAGCAGGACAAGGCCAACGTGGCGCGGATGCAGGAGATTTTTGGGGATATCATCCCCGTCGTTCTGCAGGGCCATAACATGATCTACCATTCTCCTTGGGATACCATCGCCATGATGCGGGGTATGGAGCCTATCCTGATGGATATGTACGATAATCCCGAATACCTCCACAAGATCATCAGCCTGTTCACCCGCGCCCAGTCGGTGCGGATGGATCAGATGGAGGCCTACGGCCTCTACGATACCGGTTGCGTCTCCCTGCACTGCACCCCCGGCGACGTGACACCGCCCGCGGATTACGATCCCGCCAAGCCCGGCTGTAAGAGCCTGTGGTTCCGCACCATGGCCCAGGGTTTCTCCACCATCTCTCCCGCGATGCACGATGAGTTCGATCTGCAATACAGCGCACCCTTGGCCGCTCGTTGCGCCTACACCTACTACGGCTGCTGTGAGCCTCTCCACGATCGCATTGACTATTTGAAGAAGGCCTATCCCAACCTCCGCAAGGTGGGTGTCAGCCCTTGGGCCGACATTGAAAAGAGCGCCGAGATACTGGGCGGGGATTTCGTTTACTCCCGCAAGCCCAATCCCGCCCACGTGGCCCGTATCACCGATCCCGATCAGATCCGCAAGGAGATCACCGATACCGTCAAGGTCTGCCGTAAGTACGGCTGTCCCGTGGACTTTACCTTGAAGGACATCAGCACCGTGGGCTACCGCCCCGAGAACCTGATGGTCTGGGCGGAGACCGTCTCGGAGGTGCTGGACGAGTATTACGGGGAAGCGTAAGCTCGCCCGATGGCTTTGAGGAGAAAGGACAATGACATGAATATCATCAAAACCGAGATCCATATCGGCATCGAACAGCCCTTCACCATCCTGCAGATCACGGACACCCACCTGGTCATGGTAGGGGAGTCCGAGAGCGAGGCGCGTCGGGAGTTTGGCCGCTCCCGCAGTGTATACGATTTCGGGGGGGACCTGGACTTCGTCCGTGAGTACGCGGCGCAGACGGGGTATCCTCTGATCCATACGGGGGACCTGATGGATTTCCTCACCCCCGAGTCCATGGAGCGCTCCCGCCGTTTCGCCCGTGAAACGGGGATGCTCATGGTGGCAGGGAACCACGAGCAGTGCTACTGCCCCGGCAACCGCTTCCATGAGGACGATTATGTCGAGGAGCTCAAGGTCCGCGAGACCACCCTGGATCACCTGCAGACCTGCTTCGACAACAACGTGCGGTTTTTCTGCAAGGAGATCAACGGTGTCTGCCTGGTGGGTATGGACAACGGGGACTACCAGATCACCGAGGCCCACCTGGAGGCCTTCAAGCGGGTGGAGGCCCTGGGCAAGCCCATCCTTCTGTTTGTCCACATTCCTTTCTATGACGATGATGTCAGCGCGTACTTCACGAACGCCATGATGGGCACCCCCGAGGATCGGATGGGCGGCTATAACGCCTGGCAGGTCCGCGAGCAGACCGCCGGGCCCATCACCCGTCGGGCCTACGAGTACATCATGGCCAGCCCCATGCTCAAGGCGATCATCAGCGGCCATATGCACGATAATTTCGAAAACCAGCCCGAAACCCTCCCCCGCCAGTTCATTACGGGTACCCATACCATGCGGGAGATTACGGTTCGGTAAAGAATTCTCCACAAAAAAAGCGTTCACACAAGGTTTAGGCCAAGTGTGAACGCTTTTTGAATTTTGATACGAATTCTCCTACCAAACATTGAATCGTGCCCGGGTAGAGTCATCCTGAGCGGAGCGCGTGCAAAGCACCGCGTAGTCGAAGGATCTCTTTTTCGGAGGAGGAGATCCTTCGACTACGCCGAGGTGCGGCTCCGCTCAGGATGACCGTTGACTCTAATTCAAGGTTTTTGTCGAGGGTTCGTGCGAGCTCAGCTCATGACCGGCTTGCCTGTCGGACACCGGGAGGCAGGTTCTTCTCCCCAAAAATCACACAAACTCGATCAATCGTACCGCCCGATCCCCGGTGAAGAGCTGGGGCATACGGTCGGCGTAGGAGGCCTCGTAGTTCATGTGGAGGTGGCCGGTCAGAATGGCCTTGATGAGGGGCTGATCCGCGATGTAGGCCATGGTCTCCAGAGTGATCTCGTCAGCCTTCTGCTGACGGAAGCGGTAGTCCTCGTAGAAGCCCATCAGCTCCTCGGGGACACCCGTCAAGTAGGCGCAGGCGGGGGAGCGGGTGAGGGAATACTCGTACAGCGCGGGGTCATAGAGGGGTACGTGCATGATCAGCACCATGGGCAGGCCTTTTTCGGCTTCCTGCTTGAGAAAGGCCAACTGCTCGGGCTCAAAGAGGTAGTAGCCGTTGTCCAGGGCGATGAAGTTGACGGCGGATTTCCCCTCTCCGATGACGCGGGAGGCCATGCGGATGTTGTTCTTATGGCAGGCTTGCACCGCGTCCAGGCTTTGGTTGCGGTAGGCGGTGTCCTCCCAGGCCTCGCCCACGTAGAGGGAGAACTCGTGGTTGCCCGCGGCCATGAAGCAATCGTTCTCCTCGGCAAACCGGGCGGCGGCCTCCAGGTTGGCCTTGGATACGAAGTCCACCAGGTCTCCCGCGTGTAGGATGGGGAGGTTCAGTTCCTTGGAGGTCTTGGCGGCGAAGGCCAGCACTTCCTCGGCGTGAGGGAAGGCCTTGGAGCGGCCCTCGGCCAGTGCCACCTTGCGCTCCCCGTCCCGCAGGTCGGCGCGGGTCAGGTGGGTGTCCCCCGTGTGGAGGACGCGGACGGGGGTGTCCAGTCCGATGTGAATTTGGGTTTTGAGAAGTTCCATGTCAATCTCCCTTCCGTAGTCGTATAAATATCCAAAAGCCCCGCCGTGGAGACCACGGCGGGGCTTGCTTGGAGAATCTACATCAGATTCCGGCGAAGTATTCGCAAATCAATTAGATCTCAGCGAAGTACTTGATGGTGCGGACCATCTGGCTGGTGTAGGAGTTCTCGTTGTCGTACCAAGAAACGACCTGAACCTGGTAGGTGTCGTCGTCGATCTTAGCCACCATGGTCTGGGTGGAGTCGAACAGAGAACCGTAGGTGATACCGATGATATCGGAGGAAACGATCTGATCCTCGTTGTAACCGAAGGAAGCGGAAGCCTGAGCCTTCATAGCAGCGTTGATGCTGTCAACGGTGACATCCTGACCCTTAACAACAGCTACCAGGATGGTGGTGGAGCCGGTGCAGGTGGGAACTCTCTGAGCGGAGCCGATCAGCTTGCCGTTGAGCTCGGGGATAACCAGACCGATTGCCTTTGCAGCACCGGTGGAGTTGGGAACGATGTTCTGAGCGCCTGCTCTTGCACGGCGGAGGTCGCCCTTTCTGTGGGGGCCATCGAGAATCATCTGGTCGCCGGTGTAAGCGTGAACGGTGGTCATGATACCGGACTGGATGGGATATGCATCGTTGAGCGCCTTAGCCATGGGAGCCAGGCAGTTGGTGGTGCAGGATGCAGCAGAGATGATCTTGTCATCAGCGGTCAGAGTAGCCTCGTTAACGCCGAAAACGATGGTCTTGAGGTCCTTACCTGCGGGAGCAGAGATAACAACCTTCTTTGCGCCTGCGTTGATGTGAGCCATGG
>CAYRTP010000126.1:0-7795 GCA_964427175.1 uncultured Clostridium sp. | reverse complement strand
TCCGAGCTCCGCAAGAACCCCAAATACGCGGAATGTTTTGCCTGGGAGAGCGGGGAAGCATAAGAATCGGCTTTTCCGCATATACTCCCCCAAAAACCCCACGGAGGTCCCGCCATGCCCGCCACCCCCCGCCGTTCCGTCATCCCCGGTCTGGTTGTTCTGTTCCTCACATTCACCGCCCTGCTCTGCGCCCTGGTGTGGCTCCTGGGCGGCTACCCCCTGGGACGGGATCGGCCGACACCCTACGCTCCGTCGGAGGGGACCGCGCTGCCGTCCGTTGGGGAGGGAATCACCCCGCCCATCACCTGCGTGGTCATCGACGCGGGCCACGGCGGGGAGGACGGCGGGACCTCCTCGGCGGCGGGCCTGGTGGAAAAGGAGGTCAACCTGGCGGTGGCCTTCGCCCTCCGCGACATCTGCGAGGCCGCGGGGATCCCCGTGGTCATGACCCGCACCGAGGATAAGCTGCTCTACGACCGTAACGTGGATTTCCGGGGCCGTAAAAAGGTCCTGGACCTGGCCGCCCGTCGCATCATGGCCGAGGAGACCGCCGAGCGTTGTGGCGGGAACAGTCTGTTCATCAGCATCCACATGAACGCATTCCCCCAGCCCCAATACAACGGAATGCAGGTCTGGTACGGCCCGACCGACCCCCGCTCCGCCGCCATTGCCGAGGAGATCCAAACCGCGTCGCGGGTCCTCATGCCTCAAAATACCCGTCAGATCAAGGAGGCGGGGAGCAACATCTACCTCCTGGACCGCATTGGGACTCCCGCCGTGCTGGTGGAGTGCGGATTCCTGTCCAACCCCGAGGAGGCCGAACGGCTGTCGGACGAAGCATATCGCCGCGCCGTAGCGGCGGTGATCTTCTGCGGGATCGTGCCTTATACGAATTTACCATTAAAAACTTGACTATAGCCCCTATATACCAATGGGGCAGGGGCCCCATGGTGATGCCCCCTATGGCTCTTGGTGTCCTCTCGCATCCCGCATAAATCCCTTTTCATGGTTTTTGGGATTCTTAAGGGGCTTTTGCAAAAGCCCCTTAAGCCGCCGGAGGCACGCTCTAGTATTACCTCGCCGTCAATAGGAAAGAGCTGAGTCTCATGCTTGGTGTTTAGCATGGGATTCAGCCCCTTTGCCTTTTCAGATCAATTCGAAAACTCGTGAGCCTTGATATACTCAATAAAGGTCTTCATGCTCCCGGACAGCCATTTGTGTTTATGGTAAATGAGCTGTTTCCAGATGTCGATATTCATATCGACCACGTCAAGATGGCATAGCTTGCCCGACGCGATCAGCTCCTCGGTCACAAAATCGGGCAGAAACGAGATCATGTCGTTTTCCATGAGCACCGACGTGATGATATCGGTGCGGCCGATCTCCAGGATGGGCGTGATCTCCAAGGACCGTTTCGCCAGCTCCCTGTCCAGCACGCGGCGGTAGCCTTGGCCGTACTCGGTCAGAACGAAGGGTTCATGGATGATATCCTTGACGGATAGTCCCTTTCGGTTGGCAAATTTCGATTGCGATGAAGCCACGAAGTGCATCGGCAGCAGCTGTTCCTTGGCCACAACGTAGTCTTTGTTATACAACCGATGATCGAGCGTGATGATCACGTCCGCCTCGTTATGGTCCAGCTTATCCAGCATATCGGCCGTATCCCCCGTGGAAAAACGAATGAATATGCCGGGGTATTGGCGGTGAAAATCCGCGTAATGGGCCGAGATCATTTCCTCGCAGACTGAGTCGGGGGTGACGATGTGGAGATGGCCGCTCAGATCCTCCCTCGTCAGCGTCTCCTTGAAATCCTCGGTCAAGGCACGGACCTTGTGGGCGTAGGAAACCAGCTCGTGCCCCTGCTCGGTGAGGGTGATGGTGTGGTTGATGCGCTCAAACAAAAGACATCCCAGCTCGTCCTCCAGCTGTTTGATTTGAAAGGATACCGTTGATTGTGAGTATCCAAGCTGTTCCGCCGTTTTGGTAAAGCTCCCCAGCTCGGCCACGTGTATAAACGTAATCAGATTTCGCAGTTCCATAGCACACCTCTTGATCGAAAATTTCGATGATCATCATTCAAACCATTCGCTTGACTAATGAGCAAAAATAGTATATAATAAACACAAACAAAAAGCAAGCCCTTTGGGAAAAGTTTTTCAGAAATTTTTCGAGTATCGGGCAAGGTCAAAGAAAAGGAGGACGGCTTACCATGACACGTTGTGGATTTTACTATTATTATTTTACTTTGGGCTGTCCGTCCTTCGTTTGATTCAAAAAGGCTTTGAAGAAAACCAAAACGGAGAGTCCGCATTCGTCATGCCTGTACGGCAGATCGATTGGCGGATTTTTATTTTCAAAAAACAGAAAGTAGAGGATACACACCATGCAAATGAATTTCCACAGACACCTGCCCATTCCCCAGGAAGTAAAGGAAGAATACCCCCTGACCGAGCGTATGGCTCAGGTCAAGGCCGCCCGCGACGAGAGCATCCAGGCCGTATTTACCGGTGAGTCCGACAAGTTCATCCTGGTCATCGGTCCCTGCTCGGCTGACCACAGCGAGCCCGTTCTGGAGTACATCTCCCGCCTCCGCCGCATCCAGGAGCAGGTCTCGGATAAGATCATCATCGTCCCCCGCATCTACACCAACAAGCCCCGCACCACGGGCCAGGGCTACAAGGGTATGCTCCACCAGCCCGACCCTGAGGAGAAGCCCGATATGTACAAGGGCATCGTATCCATCCGTGAGCTTCACCTGGCGGCTCTGCGTGACTACGATTTCTCCTGCGCCGACGAGATGCTCTACCCCGAGAACCACCACTACCTGTCCGACCTCCTTTCCTACGTGGCCGTGGGTGCCCGTTCGGTGGAGAACCAGCAGCACAGACTGACCGCCAGCGGCGTGGGTGTTCCCGTTGGTATGAAGAACCCCACGGGCGGTGACTTGAGTGTTATGATGAACTCCATCGTGGCCGCCCAGTCCAGCCACACCTTCATCTACCGCGGCTGGGAGGTCACCAGCGAGGGCAACGCCTACGCCCACGCCATCCTCCGCGGTGCCGTGGATTTCGCGGGCAAGAGCGTATCCAACTACCACTACGAGGACCTCCTCCGCGTCCGCGAGCTGTACGAGAAGTCCAAGCTGGTCAATCCCTCGGTCATCGTGGACACCAACCACAACAACTCGGGCAAGAAGTACCTGGAGCAGATCCGCATCGCCAAGGACATCGTCCACAGCCGCAATCAGAACCCCGACATCAAGCAGCTGGTCAAGGGCCTCATGATCGAGAGCTACATCGAGGACGGTGCCTGCAAGCCCGAGGAACACATCTTCGGCAAGTCCATTACCGATCCCTGCCTGGGCTGGGAAAAGACCGAGCGTCTCATCCTGGATCTGGCCGAGAAGCTGTAATACTATTCACAAACAAAAACTTGAATGGGAGAGCGTGCCTCCTGGCATCCGACAGGCAAGCCTGTCAGGGGCTTTTGCAAAAGCCCCTTAAGAATCCCAAAAACTTTGAAAAAAGGATTTATGAGGATGCGAGAGGACACCAAGAGCCATAGGGGGCATCACCATGGGGCCCCTACCCCATTGGTATATAGGGCTGTATTCAAGATTTTTATTGTAAAATGGTACAAGTGACAAAGGCAATATCATAGATCAAGTGCCGCCTGTACGCCGCGGGCGGCACTTTCAATCATTCCCGTATCGAAAAAACCGATGGTTATCATCGAAATCATTCGTTTGACAAATGGGGGCGGATGGTATATAATAGGGCCATACAAATTGAATATCCAAAAAGCGATGACGAAGAATGGTCAAAAGCGAACAGCATTTCAGAGAGCCGATGGATGGTGCGAATCGGTATGTGAAGCTTTTGCCCTCTCCCTTCCGAGCCGGAAGCCTGAAGCGTATGTGTG
Organism: uncultured Clostridium sp.; assembly: GCA_964427175.1. Lineage (GTDB taxonomy): Bacteria > Bacillota > Clostridia > Oscillospirales > CAG-272 > CAMEON01. The sequence continues at coordinate 3,874 of CAYRTP010000126.1, read as the reverse complement.
TAGGGCGACCCGTGTATGCTACGTCAGTGCATAGAGGTTTTACGACTTCGAAATCAAAGGCGTTGATGAAGACGGAAACTGCAACGAATTTCTCAGAGAGTCGGGGATGGTGTGATCCCGACAAAGGACTGCGGATTTCCCATCCCTTCTGAGCCGGAAGCCCCAAAGGGTCAGACTCCCCGGTAGGCGTTTCCCGTGTATGCTGCGTCAATGCATAGGAGTTGTTCGACTTCGAAGAGGTGGCGGGGTATCTATACCCGCAATTTGAGTGGTACCGCGAGTGTTTTCTCAATCGAAGCACCCGTCTCAAAGCAGAATTTCAGGCTTTGGGACGGGTGTGTTTTTTTGTCCCCAAGCCCTCCACAGAAAAGATATGAAAGGCGGAGGTTGTCATGTTATCTCTCGACAAAGTATTCAACGCGCAAACGGTTCTGAAAAATATCGTTCGTGAAACAAAGCTGGTTAGAGCTTACGGAATCGCTCCCGATTGCGAGCTTTATTTGAAGCCCGAAAATCTGCAGATCACAGGCTCCTTCAAGGTCAGAGGCTCGGCCTACAAAATTGCGATGCTGACCGAGGAGGAAAAGAAAAAGGGTGTCATTGCTTGCTCCGCGGGAAATCACGCCCAGGGCGTTGCCTTGGCGGCGACCAAGAACGGCATCCGATCCTTGATCTGTCTCCCCGACAGCGCGCCCATCTCCAAGGTAGAGGCCACCAAGGGCTACGGCGCGGAGGTATGCCTCGTGGAAGGATGCTACGATGATGCTTACGCGAAAGCGTTGGAGCTACGTGACAGCGAGGGATATACCTTCGTCCATCCCTTTGATGACGAAAACGTGATCGCGGGGCAGGGAACCATCGCGCTTGAGATTTTAAACGACCTGGACAATATCGACGCCATCGTGGTTCCCATCGGAGGCGGCGGACTGATTTCGGGAATTGCCTATACCGTGAAGCAAATTCGTCCCTCCGTCAAGGTCTACGGCGTACAGGCGGCAGGCGCGCCGAGTATGTATAACTCGGTCAAGGACGGTGAGATCGAGTGCCTGCCCTCGGTTTCCACCATTGCGGACGGAATTGCCGTAAAGAAACCGGGGGAGAACACCTACGCGCTGGTCAAAGAATACGTGGATGAGATCGCGCTTGTGACCGATGACGAGGTTTCCTCCGCCATTCTTGCCTTGATTGAAAAGCAGAAGATGATTGCCGAGGGCGCGGGCGCGACGGCGGTTGCGGCCGTGATGTTTGATAAGTTCCACTTGAAGGGCAAACGAGTGGTTGCGGTGATCTCGGGAGGCAATATCGACGTGACCAGCCTCTCCCGCGTGATCGACCGAGGACTGCTCAAGTCGGGGCGTTCCTCCAGCCTTCTGATCGAGCTGATCGACAAGCCCGGACAGCTCAAGGAAATCTCCCGCATCATCGCGGATTGCGGCGGCAACGTCACCGGTGTTCACTACGAAAAGGGAAACACCGAAAGCGTCAACGGCTGTTTCCTCCGCATCGAAATGGAAACACGAGATTTTGACCACGTGAACCTCATCACCCAAACACTTCGTGGCGAAGGCTTCAAATTGGTGTAATTTTGAAAGGAGTTAAAGCGACATTATGATGGATGCAAGTAAATACCGAGTGGGATATTTCCCGGTCGGTCAAGAATATCACAAATGGGTAGAAAAAGATCACGTTGAAAAGCCGCCCGTGTGGTGCTCGGTGGATATGCGTGACGGCAACCAAAGCCTGGTCATTCCCATGAGCCTTGAAGAAAAGCTCGAATATTACAAGGTACTTCTTGATGTTGGATTTAAGGAGATCGAGGTCGGATTTCCTGCGGCAAGCGAAACCGAGTATGAGTTTCTCCGCACGCTGATCGACAACCATATGATTCCCGAGGACGTGACGGTTCAGGTGCTTACCCAATGCCGTGAGCATATTATCCGCAAGACCTTTGATGCCTGCAAGGGCGCGCCGAGTGCGATCATTCATTTTTATAATTCGGTCAGCGTAGCCCAGCGAGAGCAGGTGTTCAAAAAGTCTAAGGACGAGATCAAGCAGATCGCCGTGGACGGCGCAAAGCTGGTCAAGAAGCTGGCAAGCGAATACGAGGGCAATTTCCGTTTTGAATATTCGCCCGAGTCCTTCACGGGAACAGAGCCCGCATACGCGCTGGAGGTCTGTAACGCGGTGCTGGACGTGCTTGAACCGAGCGAGAGCAATAATGTCATCATCAATCTGCCCGTAACGGTGGAAATGAGCTTGCCTCACGTGTACGCCTCGCAGGTTGAATATATGAGCGAAAACCTCAAATACCGCGAATTTGTAACCCTTTCCTTACATCCGCATAACGACAGAGGCACGGGCGTTGCCGACACTGAGCTGGCGCTTCTCGCGGGTGCCGACCGAGTAGAAGGTACGCTCTTTGGTAATGGTGAGCGCACAGGAAATGTGGATATTATCACGCTTGCCATGAATATGTATTCCCACGGCGTTGATCCCAAGCTCGACCTTTCCAATATGAACGAGCTTGTGGAGAAATACGAGAAATGCACCCGGATGCACGTATATGAAAGAGCACCCTATGCGGGAGCGTTGGTGTTTGCGGCGTTCTCGGGCTCTCATCAGGATGCCATCGCCAAGGGTATGAAATACAGACAAAAGAATAAGCTCCATGAATGGACCGTCCCCTACATTCCGATTGACCCCAAGGACATCGGCAGAACCTACGATGCGGATGTCATCCGTGTCAACTCGCAATCCGGTAAGGGCGGTATCGGTTATCTGCTTGAACATACTTTCGGATATAACCTTCCCGCCAAGATGCGCGAACACTTCAGCTATATGTGCAAAAGTGTTTCCGACCACGAGCACAAGGAACTTAAGCCCGATGAGGTTTTGACCATCTTTACGGAAAACTATTTGAATCTCCACAGCGGCATATCGGTCACGGATTTTGACTTTATGCGCGAGAATGACGCGGTGAAGATCAACATTACGTTCAATAGAAACGGCGAGGAAACAGAACTTGAAGCCGAGGGCAACGGTACGCTCAGTGCCGTCAACAATGCGCTCTGTGAATATACCGGCGAAGAGTATACCTTGCAGGTGTTCACTCAGCACAGTATGCAGGGCGACGGCTCACACAGCGTTGCGGCATCCTACATCGGTCTTGAACGCGAGGACGGCAGGATGTATTGGGGCGCGGGAACGGACACCGACGTGATCACCGCAAGTACAAAGGCACTGCTTAGTGCATTCCATAACATGACCAAGGGAGGAAACTGAAATGGGAATGACCATGACGCAAAAGATTCTCGCAGCGCACGCGGGACTTGATCGGGTAGAAGCGGGACAGCTGATCTCGGCTAAGCTGGATATCGTTCTCGGAAACGATATTACCACGCCCGTGGCAGTCAATGAATTTAAGAAAGCGGGATTTGATTCCGTATTTGATAAAGACAGAGTGGCGATCGTCCTTGACCACTTTGTACCGAACAAGGACATCAAGGCGGCCGAGCAATCCAAGACCTGCCGCGAGTTCGCCTGCTCCCATTGTGTCAGCCACTTTTACGACGTTGGCAAAATGGGCATTGAGCACGCGCTCCTCCCTGAGCAGGGAGTGGTCACCGCGGGTGACTGTATCATCGGCGCGGACAGCCACACCTGCACCTACGGCGCGCTGGGCGCATTCTCCACCGGCGTGGGCTCCACCGACATGGCCGCCGGCATGGCGGCGGGGGAGAACTGGTTCAAGGTTCCCCCGGCCATCAAGGTCGTGCTCACGGGCAAGCTGAACGAGTGGGTCAGCGGCAAGGATGTGATCCTTCACCTGATCGGCAGGATCGGCGTGGACGGCGCACTGTACAAATCCCTGGAA
>CAYRTP010000125.1:0-7816 GCA_964427175.1 uncultured Clostridium sp. | reverse complement strand
TACCTCTATTTTCACGTCGCATTGTTCCTTGACAACCTTGTTCCGTGACCGATCCCAAAAGAAATACTGTACCTCACAGCGCTCCAACCACACGGGCTCGAAAATTTCCTCCGCCGGAAGATGGATTTGATCCCGGTTCAAAAAGCGACTGCTCAGAATCTTACTGCCGTCCCTAGAAAGCATGGCGGCGCATTTCTTGCCCCCAAAAATATCCCGTATCATTTGGCACATTTCATCATAATCAAATGGAGAAAAATGCGCGTAAGAGTGAAAGCGCAGGTTAAATCCCCCGCCGTCCTCGCAAATGATGGTCATGCCATCCTCGCGCTCACTTGATCCCGGATTCAGAATCTCGATGCAAACATCGGTATCTCCCAGCCAGTCATATCCCTCGTCGGTCTTTTTTCGTAAGATCGGATTGAACTCTTTACAAACGTCCAACAAGGGTCTTGGTGACGGTGCGGGTGTGGTTGGGCTTTTCGGGCTGATAGGCGGGTTCTTTTGGGGGTGTCGGGTATTTCATGATAGTTCTCCTTTTTCGCAAGATGTTTTCCTTTGGTTTTGTTGACCATTGCCTGATATTCTGAGGGGATACACGCCACGCTATCGTGGTCGTTTGTTGAATAGAAGCTTGCGTAATTCATAGTTGTTTTCCTTTCGTTTAAAGTTCATCATTCACTCCGATACGCTGTTATTCGCATCACAACTTGCCCCCGGCTTTCTCCCGGCATAATTCCACCCCGAAAGCAGGTATTCCTCCCCGTTTTGGGCGATGATCTCCCGCCGGATCACCTGGTCGACCTCATCGGGGCAGTCCTCCTGGCGGTAGCACCACCGATTCCCCACACAGCACGGGAGCAAGCCGTCTCCGCCTTGGATGGTGTACGCGCACAGATCATATACGTATTGCTTGCCGTCAACCGAAATCACGGCGCGAATCGGACCGATTCCCTTTGCATAATAATGGGTTTCGCTTGTCTCTCCAACCGTATTCGCGTTCTTGTCCCCGACACGCCGAATGGAGAAAACAGAACAGGCATACGCTCCCCCGTCCGCTTGGCAGATGACGGTTTCATCCGGCAGACGGATCAGTTTCCTTTCCTCGGGCAAGCATTTGGAAGCACCGACGGGGAGGGCTTGGTCAATCATCTCCTTCATCGGGGTGGATGGATTGGGGGGATCCATGATGTCAAGCCACTCTTCATAACCTTTCAATATGGTCACGTCGGAGCACAAGGGCAAGGATTCTTCCCGCTTGCAAAACATCATACACTGGAATATCGGTGACAGGAAAAGGCTCTCCCCTTTTGAGAAAACCGTTTCTCCAAAAGCGTGGTAGCGATACAGGTCCGGATCCCCTTGATGCTCCCTGTAGCAAAGCATTTCCCGCATGGCACGGATACAGGCGTATTCCTTGGAGGTCGGATCCAGAAATTCCAAAGCCTTGTCGCTGTATCGGATTCGTTCCGCGGTATTGCCCCACATATTTGCGAGATGCGTGTATAATTCACCCACGATGTGATGCAAACCCAGCGAGAGAAAATATTGGATGCCGCCTTCATAGAACTCCCGCTTCCGCTGATATTCCTGATCTGCCGGAAAGAAGGGTATGGACTCATAGATGTTTTTCACGAGTTGCAGGTCGCCGTGCGCTTTGGCCTCGGATACCAGGCGCGCCAGCACGTCGTAGTAGTCCCCCCGTTTCGGATTCACGGCCGGGTAAGCGTACCGCAATAAGAAAACAATCTGATCGACCGAGATCGGCAGATCGGGATTTTCCATGATAAAATCGTTCATTTTCTCCCGTTCGGCGGAAAAGCTTCGAATGTCCTCTTTAAGGATGCGGAGCGCGTCCTGTATCATGTGGTCTAACTGTTCAGAGCGCGGATCACGGGCGCAGTTTGTTGGGTTCATACCGATTCCACCTTTCTTGTCTTATATTTCACGAAAAAAACGACAGCATGACCGCCCGCACAGGACGATCATGCTGTCATCATTATAAAACCTTCTATATTATTTGTCAATTCATCATTTACAGCATTTTTAGCACTATCTGCAATGTTTTCAAAATCTTATACTAATCCTCGACAAAAACCTTGAAAAATGGTCATCCTGAGCGGAACGTAGCACAGCGAAGTGGAGTCGAAGGATCTCCTCCCCACAAAGAGATCCTTCGACTCCGCTTCGCTTCGCTCAGGATGACTCTAACCAAGCGAGATTCAATATTTTGAATGAGGATTAACATTACGGCCGTGCGGCTCGCCCCTCTATGCGGTATTGCAGAGGTGACTTGCCAAACCGCTTTTTGAAGGCGCGGATGTAGTAATTCTCCCCCGAGAATCCATATTTCAGCGCGACCTCCTCAATGGGAATCGCTGTGAACAGCAGATCGGGACGGCTTTGGTTCAGCCGCTCCTCCAGGATGTACTGGGCGGGGGTCATTCCCGTCAGCTCCTTGATGCGGCGGGTCAGGGTGGTGCGGTTGGTGTGGAACAGGTGACTCAATTCATCCACCGAAAGCGACAGGTCAATGTGATCGCGGATATAGCGCAGAACCTCCTGCCCGATCTCGGGGCGTTTCCCTGCGGGCATCTCACTCTCCGCCTCCCCGCCCAGGTAACAGTTTTCCGCCACCCGCAGAATGGAGATCAGCTCGGAGCGGGCATGGCAGGACCACGCGCCGTCGGTCTCGCGGTTTTCGATATGCTCCCCCGCGCGGATGAAGCGGCCGCGCAGGAACTCATATTCCTCCAACCGCAGGCGGACGATGCCGCAGAACACCTCGTTGCGCGTGTGGAACAAGTGGAAGTCGGGGTATCCGTGGCGGGCGCGCAGGTCGGCGTAGTCCGCCCCGACAATGACCGCGCGATTGAGGTTGACGTTGTAGAAGAACGGGAGGAAGCCAAAATTGAGCAGGTCGTAACGCCCGGCGTGGATGGTCAGCACGTCCTCGTCATTCAGGCAGAGCAGGTAGTGGCCGTCCAGGTAGCAACGGACACCCGACAGGGTACAGGAGACCGAAGCGGCTTTGAGCAGGACTAACGAGTACATAGGGGTGGCCAAGCGGGGCTCGGAACTCAGGGCGATCAGTTCGGGGCGGTATTCCATGGCAGGCTCCTTGTTTTCCGGTATTTTGGTATTCTATTTATTATATCACGATTAAACGAGTGACGCAATACCAAATTTACACGATTTTTAGCATTATTCGCAATCCTTTGACACTCTGTACAATTGTTGACTCAAGTGTTGATTTTTTCGAAGTCTTGTGCTATAATGGATACGGTATACCGCAATCCGAGAGGGATTTGCGGTGACAGATAACCGGCATTGACAAATTCAATAAAGGAGCCGCAAACATGAGGTGGAGTCAAGACAGAATTTGGGCATGGTATAACGCCCGTCCCTGGATAAGAGGCTGTAACTATATCAGCTACGATTGCGCAAACCGCATTGATCAATGGCAGGCACTGGGTTCCGAGGAACGCTTTGCGATCGTCGAGGACGAACTCAAGCTCATGCGGGAAACCGGGTTTAATACGGTTCGCCTGATCCTGGAGTACGTGGTATGGAAGGAGGAGCATGACTCCTTCATGGAGAGATTTGAGCGGTATCTGGCCCTGTACGCGAAATATGGAATCTCCTGTATGATCGTACTGGCCAACGATTGTATGCCTCCCAAGACCGATGATTGGAAGCTCCCGTACATCGGGGAGCAGGAATTCCATTGGGGATATCAGTTCAACCGCAAGCGTTCCCAGCACGGGCATCACAATGCTCCCGCCCCCCATTTCTACCTGGATGACCCCGAGACCCGAGAGGACTACTACCGCATGGTACGGGAGATGGTCACCACCTACCGTGAGGACGAGCGCATCTGTATGTGGGATATCTACAACGAGCCCGGAAACAGCCTGCGTCGGGAGATCACCTTCCCGATCCTCAAGGAAATGTTCGCGCTGGTACGGGAGATCGATCCCGTACAGCCCTTGACCTGCGCGCTTTGGCAGTTCCCCTCAGACGATCGGATTCCCTACGCGCCCATGGAGCGCTTCATTTTGGACAATTCGGACATCATTTCCTATCACAGCTACGCGAGCTACACCGAGAACGTCAAGCAGATCCGCCGACTCAAGCAGGAAGGACGGCCGATCATCAATTCCGAATGGCTGGCTCGGTGCATCCATAATAACGTGCATGAAATGTTCCCGCTGTTCTATATCGAGAACGTGGGTTGTCTGAACTGGGGCTTTGTCGCGGGACGGTCACAGACCACCGAGCCTTGGGAGAGCCTGATCGATGCTTATGACAACGGAAATACCGGTATCGACCTGACAAAATGGTTCCACGATCTCTATCGGGGAAGCCACCGTCCCTACGATCCGCAGGAAATTGCCATCATCAAGGAGTTCTGCGGGTTAGCGGATCGGGATTTTGCCGAAAAGAATCAAAATACATGACGCGGAATCCGATTCCGAGAAACATATTTGGAGGTACAATATGAAACAAACTCAACACCCTGAACGCCATTTGGCGCGGCGTTACGATTGCGTGACAAGATCCAAGGAATTTCAACAGGCCGTCCACGGGGGATACGTGGAGGATCCCACGCCCGTTTACAACCGATTGCGGGAATTGGAACGGGAGTACTTCCCTTCCGAATCGGAATATAACGTGTACTACGGTGAGCTTCACGGCCACACGAATCTTTCGGACGGCGGACCTTCCATCGACGACTATTTCACCTCTTGCCGCGACCGAGCCAAGCTGGATTTCGCGGCGGTAGCCGACCACACCCACGGCGGTGTGGGAAAGGATACCATCTGGGGGAAGAAGTGGGAGATCATCAAGGACGCGGTCAAGCGATATTACGAGCCCCACAAGTTTACCACCGTGCTGGCCTACGAGGAGGAGGCCGACCCCTGGTACAGCAACTGCGTGATCTACTTCGACAATCACGATGCGGATATGCTCCCCGTTGAGAATTGCGGTTGGATGAACCGTGAGGAGCTTCACCGCTATCTGGCCAGAGAGGATCTCCTGATCGTCCCGCATGACTCCAACAATCTTGCACCCGGAACCGACTTCATCGCGCTGGAGCTTGAGGATATGCCTCCCCTGATCCAGGTTCATTCCAGGCGCAATTTCTGCGAGAAAACCAACGAGCCTGCTTTCTACTTCAATTCGGATTGCGAGGGCGGACACTGGCAGGACGCGCTGAACAAGGGCGCGCGGATGGGCTGTATCGCCTGCTCGGATGACCATGACAACAATATGGGCCTGGTGGTCGAAGATCTCCCCTACCCCTGCTGTTATCCGGGCCTGACGGGCGTATGGGCCAAGGAAAACACCCTCCCCGCCATATTTGAGGCACTCAAGGCCCGCCGTTGCTACGGCTTCATGGGCGGACGGATCAGCCTCGACTTTCGGATCAACGGCCACTACATGGGCGAGGAGATCACCGTAGAGGGCGACAGGACCTTGTACTATCACGTAGAAGCCGACGCGCCCGTGGATACCGTAACCGTGGTGAAAAACGGCCGAGATTACATCATGCTCAAATCCAAGCCGGAGATGGCCATCTTCGACTACCGTCAGGAAAAAGAGACCGATTACTACTACCTGCGGGTTCGCCTGACCGACGGACGGTTTGCCTGGAGCAGTCCGATCTGGGTGTCGGGCGGACATACGGGCATGCAGCTTTCCTGAGCATCGCGCCGCTTCATCCCTTTCCTTTTTCAATTTTTCGCTAAAAAAACGCCGAGAGCCCCTTCGACTGATATAATCCCCTTAAAGTGGACACTTGAAAAAGCAAAAGTTTTCAAGACTACTTTAAGGGGGTTATTTTATGCCCAGGAAATCACATAAGAACAAAAAATACAGTGTAGAATTGCGAAATCAAGCAATCCAATCGTACCTCAATGGCGAAGGCGGATTGTGGACAGTCTGTAAAAAATACGGAATTCTCAATGAAAAGCAACTCCGAAACTGGATTAACCTCCTAAATATGATAAATATGTTTGGGTTTATTATAGCCAATCTAATTGATTTTGTCAACTAATTATTCATTTCTGAATTAATTTTAGAATAAAATTTTTAAAATTCAAGTGATTTTTCGACAGACAGAACAGGAGCAATGAATAGTTAACCACAAGAAAAATCCCCGCAAAGCTAAACAAAGTATTTCCCCCTCCGCTTTTAAAAAATCGCCGAGAGCAACCCTTGTCGCAGAACGCGACGGTCACCCTCGGCAACGTGCATGTTATGGGTAAAAAGGACGTACACCCTACGTCAATCGAGATTCATCGCAGCGGCATCCTCGTCATACAGGTAACGGGTCACCAGCTTCTCCTCCCCTCGGGCGTTGGTGAGGCGGATCTGCACCATGACACCGGGACGGGTCATGAGGGCCACGGGGCGGGAGCTTTGGATGTAGGCATCCCACTCGGCTTCGGGAACGGCCGTGGTCAGATCGTCCAGGTTCATATAGAGCGCGTAGCCATCAACCAAAACGTCGCTCGGCTCGGGCAGGGCTTGCACCACGTTATCACAGGAGAAGAACACGTAGCTCAGCGCGCGGTCGCCGTCTTTGTAGAAGCGAGGGGTATAGGGACGGATCCGCACGCTCTCCACGGTGTACGGATTCTCAAAGAGCTCCGTCAAGCCCCGCTCGGAAAGGAACGCCAGGGTATTCTCGTAGGCCGCCGTCAGATAGTAGGTTTCATAATTCCAATCGAAGGGATGGGGGTCGGCCCATTTGTCGATGTTTCCCTCCGTCAAGACGCATCGCAGAATGCCGATAACGGTATCCCGCGCGGGATCGCCCGTATGGAAGTACCGCTCCTCGGAGGTCAGGTAGGCCACGTCGGTGTCCAGGGCCTTGAGCAGGGCCTTTTGCTCCTCCTCGCTCAGGGAAATCGACGTGAAATTGGAAAACAGCGGATCGCCCAGCTCGATGGCGTTCTCACCGAAAACAACCCCGTCGTGATTCTCATAGAACACCGAACGGTAGGCGTAGGTATCCTCCGCCTGCATGGTGGTCTCCAGCGTGGCAAGCGACAGGTGGTGGTAGTACCGCTCCACAGTCTTGCCGCTCTTCAACTGATAGCTGATGCGGTAACAGGCCGTGACCACGGTATCCCCGTACACCTCGGCAGGCTCCTCCGTGTAGCTCTGCCGTCCCGCATCCACGATGGCCTCGTGAATGGAGAGGACCTTCTGAATGTCCTCCGCCTCGGTCATCAGGGGCAGGCTTTCAAAACGGGGCTCCATACCGTATGAATACAGGAAATGCCAATATTTATCCCCGATCCCATACCCGCCGAGGGCTTGGCTCATACCGCTCGGATACCCCTGGGAGAAGGCACCTCCGGACAGATGGTGGAACAGGGATCGGTTCTGATTGTAGGTCACCCGCACGCTGACCACGTCCGCCGCGTCGGGCACGTAGCTGGCATAGCCGAACCACCCCGTCCCCAGGAGGATGGCGATCACCAGGCATAGGACAGCCCCGCCGCAGGGGATGGCGTAGTGGCGGATGGTAGACTTAAAGTCCCAGATCAGAAGCAAGCGGATCAGGAAGGCTGACAGGACAAAGGCAAAAACCAGCAGGGCGGTCAGAATCGCGGTCCCCGCAAAGCCCTCGGCGGGAGACGGGATCATCAGCGTAAAGCCCGCGATACCCAATGCGGCGGTCAACGCTACCGCGTGGGACAGGACAGGATGCACCACCGACTTCCCCGCCTGCTCCGCAGGACGGCGGCAGTAAGCCCACCCCGCCAGCAGAGCCAGGATGACGACGAGCCCCAGCAGGAGCACG
>CAYRTP010000124.1:0-7855 GCA_964427175.1 uncultured Clostridium sp. | reverse complement strand
AGATCACCGACGAGGGTGTAAGATTCGCCTCCCACATCGACCGCAAGCGTATTTTCATGGGCCCCGAGGAGAGTATGCAGATCCAGTCCAACCTGGCCTCCACCATTGCCATGGCCTTTGACGAGTGCGTGGAGAACCCCGCCCCCTACCAGTACGTCAAGCAGTCCGCCGCCCGCACCGTCCGCTGGCTGGAGCGTTGCCGCGCCGAGATGGACCGCCTCAACAGCCTCCCCGAGACCATCAACAAGAGCCAGATGCTCTTCGGCATCAACCAGGGCGGCACCTACGAGGACCTCCGCGTGGAGCATATGCAGCGCATTGCCGAGATCCCCTGCGAGGGCTACGCCATCGGCGGTCTGGCCGTAGGCGAGGCCACCGAGGATATGTACCGCATCATCGACGTGGTGGAGCCCCATATGCCCAAGGACAAGCCCCGCTACCTCATGGGCGTAGGCACCCCCTGCAACATCCTGGAGGCGGTTCACATGGGTGTGGATTTCTTTGACTGCGTCATGCCCTCCCGCAACGCCCGCCACGGCAACCTGTTCACCTGGGAAGGGAAGATCAACCTCCTCAACGAGAAGTACATGAAGGACCCCCGTCCCATCGGTCTGACCTGTGACTGCCCCACCTGCCGCAACTACAGCCGCTCCTACATCCGCCACCTCATCAAGGCCAAGGAGTCCCTGGGTATGCGCCTGGCGGTCACCCACAACCTCTATTTCTACAACAACCTCACCCGCAAGATCCGCGAAGCCCTGGAAGGCGGCTATTTCGAAGCCTTCTATCAGAAGTACCGCCTCATCCTGGGCGAGAGAAACCCCGACTAAGGGGGGAAGGACGAGGCCTGGGCACTGCATGCCGAGCAAGCTCGGCGGGACCCGCCAAGAACCCTTTTTAAAAAGGGTTCTTGGAACTCCGAAAACTTTAAAAGAGGGTTTAGAAAGGGAAAACAATGGCTTCTGTTACCACGATTATTTTCGATAAGGACGGTACCCTCCACGATACCGAAAAGGTCTTTTTGGAGGCTTGGCACCGTGCGGCGGAGGACCTGCAGGTCCCCGACATCGCGGCCACGGTTCGGGATTGTACGGGAGTAAACCTCCCCGATACCGCCGTGTATTGGACCAAAAAGTACCCCGAGATCCCCTTTGACACCTACCTCGCCCGCCGTCAGTATTACTTCAACGAGATTGTCCAGGACGGCATCCCCGTCAAGGAAGGGGCTATCGAGCTTCTGACCTACCTCACGGACCGCGGCTACCGCATCGGCTTAGCCACCTCCACTCCCCATGCCACCACCATGGAACACCTGGACCGCACCGACATGGCCCGCTTTTTCGCTCCCGATGCCATCATCACGGGAGACATGGTCAAGCACGGCAAGCCCCACCCCGAGATCTTCCTCCTGGCTGCCGAACGGTTGGACTCCCACCCCGCCCACTGCATCGGGGTGGAGGACTCCAACAACGGCATCCGCGCCGTCCACGCCGCAGGGATGCGCCCCGTCATGGTCCCCGACCTGACCCCGCCCGCGGAGGACGTGAAGCCTTTGATCTGGAGGAACTGCGGAGAGCTCTTGGACCTCATTCAGCTCTTGGAAAGGGAACCGTAACAGCCATGAAATACACCGAAAAACTTCTGTGGATCCTGGATGAAGTCAATAGAACCCCCTACAACGAGGAAAAATACCGCGTCAATATTGACTTTGTCCACTCTCTCGGCCTCAAATGCGATTGCGTGGGCTGGTCCACCTTCGACCTGGGCGACCCCAAAGCCGAGTTCTACCTTGCCGAGATCGCCAAGTTCTGCAAGGAAAACGGCTACCGCGCCCGCGGCTACTATACCCGCCTGTTCGCCGAGCCTGCAAGCTCCTGGTATCAGCTGGGAACCGCCAAGCTCCCCGACGATGCCTATGAGTATGACGAGTTCGCGGATGAGGACGGCGAGACCGTCAAGACCCTGGGCGAGATCAAGGCCTATATGCTGGAGCCCCATTCCCCCAAGGAGTGGTACCGCCCCATCCCCGCCCGCGTCAAGAACGCGCTGACCGAGTTGGGGGTGGAAAACCTGACCTTCTGCTGGATCCGCGATAAGGGCCGCTATGAGTCCGAGCAGTATTACCACCTCTACGCCCATAGTCCCCTCCCATTCTACTACTCCGACCGCGGCCTGAGATACGAGATCCGCACCGACGTGGCCACCGAGTACCCCTATATCTGGACGCGCATCCTCGCCCTGGGCGGTATGCTCCCCAAGGTGGCCTCCATCTTCTACAAGCTCCAAATCTCCCTGCCCACCTGCTATCACGCCCCCGACCTGGCCGAAAACGGCCTGGCCGAGAACGGCTTAGCCGAGGTCTACCGCCCCAACTCCTTCTCCCAGTGCCTGGTGGATACCCTGCTGATCCGCGAGGACCTGGCCCAAAAGCTCCTGGAGTCCAAGGCCATCACCCCCCGCGACCTGCTCCCCGTCCCCGTGGTGGAGGACTGCCCGCCCGGGTATTGGACCGAGCAGGCCTTCCCCCGCCCCGAGCCCACCGCCGACTTCATCGCCGCCCGCGAGCAGGAGCGTCGGACCCTGGAGGCTAAGCCCCGTCCCCGCCGAAGCATCAACGAAAAGCAGGCCCTGACCGCCCTGCGGAGAGCCAAGAGGGAACGAAAGGAGGACTTCCAAAAGGCCCTGCCCAAAGCCGCGGCGGAGTCCCTGTCCGATACCCCCTATGCCCCTTTGGCCCCCTACTACGCGGTCACAAGCGGCGGAGCCCTGTCGGACGAATACGAGCTTCTGCCATACACCCGCGCGGCAGAGGAAACCAAAGATTTTTTGATCGAGCTCCAAGCCGAGGAACTGCTGGAATCCCCGCCCGAAGGTATCGTGATCGCCCGCTGTCCCGATGGCGACCGCGTCCTGCTGACCGCCGAAGCCCACGTGATCCGCTTCAGCCATGAAGCTCCCGAGGTCATCGGGGAGTGGCCGACGCTCTCCCAATTCATCTACGATTCGATCCTAACACAGGAGGACTGACCATGCACCACCTCACCCACAACACCATCCAATACAACCTCGCCCACCCCAAAAACTTCGACCCCGCGGGGAAGTACCCCCTGGTCATTTACGTCCACGGCGCGGGCGGCCGCGGCCATGACCCCGCCAATATCGGCTTCAGCTACCAGCTCGAGGCCTACATGGAGGAGCACGGCCTGCCCGTCATGGTCGCCGCCCCCCTCTGCGAGTTCGATAACTGGTATATGTGCTTCACCGAATTGGTGGAGTTCATCCGCTTCGCCGCCACCATGGACAACGTGGACCCCGACCGCGTCTACCTCATGGGTGCCAGCATGGGCGGTTACGCCACCTGGGCCCTCCTCATGTGCGTCCCCGAGCTCATCGCCGCCGCGGCTCCCATCTGCGGAGGCGGTATGGCTTGGAACGCCGTTCGCATGAAGGATGTCCCCGTCTGGGCCTTCCACGGCGTGGAGGACCCCGTTGTGGCGGTCACCGAGAGCATCGGTATGTACAACTCCCTCCGCCGTAGCGGCGGAAACGCCAAGCTCACCCTCTTGAATCTCCCCCTCGAGTCCGCCCATAACGCCTGGGAGCCCGCCCTCAAGGAATACGGCGTAGTGGAGTGGATGCTGACCCACCGTCTCAGCGACAGGGCGTAACACTTGCCTTCCCATTTGGGGAAGGATGGTGGATGAGGAGAGTACACCGGATTGTCGGATAAAAAACACTCCCGACATAAGAGAAATTTCGGATTTGTCAGGATAATTTACAAATCATCTATTGATATTTCACCGCAAATGCGGTATAATATCCCAGTAACGCATTCCAACGGAGGATTTTCAACATGAACGCACTTTTCTTTTTGACCGAAACAGGCGGCAACACTGCCGGCTCCTGGATCACCATGGGTCTGCTTGTCGTGGTCATGATCGCCATGTTCTTCTTCACCAGCCGCTCCAACAAGAAGCAGGAGCGCGAGTCCCAGAATATGCGCGACAGCCTGCAGGTTGGCGATGAGATCACCACCATCGGCGGCATCATCGGCAAGATCGTCAGCATCAAGGAGGAGACTCTGGTGCTGGAGACCAGCCATGACCGCACCCGTATCCGCATCCTCAAGACCGCCGTCTCCCGCGTGGACGTGAAGGCCGAGGACGCACAGGACTGATTGCCGATCCCCTACAGGGGGCTCTCGCAGTTCTGATGGACTCTCCCCCCGCATATACTGGACCATCCAATCATGAGTCCAACGGGAGGAAGTCCATGAACCACAAATCCATCACCAAACACTCATCCGTCGGGCAGCATCCCGACCGCCTGTCCCACCCCGCCTCCGCGACGGGGCGAATCGGACACGCCGCAGAGCCGTCCGACTCCCAAGCGGACGGCTTTTCGCATATCCTGAAAGCCTTGCTCCTGCCCACGGCCGCCTCGGCCGTCACGGGTCTTGGGGCGGTTACCATCATGACCGCTATCGCGGGAGCGGGGCCCGACCCGGGATCCCTCATCCCCATCCTATCGGCCGCCGCCCTGGCGATCGCCTCCCTTGCAGGGGGTATCACGGCAGGCCTCTGCCGTCGGGACCGCGCCATCCCCGCCTCCCTGGTCAGCGGATGCCTCTTGTCCGCCATCCTCTGCGCCATCGCCCTCATAGGCGGCGGGAGCCCGTCAGCCACCTGGCCCGAGGCCTCCCCCGCGGTCCCCTGGCTGATTCGCCTGGCTCCTATTCCCATCCACGCCTTGGGCGGACTGCTGACCCGTCCCCGCCCCGTGAAAGCCTCCCACACCGCCCCGCAAAGGCGGTAATCCACCCCGAAAAAAACAAAACGTAAGGAGAACCACCATGGCCAAGCTCAAAGAAAACGCTAACGTCACCCTGAACGCCATTCAGAAAAAAATGCTCCCCGTCGTCACCCTCCCCATGCCCGAGGATTGCCCCACAGGCCTCCGCTACTCCCTTGCCAAGTATGACGCGAACTCGGTCTCGGATGCCTGGGACGGCCTCAAGGACCTGGAAGCACAGGGCTTGCTGGAGGAGTAAGGGGGAGCGAAGGGCTCTGCCCCTGACCCCCGCTTAAGGATCCTTTGAAAATCTCCTCGCTTTCGCTCGGGGCAAATTCGCCTACGGCGAAGCTTGCGAAGTCCTTAGGAATTCCCTAAACTGAAAAACATATTCGAACAAAAAGGAAAGGCCCACCCATGAAAACCATAGCCAGCTTTACCGTCAACCACGATACCCTCACCGAAGGTATGTACATCTCCCGCATCGACGGGGACGTGGTCACCTACGATATCCGCATGAAGATCCCAAACGGCGGCGATTACCTCCCCACTCCTGCCGCCCACACCATTGAGCACCTCTTCGCCACTTACGCCCGCAACAGCGGATGCGCCGACGACGTGGTCTACGTCGGCCCCATGGGCTGTCGGACGGGCTTCTACCTCCTGGTCCGCGACCGTGTCAGCCACGAGCAGGCCATCAAGCTGGTGCAGGACTCCTTCGCCTTCATCGCAAGCTACGAGGGCGAGATCCCCGGCACCGAGCGTTGGCAGTGCGGTAACTTTGTCGAGCATGACCTCCCCGAAGCCAAGCGCGCCGCCTCCGACCTCTGCCGCCACCTGGAAGGCTGGACGGTGGAGAGGTTGGAGTATCCCAATTGAATCTCCGAAAACAGAAAAATCCACGTTCGATTTTCGTCTGAACGTGGATTTTTTGTGCTTTTGGGGCCCTGATCACTTCACCTTCACCCCAAACCGCTCCCCGCAACGGGGGCACTTTACCTCGTGCTTGCCCTTCTGGCGGGGCAGGCGCAGGGTGGACTTGCAGTGGGGGCAGGAGCGGAAAATGTGCTCGGCGGTGTCGGGGGGAAGCTGAGGCTTCCGCTTGCGGCGGAATTTGCTCTTGAGGCGAAGCCAGGCTTCGTTCTCCTTGCGCCGCTTGGCAATGTTGCGGGAGAAGAAGCGGAACATGGCAAAGACCAGCATCCCCAGCGCGGCCAGGTAGAAGACCATGGAGATGATGAACAGAATGGGCTCAACGCGGCCCAGGACGTTGAGGATCGTACCGATGAGCAGGAGGATCAATTCTCCCACGAACAGAGCGTTGTAAAGACTGTCCGCGCCGTATCGCCCGTAGAGAGAACGGGCCAGTTTTTCACGAAATTTCATAATAGTTCCTTTTGCGAGGCGGCTTGCGTCATACCGCCGAGGGGATTTTGGCTGATAAAGCAATCTGCGTCACCCAATCGTCCCATAAGGAAGAAAGGGCTAACAAACATTATTTAAGTTTAGGGGATTCTCAAGGACTTCGCAAACTTTGCCGTAGGCGAATTTGCCCCGAGCGAAAGCGAGGAGATTTTCAAAGGGTCCTTGAGCGGGTCCAGGGCAGAGCCCTGGTTATTTCTTTGCATTCGCCAGCATGAGCTTGATTCGGTTATCCTGGTTGATCTTGGTGGCACCCGCATCGTAGTCGATGGCCACCAGGTTGACCTCGGGCATATTCTCCTTGATGGGCTTCATCATGCCCTTGCCCACGATGTGGTTGGGCAGACAGCCGAAGGGCTGGGTGATGACCACGCTGTTCACGCCCTCGTCAATGAGCTCCAGGATCTCGGCGGTGAGAAGCCAGCCCTCACCCATCTTTGCGCCCATACCCACGTAATCGCGGGCCAGGGTGCGGGTGTGTGCAAAGGGCGTGGGCGCGTTGAACAGAGGATTCTCCTTGACCGCGGCAATGAGCTCTGCCTGCTTTTTCAGGAAGAACTTGTCGGCAATGCCGTAGATCTTGGCCTTGCTCTTGCCGATGCCGTAGAGCTGGTAGTCCATCATGTTGTTGGTCACCACGTACATACAGAAATCCAAAAGACCCGCCAGTACAGGCTCGGCCCCCTCGGATACCAGGAAGTTTTCCAGATCGTTGTTGCCCAGGGGGGAGAACTTGACGTAGATCTCACCCACCACGCCGACCCGCACCTTGGGGTTGACCCGACGCTCCGAAACACCCTCAATGGCGGCAAAATCCGCCACGATGGCGCGGTAATTTTCCAGGATGGTCTTGTGCTTCACGGCCTTCTTGGCCCGCTTGCGGTCCGCAGGCGAGGCCGCGGCCATCTCGTTGGCCAACCGCTCGCTCCACTTGTCCGCCAATGCCTCGGCGGTGCCCTTTACACGCTCGTAAGGACGGCACTGGTTCACCAGTAGCATGATGAGATCGCCGTACAGAATGGCGTACATCAGGCGGGGAATCATGGGCAGGGTGATCTTGAAGCCGGGCATGGACTCCAGACCCGAGAAGTTCAGGGAGATCACGGGTACGTGGGCAAAGCCCGCCTTTACCAGCGCCTTGCGGAGCAGGGAAATGTAGTTGGAGGCGCGGCATCCGCCGCCCGTCTGGGACAGGAGCAGAGCCACCTTGTTGGTATCGTACCGCCCGCTCTTCAGCGCGGCAATGAACTGTCCGATGACCAGCAGTGCGGGGTAGCAGGCATCGTTGTGGACGTATTTCAGGCCCGCCTCGATGACGGTACGGCTGTCGCCGTTCAGACCGTCGGTCAGAAGCTCGGTGGTGTAGCCGTAGTTGTTGAAGACCTGGGACAGGATCTTGAAGTGGCGGGGAAGCATATTGGGAATGAGGATGGTGTGGGTCTTCCGCATCTCCTCGGTGAAGATCACGCGGTCGGGCATGTCGCTGTAGGCCGAGACCACGAGGGGCTCCTTTTTCTTACTTGCGCTCATGGGAAATGCCTCCTTCCTGTGCTTTCTTGGCGGGGGCTCCCGCCTTTTCCTTGCCCGCGTACTCCAGCGCGCCGATGAGGGAGCGCAGACGGATGGTCACCGCGCCCAGGTT
>CAYRTP010000123.1:0-7932 GCA_964427175.1 uncultured Clostridium sp. | reverse complement strand
TGTCCGTAGACCTTATCATTTGCTATAATTTTTGAACTTAAGCGAGTGGGAATAACCTGATCTCTGCTCACATTCAATCATATTTTGTGCCGAAGCCAACTTCATAACGTAAGTTATGGGTGGGCTTCGCCCATTTTTTTCAATCAGGAGAATGACCATGGATACGTATACACACCCCCACCCCTTCACCGGCCGCTATTTCTGCTTCTGCATCGTGGTCCGAGTCAATCAGATCGAAGTCGCGCCCGGCGTGAACATCGGGCATGACGAGCGAAATGAGAATACCGTGGAAAACCTCATGGCCTATCGGGAGGCCATCCACGCCGCTATCCCCGATGCCCGCATCACCATCGCCTTCAGCCATGCGGCACTGACGGACCCGAGTGAAAACTTCGTCGCCCTCCGCGAGAAGGCCAAGGAATACCATCTTTTGTACGGCGACGATATCACCTATATGCTGGGCGCGTACTTTTCGGGCGCGTACAGCAAGCGGTGCGAGATCAATTCCCACGTGGACCAGGCCTTGGAGCGGCTTCGCTCCTTCCTGGGAGAGGACTATCTGCCGAAAGCCATTGTTGGCGGATTTGTTCCCGCCGCTGTCATGGAGCACATCGCAAGCCTGGGCATCCACACGGTGCAGGGCATCATATTCAGCCAATTCGCCATCGACAATCAGGACGGCGACGGCTCCATGTGCTATCCCTACTACCCCTCCAAGGAGCATTTCTGCAAGCCCGCCCAGGGGGAGGAGGATTTCATCGACATCGTGGTCCTGGACGGCTGGACGGTGGATTTCGTCAACGCCACCTACGTGGGCCTGGTGCCGGGACAGTACAACAGCCGCATGGGATGCGGTCCCATCGAAACCTACCTCCCCTTCGGCGAGGAGGCGGGCACCGACGTGATCATCCGATCCGCCGCCCAGATGCTGGAGGAGACCTATGAGCAAAACGGCAACCTGGGATTTGCCACGGCCATTTGGGAGCTTTGTCTGATCCAGCAGGAGGGGATCCATAAAATGCCCATCAGCGGCAATACCGTGAAGACCCTGTTTGAAAAGATGAAACAGCGGTTTCCCGACCTGCGGCTGATCCCCTACGGCGAGTTCGGTGAGGGCTTCCGAAAGGCGCATAAGAATAACGACGATATCAACTACGTATTCAAGCACAAGGGAATCGGCATTGGTGGAAGCTCGGAGCGTATTCAGATCGAGTGGTATATGAATGCCACGTTCCGATTGGCCCTGCGGACTGATCTGGAAACGGGGGAGCGTAAGGTGATCGATTTTACCGACTACACCAAGCCCGCCTGCGAGCCTCCCGATTCGGATTATCGGGCGGGCATCGTAAATCGAAATTGGAGCCTGTTGGGCGATCTGAATCAAAAGGGAACCCGCCCCCAGGATACGCCGATTTTGCCCGAAGATCTGAATGAGCATCAAAAAGAGCTGATCGCCGCCGCAGAGAAAAAGTTTGATATCAAAATTCTATGAATCAACAGGTGATTGTAAAATTCAATAATGCGGAAGGAAATGCGCCCTATGCCTTCCCCAGCGGGGAAGGGGGACCATCCAAAGGATGGTGGATGAGGAGAGCACTTGTAGAACCAACTTTATGGGAGAAAAGATAACAAAAAACAACTTGACGGATTACTGATGCCCGATAAGGTGGGGAAAGTACACTACGATCCCGTTCAGTTAATTTTTATGTGCTCTCCTCATCCACCGCTATCGCGGTCCCCCTTCTCCGCTGGAGAAGGCAAAAATGGAGAAAACTATCGCTGAAATGGCCCATTAGGTTGTTTGTGTGTCAATGTTTTTGTATTTTGCAATCGACTATATGAATCAAAGCAAGGAGCGTACTGATATGAAAATGGATATGTCTTACCTGGTCCAAACCATGAAGCGTCTGCTGGATACACCCAGCCCCGTCGGCTATTACGAGCGCATGAAGCCGCTGATCGAGGAGTTGGCCGACAATTTGGGCTATTCGGTCACCTATGACAACCGAGACACCGCCTACGTTACGGTAGCGGGGGAGGATCCCTCCAAAACCGTGTGCGTCAGTGCCCACGCGGATACCCTGGGATTCATGGTCAGAGGCGCGAATTCCGACGGAACATTGCGTGTCCGCGCCCTGGGCGGCATCAATTTTGCCAACGTAGAGGGAGAGAACGTGACCGTGCTGACCCGAAACAACAAGACCTACGCGGGCACCCTGATCTGCGCCCACCACTCGGCCCACGCCTATGACGATGCCAAAACCATGGAGCGGAACGAAAACACGGTGTTCGTCCTGCTGGACGAGCGGGTCGCCACGGCGGAGGAGGTTCGGAAATTGGGCATCCGAAACGGCGACTATATTTCCATCGATCCCCGCTTGACCGTGACCCCCAATGGCTACGTGAAGTCCCGCTTCATCGACAACAAGGCGGCCATGGCTTGCTCCTTTACCGTGCTGAAATACCTGGCGGACAACCGTCTGAAGCCTCGGTATAACACGGTTTTCGCCTTTTCGTTCTACGAGGAGATCGGCTTCGGCGGCATCTACGTGCCCGAGGAGATCTCGGAATACGTGGCGGTGGATATCGCCATTCTCGGTCCCGACTCGGACGGCAGTGAGCAAAAGGTCACCATCTGCGCCAAGGATGCCTCCATGCCCTACGATTATGATCTCACCAACCGCCTCATTGCCGCCGCCGAGCGGTGCGGGGCCGACTACGCGGTGGACCTCTTTTATCGCTACGGCTCGGATGCCAGCCAGGCCATTAAGGGCGGCAACAACGTCCGCGCCGCCGCGCTGGGCATGGGCGTGTACGCCAGCCACGGCGTGGAGCGAGCCCACCTGGACGGCATCGAAAACACGGCCCGCCTGATGCTGGCTTACGTGCTGGAGGGGTGAGCGTATACCCCTCACCAAGGGCCGAGTTACCGCTCGGCTTCCCATTTCAAATCACGGAGGAACCAACATGAACCCAACCGATAACCGCCCCGAGGTCCCCTCGGCGGCCCCCATCACCCCGTACCTCAAGCACCACCTGCAGGTCCACCCCTCCATGACCCCCCAGGACATCGCTAAGCTCTGCTACCAGGCCGCCCACGGGGCGGAGCACCTGCTGGCGGACATGGATCGCGCCCGCCTCTACCTGGCCCGTGAGCTGGACGCTACGCCCTCTGACGCGGATATGCCCCTGGTGGAGCCCATCTCAGAGGCGGTGGCGCGGGTCAACCTGGCCCCCTGGAAGGCGAAGGGGCTGACTCCCGACACCCTGTTTGAGCTGTTCGCCGCCACCGCCCGCGTCAGCGGTCAAGGGGATCAGCGGTTGGATGCCTACCTGAAAGAGGTGAGCGTTTATCTGAACGGCGAATCCGCCCCTATATCCCCCGCCGAATGGCAGGAGTTTTTGACCCGGTACGACGGAGAGGGCCGTCCCGCTATCCACCACAGCGCGTCCTATCGGGAGGCCGAGCATCCCGCCTACCGCATCGTCATGCGGTCCATTTTGCGGGACGTGGGACTGGAATGAGTACCCGGTTATGGAAAATATCCAACGAAATTGAATAAAATACTGAATATTTTTTGAAATAACCTATTGCATTCTTGCGGATTTTATGATATACTATTATAGTTAAAGACTGTCCGAAGCGGTCTGCAACTCCACGGCAACATAGTGAATCACGTAACCCAATAAATCTATATAAAGGAAGCAAGAGAATGAAGAAGATCATTTGTAAGGTCGAGTACGACACCGAAGCGTCCACCCTGATCGCAAAGCACACCGTTGGCGAGTTTGGCGATCCCGCAGGCTACGAGGAGTCCCTCTACATGACCGAGGGCGGCAAGTATTTCCTCTACACCAACGGCGGTGAGGAGTCCATCCACGCCGAGGAGAACATCAAGCGCGTCTCCGCCGCAAAGGCTGAGGAGTGGAAGGCTGAGCACAACCTGTAATCTGTGCGTCAAAAACGGCAAGGGAAGCACCTTGCCGTTTTTGTGTTGTGGGGAAACGCCTGGCTTCGCCTCGGACCCGCTTAAGGGCCTTTTGAAAACCTCCTCGCAACGCCTCCTCACTTCGTTCGGGGGGCAAATTCGCCTGCGGCGAAGTTTGCGAGGCCCTTAAGAATCCCCAAAACCTTTAAATCATTATTTCGTTTTTATCTTTTTTAAGTTTTTGGGAGTCTTGAACCTTTTTTTCAAAAAAGGTTCAAGCCGCCGGAGGCTAAAACACCGTCTCCACCCGTTTCTTAGCCCCCGCAGGCGAATACACCCAGCGATCGATATGCTCCACCTCGTC
Organism: uncultured Clostridium sp.; assembly: GCA_964427175.1. Classification (GTDB taxonomy): domain Bacteria; phylum Bacillota; class Clostridia; order Oscillospirales; family CAG-272; genus CAMEON01. The sequence continues at coordinate 3,639 of CAYRTP010000123.1, read as the reverse complement.
GCCTCGGATGAAGTAGTGGAGGCGGGGCATGGCCACGGGCTCGCCTCGGTGGGCATCGATGAGCACCAGCTTGATCTTCATGCGCTCGGGGATGATGCTCTTGATGAAGACCGCCGCCGTCCGCCCCACCAGGGATTGGACCGCGTCGCGGTCGCATTCCCGCACCTCGGCCAGGCCCGCCAGGTTGGGGGCCAGTTCCACGAAGACCCCGTAGTCCTCCACGCTTCGGACCACCCCCGCCACCGTCTGCCCCGGGGTGTAGCGGGCGGCGTTCTGCTCCCAGGTCCCCAACAGCTCCCGGGTGGAGACGAAAATGCGGCCGTTTTCCCGGTCGATGCTCCGCACTACCACCCAAATGAGCTGGCCGTTGTACAGGCGGTCCCGCGGGTGGGAGATGCGGGACACCGAAATGGTGTCCACCGACAGCAGGGAAGGGATCCCGCAACCGATGTCCACGAAGGCCCCGAAGCTCTCCAGGTGGGTCACCCGCGCGCGGATGATGTCCCCGGGGACCAGGGTGTCCAGGTAGCGGGCGGCGCACTCGGCCTGCGCCAGGCGGCGGGAGAGGCGGATCACCACCTCCCCGTCCTCCTTGGTTTCCATGTCCGTGACCTTGCAGGCCACCGCCTTGCCCACGCGGGTCAGGATGGCGATGTCCTTGGGGGGCTCGCCGTCCCGACTCCACACAGCCTCCTCACGGGGAATGATGCCCTGCGCCCCGGGGAGGCCGGGGAACTCCACGTGCAGGCTGAAATCGCTGTCGCAGAGGAGCGCGGTCCCTTCTATGATGGCCCCCGTTTCCATGGCTCGCTCCAGCCCCGCTACGCTTGCGGTGAACTCCCGATTGCGGACCGTGGTGAGAAGCTGGCCTTCGGGGAAATATGTATGTTCCATGATGGTAAATCCGTCCTTTCTCTTTGGGGGATGATCCCCGACTGCTCTACTGTATGCGGTGGGAGGGCGGATTATGCCATCGCTGTTCTTCTCAAGCGACGCTTGCGCTTCTCAACAACAAATGGATGATTGACATTTCCCGAAAATATGATATACTGTAATCGTAAGCTTACGAAATTCATATGTAAGGAGACAGAACATGAACATCAAGATCGGTGCGATCATCAAGAAACTGCGCGCTGAAAATCATATCACCCAGGAGACCCTGGCCGCCGCTATGGGGGTGACTCCCCAGGCCGTGTCCCGCTGGGAGGCCGAGGGCGGCTACCCCGACCTGGAGCTTCTGCCCGCCCTGGCCGACTTCTTCGCGGTCAGCACGGACGAGCTGCTGGGGTATCGGCTGTCCGAGAGGGAAGAAACCCTGGCCAAGATCAAGCAGGAAATGGAGCGGCTGGCCGAGGTCGGCTCGGTGGAGGAACGGGTGGCCTATGCCCGAAACGCCTTTGCGCGGTATCCGAATGACTATGAGATTCGGGATATGTTAGCCGTTTGTCTGTATTTCGTGTGGAATGAAAACCACGACGAGGCACTTTTTGCGGAAATTGAGAATCTTTTGAAAACCGTTGTGGAGGAATGTGACAACGAGGATACGCGGTACGATGCAATCAATACGTTGATCGGTATGTATGCTGAAACAAAACAGAGCAACAAGGTTCAGGAATTGGTCCTCTTGTTGCCTCGCATGAAATACTGTCGGGAATTTACGCTGTCCAGCGGAATTGGCGATGGGAAAACCGAGTTTTACATCCAGGACGAAATCAACAAGCTGACGGATTGCCTGGGGATTGCCATTCGGAAGTTGACTTTGAACGAGGACCTCCCCAACGACCCCTCCACCTGGGATTACAAGATCGAAATGCTCCGCATTTCCAACCAACTGTATCACATGATCTACGGCGAGGACCTGCTCTACCATCACGGTCGCCTGTCCTTCAATCATTGGTTGATCTCCACCTACCAGATGTCCCTCGAGAGAACCGAGGACGCTCTGGATTCCCTGGAGCAGATGTGCGAGCACGCCGTGGCCTATGACCTCTCGTATCAGAATGACCGAGGGAAGCATTTCACCTCTTTCCTGGTGGACACCCAATTTTATCCCGAAAAGAGCAAGGATTTCCACGAGCTCACCGAGCACACGGATTGCTACTATATGCTGGATCGCCTGCAAAGCAGCCGCTACGATCCCATCCGTGAGGATCCCCGCTTTGTTGCGGTAACCGAGACCCTGGGTCAGTACGCCAAGTAATCTGACACCGGCCCCTCCCTTCACAGGCTTGTGGGGGGAGGGGCCTTGTGATAATTGCACAAAAACCCATCTGATCCGAGCAAAGAAAATGTGACGGCGGGAAAGTACGAACGAGCAAAATGGGCGAAAACACGAGAAAACGAGAGGTTGTTATATCCTAAATTAAAAAAATCAAAAATTTTTCAAAAAGGTATTGACAAAGTGGAACAAGTGTGGTATAATAACCGCCGTGAGTAAAAAACGACCCATGCCCATTTGCCAAAGCGAATATACGCGGTTGATGCGACATGGAAGATTCTAAACGGAGGAACAAAAAATGTCTACTTACATGCAGAAGAATGAGACCGTGGTGCGTAAGTGGTACGTCGTTGACGCCGCTGATAAGCCCATTGGTAGAACTGCTGTTGCCGTTGCAGACCTGCTGCGCGGTAAGAACGACCCCACCTTTACCCCCCACGCCGATTGCGGTAACTTCGTTATCGTCATCAATGCCGAGAAGGCTGTCCTGACCGGCCGTAAGCTGGAGCAGAAGTACTACTACCATCACACCGGCTACATCGGTGGTCTGAAGGCTATCCAGGCCAAGACCATGATGGCTACCAAGCCCGAGCGCGCTATGGAGATCGCCGTTAAGGGTATGCTGCCCCACAACCACCTGGGTGCTCAGGCTTTCAACCGCCTGAAGGTTTACGCAGGTGCCGCTCATAAGCACGAGGCTCAGAAGCCCGAGACTTACGAGCTGTAATCAGAGAAAGGAAGGTCAAGAATTATGTACACCAGTGCAAAGCCCTACTTCTACGGCACCGGCCGCAGAAAGAAGTCCGTCGCTCGCGTTCGCCTGTATCCCGGCAGCGGTGAGATCACCATCAACGGCCGTTCCATCGACGATTACTTCGGTCTCGAGACCCTGAAGCTCATCGTCAACCAGCCCTTCGGTGTTACCGGCACCATGGGTAAGTTCGACATCGTCGCTAACGTTGCAGGCGGCGGTATCTCCGGCCAGGCCGGCGCAATCCGTCACGGTGTTGCCCGCGCTCTGCTGACCGCTGACGCAAACTACCGTCCCGCTCTGAAGGCCGCCGGCTTCCTGACCCGCGACCCTCGTATGAAGGAGAGAAAGAAGTACGGTCTCAAGGCCGCTCGTCGCGCTCCTCAGTTCTCCAAGCGCTGATTTTTCAACGCCTGTTTGGGAAAGATCACAGCACTCGCTTCGGCGGGTGCTGTTTTTTTTCGTAGGGGCGACCATCGGTCGTCCGGTTAGTTTTGGCGGACGTGCAATGCACACCCCTACGGGGTGAAGGCGGTTCGATTTGTAAAGAAATGAGCCGTTCTATTTACTTTTCGGGGTTTTTATGGTATAATTACTTTGGGTAGTTATCTAATCGATAAACTTGAATTTGACAAAGGAGTGTGATTGTATGTTTGATATATGGATGGGA
>CAYRTP010000122.1:0-7962 GCA_964427175.1 uncultured Clostridium sp. | reverse complement strand
CCGTCCCCCCGCCGTCGCTGTCGGTCAGCACGATCAGGGGGGAGGCGGCGGCCAGCCGTCGAAGCAGGACCCGCTTTTCCTCCTTGCGAAAGATCCCGAAGCCGTCGGTGGTGATGATCTGCGCGTCGATGACGTTGGAAAGTCGGATCTTATCGTACTTGCCCTCCACCACAACAGGGTAGGGAATGGTCAACTTTTCCATAAATTATATCCCTCCAAACAGTAATACTGTTCTACAACAAAAACTTTGAATACGCCTCCATATACCAATGGGGCAGGGGCCCCATGGTGATGTCCTCTATGGTGCTTGGTATCCTCTCGCATCTCCCATACGTCTTTTTTAAAGGTTTTTGGGATTCTTAAGGGCTTTTTGGCAAAAAGCCCTTAAGCCGCCGGAGGCACGCTCTCCTATGAAAATAAGAAATACCCCACGACCAGCACTCCCAGGGCGATGCGGTACCATCCGAAGGATGCGAAGCTGTGCTTCTTGACGAAGTCGGTGAGGAAGCGGATGGCGGCCAGGGAGACTAGGAACGCGGTGATACACCCGACGGCCAGGATGCCCCACTCCAGCGCGGTCACGGTGACACCTTCTGCCACCAGCTTGACCGCCTTGAGCAGGCTGGCTCCCAGCATGGTGGGGATGGCCATGAAGAAGGAAAACTCAGCGGCGGCTCCGCGGGAGCATCCCAGTAGCATGGCACCCAGGATGGTGGAGCCCGAGCGGGAGGTGCCGGGGATCAGGGAGAGCACCTGGAACAGACCGATGAGGAAAGCCAGCTTGTAGGTAATGCCTCCCACGTCGGTGACCGAGGCGGAGTCGGCGGGCTTGCACTTCTCAATGATGATGAACAGGATGCCGTAGACCACCAGGGCTACCGCCACGGTGATATAGTTGTACAGGTGAGCGTCCAGCCAATCGTCCAGCAGGACTCCGATGACAGCCGAAGGAATCACGGCCACGCAGACCCGGAACCACAGGCCCCAGGTGTTCTTTTTCTCCAAAGCCGACTTGGCGGGAGCGAAGGGGTTGAGCTTGCGGAAGAACAGCACGATCACCGCCAGGATAGCCCCCAGCTGAATGACCACGTCGAACATCTCGGAGAAGGCCTCCGACACTTGGAGGGGACAGAGCTCCCCCAGGAGGATGAGGTGGCCCGTGGAGGACACGGGAAGCCACTCGGTGATGCCCTCTACGATACCGTAGAGGAGGGATTTTAAAAGCTCGAGGAATAAGGTCATAAAAAACTCCTTGCTTTCGTGGTGGAAACCTACCTTTCATGGTATGCGTTCCCGCCGCACGCTTATGCGAAACGAGTGACAAATGACAAGGTCGGAAAAGGATATTTCAGCTTGTCACTCGTCACTCGTATCTTGTCACTTACTTGTTTCCCACCCGCATAATATCCCCCGCGCTGACCTCAAAGGGAACTCTTGCCCAGAAGATCATCTGGGGATGGGGAATGTTGGCGCGGAGGCGGCCCTCGGTGTCGTAGAGCTCACCTACGTAGAAGAACTGACCCGTCTTGCCGGGGGAGATGACCTCGGCGGGGTCGGCGGCGCGGACCTTGTTTTTCTCCATGAAGCGGTAGAGCCGTCCGTCGGCGGTCTCGTAGGGGATCTGATTGGCGAGGATGGCGGCAAGCTCGGCCTTCGCCTCGGGGGACTCGGTCTCCAGGGCGGTGCCGTAGTAGGCCTTCTCACCGATGTAGTGCCCGCCCTGGACCAGCTGGGGCTCCTTCATGGGATCGTCCAGGTAGAAGCCGGTGGCGTACTCACGGTGGGAGACGCTGTCCAGCTCCCGCATCCAGGCGGGGTCGAAGGTGTATCCTGCGGGATCGCGGGTGTAGGCATCCATGGCCATGCGGTAGGTGTTGGTGACCACGGCGGTGTAGTAGGAGGACTTCATACGGCCCTCGATCTTGAAGGAGTCGATGCCGCTCTCCATGAGCTCGGGGATGTGCTCGATCATGCACATATCTCGGGAGGAGAGGAAGAAGGTACCCAGCCCGGTCTGCTCCCCGGGGATGGGGAAGTGGGGGCGTTTTTCCTCGTAGATGGTGTAGTTCCAGCGGCAGGGCTGGGAGCAGGTGCCGCGGTTGCCGTCCCGTCCGTCGGTCATGGTGTTGGCCAGGAGACAGCGTCCGCTGTAGGACACGCACATGGAGCCGTGGATGAAGGCCTCCAGCTCGATATCGGCGGGAAGGGACTCCTTGATGGCCTTGATCTCGTGGAATTGAAGCTCTCTTGCCAAAACCAGGCGGCGGGCACCCAGGGCGGCGTAGGCGTTGGCGGCGGCGGGGGAGATGATGCTGGCCTGGGTGGAGATGTGGATCTCCATATCGGGGAGCATCTCCTTGACGGTGGCCATCACGCCCAGGTCGGCCACGATGACGGCATCGATCCCCGACCCGCGGAGGTCGTCGAGGAACTTGTAGAGATGGGGGTACTCATGGGTGCGGGGCATGGTGTTGAGGGTGAGGTAGACCTTCTTGCCCATGCTATGGGCGAGCCTTACCGCATCGTAGATCTGGGGAACCGTAAAGTTACCCGCCTGGGAACGCATACCGAATTGCTGACCCGCCAGGTAGACGGCATCGGCACCGTAGGCGAGGGCGGCGCGGAGCTTTTCGGGGTTTCCTGCGGGGGATAAAAGTTCGGGCATATTCATACTCCTGTTTTGGATTGATTTTTGGACATACATATTCATTATACCTCTTTTGGAGCGGTTTGTCAAGCGGTTGAGGCCATGTCATAGGATTTCCGAGCAGAAAAGGTGCTCTCCGTGTGGAAAGCACCTTTTCGGATATATTACATTTTCTTACGGTAGACTGCGTGGACGATGGTCCAGGACAGAATATTGGGGATCAGGAACATCAGCGAGATTGTCAGCAGAAGCAGAAAAAGCATGGGACTGAATACATGCCGTCCCAATCCGGCCGCCAAAAACAGGAAGACCGCCAGCATATAGGTGGCAAACGCTAACAGTTCCAGATGGAAGTGCTTACTGCAAAGCAGGTGCTTAAAGTCCTGTAGGAAGGTCAGTTTTTGGTTGTTTGTTGCCTTGACGTAGTCATCGAACAGGTCTTCATCGGATAGGCGAATCTTGAGGCTGATCAGGAAGGCGACAAAGGGGGAAAAGCCGATGATCAGCGCGTTGCTCACGGGCACAGGGAGCTCCGCAAACAGCTCTTGCAACAGGGTGCCGCCGCCGGCCATCAGGGCGAACACGATCAGCACATATTTTACACTGGCGAGCAGGGTTTTCAAGTAAAGTTTGAAATTGGTTTTGAACATTTTGATTTCATCCCTTCGTTTTTTACCATTTTACCATAAACTATGTGTCAAATATATATATAAAATATATATAAGTAAACAGACAGGATGGCTCACGGAGGTGTCTGTTTGGTATCAGAAACGGACGAATACCGGCGCTGTTCTCTTATAAAAATATTGGAATACCCTCGAAAAATCTTGATTGCTTGGCCCGCATTCTCCCCCAGTCACGCTTTCGCGTGCCAGCCCCCTCCCGGAGGGGGCCTATCGTAACCGGGAATCTGCGTTTAAAGGCTCCCTTCGGGAGGGAGCTCCCGCCGCAGGCGGGTGAGGGAGCCCGCGTGCCTATGATGCGTTTTTCATTCCGAAACGGACAAAAATCCCCTCCCCCCGCGAAGGGAGGAGGGGAGGGAACCATCCCGCGTCCCACCACGGCTTGCACGCGGCGCGGTCGGACGACTCTCCCCGTATCGGCCGCGGTTGGCGCGGTCGAAAACGAATCGCGGGAACGGGCTTCGGGCGGAGCGGGCGGGGGCGGGGGATGGAGCTTTCGGGGACTTGGGTTTACGGGAATTTGCGGTCGATCTGCTCGGCCATGCGCGTGCGGCAGAAGGAGACCAGTCCCGCCTCGCGGAGGGCGGTTTCGTCCTGGGGTGTCAGGCTCATGACCAGCTTGTTTTTGGGGTTGACGGGATCCGCCTCGGTGCTGGCGTAGAAGGCCAGGTGGAGGCTTTGGCCGCCTCGGTTGGGCACCAGAATGGTGTCGATCCCGCAGGAGCGGATGTAACGCCAAATCAGGCGCATCTTCAAACGGCGGAAGAAGTAGCGGTGTACCCCCGTTTCGTCGATCACCAGGCGGTGACCAAAGCTCAGGCAGTACATGAGCACCGTGAAGCCCACCGAAAGGAGCAAAGCCGCGATCAATTCCGTTGCAGATGTCTGCATATCCGTAAAGATCAGATTCAAAAGGATGAGGAAGATGACGGGCACCAACAGAGAGGCCGATACAGCCATAGAGATGGCCTTGATGGTCGGGCCGAACCCGAGCACATATCCTTTTTCGGTTTTGGTTATGCTTACGTTTCGCATGGGTGGGCTCCTTTCGGGTTCATGATGGGGAGGGCTTTATTCTTCCTCCTCCTTATACATCCGCGCTCGGATATACCGTCGGATGGCGGATTTAGGGAGGGTTTGGCTGTCGGATTTGGAGATCCTCATCCGAAGGCAGTCGGGGCCGGAGGTCGTGCCTTTGATGAAAGAAAAATACAAGTAGTAGTGGGCTTCGGTTCTTCCCTTGACGCGGATGTTTTTTCGGGTGGTACCCCAGTCTCGAACCTGCCACCAGGGCATGAACTTGCCGCGCATACCCAGGTGGTAGAGGTGTACCCCCTCCTCGTCCAAAACCAAACGGTGGCCCACCTGGGTCAGCAGAATGAACAGGCCGGTGCACAGGCCGATCATACCGCATATCCCATAGAGCGCAACGGCTTCTCCCTCGGCGGACGGGATGCGGGTCAGGAAGAATACGCCAACCCCCGCACCGAGGATCGACATGAGCAGGTATTCGATCAGATGCCACGTGCTTTGCCGCAGGATAAAGCCTTTTTCGATTTTGATGATTTTGACGTTGTTCATGGGTACTCCTTTTGGGGCTTACCCTCCCCCGAACCCTCGGGGGAGGGAATTATGTACGAGCTTACTGATTCTCCTCGCCCATGGTAGCGGCCTTACCGCCCATGAAGCCCGAGATCATGCTCTTGATGTCCAGGCCGGTGGCCTCGGTGAGACCCTCCATGACCTGGTTGGAGGACTGCATCACGTCACGCAGCATCTTGGTGGAGTTGCCGTCGCCGTACATGACGATCTTGTCGGTCTGCGCGAGAGGCGCGGCGGCGTTCTTGACCACCTCGGGAAGGGCGGTGAGGTACATCTCCAATACGGAGGCCTCGCCCATCTTCTTCTGTGCCTCGGCCTTCTTCTCGATGGCCTCTGCCTCGGCAAGACCCACGGCGCGGATACCCTCGGCCTCCTTCAGCTTGGCGAAGGCTTCTGCCTCGGCCAGGGCCTTCTTGGCCTCAGCCTGACGCTCCTGCTCGTACTTCTCTGCCTCCGCGGCCTTCATACGGGCGATGGCGGCCTGCTCCTCCTCGTAGCGTCTCGCCTCGGATTCCTTCTGACGGCGGATCAGCTCGGCCTCGGCCTTCTTCTCGGCCTCGTACTTCAACGCGTCGGCCTTCTTCTTGATCTCTGCGTCCAGCTTCTTTTCCTGGAGGGCGATCTCCTTCTCGAACAGCTCGGCTTCCTTCTCACGGCGCGCGATGTCGGCGTTGGCCGAGGTGACCTCGATGGTCTTTCTCTGCTCCTGCTTCTGAATGTCGTACGCGGCATCGGCTTCTGCCTTCTTGATGTCGGCATCCTTCTTCAGCTCGGCCTCGCGGATGGCCAGGGTGGTGTTCTGCTCGGCGATACGCTGGTTGGCCTCAACGGCGACCTTGTTGGCGTTCTCGCGGGCGTTAGCCTCGGCAATGGCGATGTCACGGGCGGCCTCTGCCTTGGCGATCTGAGCGGCCTTGCGGATCTGCTCCACGTTGTCGATACCCATGTTCTCGATGGTACCGGCACCGTCCTTGAAGTTCTGAATATTGAAGTTCACGATCTCAATACCCAGCTTCTTCATGTCGGGGATGGCGTTTTCCTTGATCTTCTCGGCCACGACCTGGCGCTCCTGCACCATTTCCTTGAGGCCGACAGAGCCCACGATCTCGCGCATATTACCTTCCAGCACCTGGGTGACCAGGAAGATGAGCTGACGCTTATCCATGCCCAGGAGGGACTCGGCGGCCTTCTCCAGAAGCTCGGTATCCGAGGAGATCTTGATGTTGGCCACGCCGTCCACCGTGACGTTGATGAACTCGTTGGTGGGGATGGCTTCGCTGGTCTTGATGTCTACCTGCATCACGTCCAGGGACAGCTTATCCAGCCGCTCGATCAAGGGGATGCGGAGACCCGCGCGTCCGATGAGGATCTTCTTGCGCTTGCGGGCACCCGAAATGATGTAAGCACGGTTCGGGGGCGCTTTGACGTAGGATGCCACGAACAGGATCAACAGAAGCGCGGCGGCGATCACACCCAGGATCACGGGAACGGGAATCGCGATGGCCATGAGGGCGGTGGTTGCGGGAATAAACATAGTTATTTCCTCCTTCTTAAAATAGCGCGGCAGATGTGCAACTCTGCTTGCGCTGTGACATCATTATATCACACAGTCATGTGATTGTCAATAGGAATTCTGCGAATTTACATATTCTTCACATTTTGAACAAGAAAATAAATTTTGTGCAAGATTTAATTGGAAAACTCATTGGAAATCGGGCAAAAGGGCTTGACAAAATCAACCGAATGGGCTATAATAAGATATTAGAGTAACTTGCTCCGCCTGTCCGACTTGGGCGGAGCATCATCATTACCTGCGGGCCCCCGATGGGATCCTCTGACGGAGGCCCCGCGCAAGAAAGGAGCTGTTATGCAAGCAGTTTGGGAGTATTTGGCGGAATTCAATACCGTCACGGCGATTCTCCGCGTGATTCTGGCCGCCGTTGCGGGGGCTCTCGTGGGCCTGGAGCGTGAATTCCACGGACGGGCGGCGGGTATGCGTACCCACATGATGGTGGCGCTGGGCGCGGCCCTGACCTCCATGATCGGTCTGTTCGTTTGTTTTGAGCTGGGCTTCAACTCCGATCCCATGCGTGTGGCGGCCCAGGTCATCAGCGGCGTGGGTTTCTTGGGAGCGGGTACCATCCTGCTCCGCGGCGGCGGATCCCGTATCACGGGTCTGACCACCGGCGCGGGCCTGTGGGCCGCGGCGGCCATCGGCCTGGCCGTGGGCGTTGGCTTCTACGTGGGCGCGTTCATGACCGTGATCGCGGTCATGCTGACCTTTACCCTGGTCTCCCGTCTGGAGATGCTGCTCAACCGCAAGCGTCAGCGCATGGCTATTTACCTGGAGCTGGAAAACGTGGATGCGGTAGCCGAGATGCTGGAGCTTCTCCGCTCGGAGTACGGTCTCATGGAGGTCCAGGTTACCCCTCCGAGAAGCGGGACCCATCCCCACGTGGGCATGGAGGTCCTGGTCCGTGTGCCTCAGAAGCTCTCCACCCAGGAGAACCTGAAGCGGTTCACCGCGCTACCCAAGGTGGTCTTTGCCCTGCGCAACATTTGATCCCTACATAAAAGAAGGTGCTGTTCGATCGGACAGCACCTTCTTTGGCGTGAAAGGGAAGCATCACTTCCCGAGGGGAATGATATACTCTGCGTAGGAGAGCTTGGGGACCGAGGTCTTGACCGCGCGGTCTGCCACGGGCACCGAGGCTTCCCGCTCGGTGATCTGCTGATCTCCCAGCTTGTTCATGGAGAGAAGCTCGTCGCCTGCCAGCAGGACACCACGGGCCTTACCGTCGGCTACGTCAAAGGCCGAGAGATCCAGCTCAACCTCGCCCTCCCCCTCGGAGCGGTTGAGGATGTTGAGCACCAGGGCCGAGCCGTCCCTGTTGACCGAGAGCTGGACCTGGACGGGATCGGTGCGGTTGGGGTGGTAGTCCTCGATCTGCAGGGTCTGATAGGCCTCGGTGTGGGCGAAGCGGGGGAGCAGCATGCCCGACGCTGCCCCGACGGCCCCCTCCTTCGGTG
>CAYRTP010000121.1:0-7989 GCA_964427175.1 uncultured Clostridium sp. | reverse complement strand
TACCAGGTCAGAGAGGATGGGATCGAAGGTGTCGGTGATGGTCGCGTCATCGGTGGCCACCACGGGGGTGTTGCCGAAGTTCTGAATGACGAAGGTGTAGGTCAGGCGGTCTCCCTCGGACACCGTGGTGGGAGAGAGGGTCTTGCCCACGGTGAGGAAGGGCTCTCCGGCGGCGTTGATGGTCTCGGAGGCGGTAATGGGCGCGGGCAAGCCTGCGCCCGTCACGGTGGCGGTGTTGGTGATGGTACCGCCCGAAGCGGGAGGCGCAAATTCATTCGCCCGCGCCTGGTAAACCAGGAAGGCGTTACCGCCCGCGGGAACCGAGATTCCCGTTACCGTCAGGGGATTGGTATCGGTGATCACGGGGGTAGCCTGACGGGCACCGCCCACATAGTAGGTCAAAGACCCCTCCACGTACTCCAGGGGTACCAGGGTGTTGGTCCCCAGGGTGTAGGCACCCAGGTTGTCGGTCACCGTCAGATCGGTCAGGGCTGTCCCGCCCGTGTTGACCAGGCTGACCACGTAGGTCAGCACGTCATCGACGGTGTAGCTGTCGCCTACCGCGTACTTGGTGACCGACACCGTCTGCTGCAGCTCACCCGTCACCACGTTGGACGTGGTCACGTTCCCCGCGTAGGTCAGGGTAGCCTGGTTGGTAAAGGTTGCCATAAAGTCTCCTCCTGTTTCGAGTGAAATGCGGACGTGCTCCCGCTCGCCCTGTTCCCATCCTATGCGGGCAGAGGCTGGAATGTGACAGGATTCGACGGGTTATGCCCAACAGGCCCCCACGGGATACATCCCGTGGGGGCCTGTTTTATGGGGAGCCGATGGCTCACTTCAACTCCACCACAGTCACGCCGCCGTCGCCCTCGCCGTAGCGGCCAATGCGGAAGGAGGCGATGCGCTTGTCGCCCTTGAGGAACTTCCACAGGGCGTTTTTCAGAGCCCCCGTTCCCTTACCGTGGATGAGGTGGACCGACTGCATATTGTACATGATGGCATCGTCCAGATACTTGTCCACCGCCAGCCAGGCCTCGTCGCCCGTCATACCGCGGAGGTCGATCTCCGACTTGAACTGATTGGACCGCTCCACGTTGACCGTGGATTTGATCTTGGGAGCTTCCTTTTTCCGCTCGCCCTTGACCTTGCCGTCGTCCTCGATGAGGCGCAGGTCCTCCAGGCGGGCCTTGGTGCGGACCACACCGGCCTGGACAGCCACCAGGTTGCCCTTGGGGTCCTCGGTGACCACGCCGTCCTTGTGGATGGTGACGATGCGGACCTTATCGCCCTTCTTGAGGGGTCTGGGCAGGACGTAGCCCTCGTCTTCCTCGTGGACCTCGATGGGATCGAAGATATCCCCCGTGGTACGGAGGTGGTCACGGACGGCACGGCGGGCGGCCTCCAGCTCGGCGGCGGCCTGGGCGGCCTCCTGGGCCTTCTTCATCTTCTCCATTTGCTCGTAGATGAAATCGCAGGATGCCTTGGCGGACTGAACCATGGCGGCGGCCTTCTTACGGGCGGCCTCGGCCTCTTTCTCGGCACCGTCCAGCTTCTGACGGATCTTCTTTTCGGATTCGGCCTTGAATCGCTCGTACTCCTCGCGGAGCCGCTTGGCCTCCTCCCGCTCCTTCTCCATCTGCACGCGGCTGTTCTCCAACTGCTCGATGACCGACTCAAAGCTCTTGTTCTCGGAGCTGACACGGGCACGGGCACGGTCGATGATGGCGGGATCCAAGCCCAGCTTGGAGGAGATGGCAAAGGCGTTGGACTTACCGGGGGCACCGATGATGAGCTTATAGGTGGGCTTCAGGGTCTCCACGTCGAATTCGCAGGAAGCGTTGCACACCCCGGGGGTGTCCAGGGCGTAGGCCTTCAGCTCGGCGTAGTGTGTGGTGGCCACACAGCAGGCTCCCGCGTCGCGGACCGACTCGATGATGGCCACGGCCAGGGCCGCGCCCTCCACGGGGTCGGTACCGCCGCCCAATTCATCGAACAGGACCAGGGAGCGTTCTCCCACCTGGTTCATGATGGTGACGATATTGACCATATGGGAGGAGAAGGTGGAAAGGGACTGCTCAATGCTCTGCTCGTCGCCCAGGTCCACCAGGATGTTGTCATAGGTACAGATGCAGGACTCCTCCTCGCAGGGGATGTGGAGGCCCGACTGGGTCATGAGGGCAAAGAGGCCGATGGTCTTGAGGGAGACCGTCTTACCACCCGTATTGGGACCCGTGATGACCAAGGTATCGAAGGTATCTCCCAGGGAGATGGAGATGGGGACCACCTTATCCTTGTCGATGAGGGGATGGCGGGCACCCACCAGATTCACCGAACGGTCCCCCGAGATCATGGGGGCCACGCCCCGCATGGAGGCGGACAGCTCACCGCAGGCGAAGATAAAGGCCAGCTCGTTGATGTTCTTATAGTCGAGCCACAGGGCATCGGCCACGTCTCCCACGGCGGAGGACAACTCGGCCAGGATGCGCTCGATCTCCCGCTCCTCCTTGGTGTGCAGAATGCGGATCTCGTTGTTGGCATCCACCACGGCCATAGGCTCGATGAAGATGGTGGAGCCCGAGGAGGAGGTGTCATGGATCAGGCCCTTGACCTCGGCCTTACACTCGGCCTTGACGGGGATGACGTAGCGGCCGCCCCGCATGGTGACAATATTCTCCTGGAGGTACTTGGACTGTCCCGAGATCAGCTTTTGCAGAGTCTCCTTGATCTTGGCGTTCTCGTTGCGGATCTTGCGGCGGATGTCGGCCAGGAGGGGGGAGGCCTCATCGGCCACCATGTCCTCGGCGGGGATGGCGCGGGTGATGCGGTCCTCCAGCTTACGGTCGGAGATGAGGCGGTCGAAGATCTCGTCCAGGACGGTATCGAAGGGGTGATTCCCCGTATGGTAATCCTGAAGGACGCGGGCGGTCCGCAGGACGTTGGCGCAATCCAACAGCTCACGGGGAGAAAGGATGGCTCCCTTCTCGGCCCGCTCACAGGCAGAGGAGATGTCGCGGACCCGCCCGAAGGAGGGCGCGCCCTTGGCATCGGCCAGCTTACGGGCATCGGTGGTGCGGCGCAAACGGCGAAGCACGGTATAGGTATCCTCCGAGGGACGGAGGTTGCGGGCCATGATCTTGGCCCCCTCGGTCTCGGCGTGCTCCTCCAGCATGGCACAGATCTTGTCAAATTCTAAGGTTCGAATGGCTTTTTCCGAAAAACTCATGGTAGTTCCTTTCTGGAAACGGAGAGCGCCAAAGGGGCTTTTTGAAAAAAGCCCCTCTGGACTCCCCAAAAACTTTCAATAAATGTGTCCGATCAGATGATCGTGCGATATTATTTCCCGCGAAGCAGAGCCTTGGCATCCCGCAGAAGCTCAATGACGGGCTTCACGTTGAACAGGAGCATGATCGCGAAGACGGCCGCGGCACCGCCGTACATCAGGCCGATGTGGCGGGGGGACTGCTCGGATACCGTGATGATGACGGTCAGGACACCCAAGAGCAGGGTGTTGACCAATCCCCGTCCCCATTCCTGCTTGAAAGGGATGAGACGGCGGGCGGTAATCAACCGCAGGATGCAGACGGCGAAATAGCTGGCGAAGGTGGCCGCCGACGCGCCCATAGCACCGTAGCGGGGGATGAGCAGGAGGTTGAGGAGGATATTGAGCACCGCGCCCACCAGGGCGGTGAGCATGGAGCCCATGGTCTTCTTACTGGTGAAGTACACCGATCCCAGGAAGGTACACAGGGCGGTGAACACCGTGGCGAAGGTCAGGGTGGGAATATAGACCCAGGCGGCCTCGAATTGAGTGGCAAACAGGATGTGGGCCAGGAAGCGGGAGAGGATCACCAGCCCGCCGCCCCCCAAAAAGGCCAGGGTGGTATAGACCCGCCACACGCGGGAGTAGAAGGCGGCACAGGCCGCGGGGTCCTCCTCGGAGGAGACCGAGAGCTTCCAGGCACTGTCGAAAATGCTGATGGCGTAGATCAAGAGGTTCGGGACCTTGTAGGCGGCGGTATAGAGGCCGTTGAGGTCGGCGGAGCACATCCGCTCCACCATGAAACGGTCCGAGACACCCGTGATCCACCAAAAGAGGGTGGTGGGGACCAGGGGGAGGCAGAACTTCAGCATGGTACGGATGATCTCCCACGAAATACTCCGCGGCTTGACCGACCGCCACAGGCGGGTGACCAGAATGAGGAACACCGTGGTCAGCAGGTCCGCCAGGATGATGGAGCCAACGTAACCCGTCACGCCCAGTCCCAGAACGGGGAGGAACAGGATATTGAGGCCAATGACGATGGCGGTGTTCAGGATTCCCTGCCCCGCGAAGAGCTTGGTCCGTCCTACGGCACAGAGGTACTGGGAGACCACCGAGTGGAGGTTGGCCACCACCACGTAGGTGGCGATGAGCCACAGGCTCCCTTCAAAGAAGGGGAGAAATCCCAGGAGGGGAGAAAGGGCCAGAAAGATCACCGAGCCCACGCCGTAGACCGCCAGGCCGTTGGTGAAAAAGGCCTCCTTGTCCCCTGTTTTGGCGGCGGCGGAGCGGAATATGCCCTCGGTGATGCCCGCGCAGGCCAGGGGGATGAGCAGATTGGCGATGCCCGTAATGAGCTCAGCGGTGCTGAACTCCTCTCGGGTCAGGTAGGCGGTATAGAGGCTGACCATGAAAAAGACCAACAGCTTGGACAGGAGCTTGCCCACGGTAAAAACGGCGGTATTGGTCAGGAGGCGGGTATATTTGCTGGGAGTCTTAGGGGTGCTGGGGGGCATGGGCGGTCCTGCCTTTCTTGGATGATTCTTTATCTATTTATTGTACCAAAATATAGCGGTATAGTCAAGGGGTTGGCGGTAAATTTTCTGAAACTGTTAGTTGGGATGAAAAAAGCCGAAGGCAAATTGCCCTCGGCTTTCTGATATCGGAGTCGATCAGCGATCAGCGATCGGCGATCATCGATCGCAGTTCTCCCAGTTGTGATAAACGTCCAGTACGTCGTCATCCTCCTCCAGCACGTCCAGGAGCAGACCCATGAACTTCAAGTCATCCTCACCGGTGAGCTCGGTGTAGGTGGAGGGGATCTTGGTGACCTCGGCGGAGGTGATGTTGTAGCCCAGCTCCTTGAGCGCGTCGGCTACGGCGTACACGTCATCGGGCTCGGTGGTGATCTCGTAGATACCCTCGGTGGCGGCGAAGTCCTCGGCACCTGCATCCAGAGCCTGCTCCATGAGCGCGTCCTCCTCGTAGTCGCCGTCCTCGTCGTTGATGACGATCATACCCTTATCCTCGAACATGAAGCTCACGCAGCCCGAAGTACCCAGGTTGCCGTGGTACTTGGAGAAGTAGGAGCGGACGTTACCCGCGGTACGGTTGCGGTTGTCGGTGGAGGTGACCACGATGACAGCCACGCCTGCGGGACCGTAGCCCTCGTAGACGATCTCCTCAAAGCTCTCGCCCTTGGCACCCTCGGCCTTCTTGATGGTGCGCTCGATGTTCTCGTTGGGAACGTTGTTGGCCTTTGCCTTCTGAATGAGATCGCGGAGCTTGGCGTTGGAAGCGGGATCGGGACCGCCCTCCTTAACCGCGATGGTCAGCTCCTTACCGATCTTGGTAAAGATCTTGGCCTTGGCCTTGTCGGTCTTTTCTTTCTTGTGCTTGATGTTAGCCCATTTGCTGTGTCCGGACATGATATATACCTCTCAAATTTATTATTTTACATTTCAATTTTCCCCGCAAATTCCGCGGGCGATCCCGATGGATGACGGATCAGATCTTCTCGGTCTTCCGCAGGCAGACCAACCCGAAGGCACTGCCCAGCACGTGCTTGACAGCGGCGGTCAGGGCGATACGGGTGGCCTTGACCTCCTCGTCCTCGGCGGAGAAGATGGCGCAATCGTGGTAGAAGCGGTTGAAGGCGGTGGCTACGTCCAGGATGTAGCGGGTGATGACCGAGGGCTCGTAGTCGCGGATGGCCACGCGGACCCGCTCCTCGTACTGGGAGAGCACCACGCACAGGGCCTTCTCCAGAGGATCGGTGAGCTTGACGCTGTCAACCGACGCGGGGGTCGTGCCGGCCTTCTCCAGGATGGAGCAGGCACGGGCGTAGGTGTACTGCACGTAGGGACCCGTGTTGCCGTCGAAGGACAGGGCATCCTCCATATTGAAGTTGATATCCTTGATGCGGTTGTTGGACAGGTAGTAGAAGACGATGGCACCCACGCCCACGGCCTCGGCGATATCGGCGCGGCCCTTGAGGGCGGGATTCTTGTCCTCCATGATCTCGGTGACCTTCTCGATGGCGGCGGCGAACAGGTCCTTGAGCAGGACCACGTTACCGGTACGGGTAGCCAGCTTGGCACCGTTGACCGACACGGTTCCGTAAGGCACGTGGACCAGGCCCTCGTACCAATCGTAGCCCATGAGCTCCACCACCTTGAACCACTGCTGGAAGTGGAGGATCTGCTGGTTGGAGGTAACGTAGATGCACTTGTCGAAGTTGTACTCGTTCTTTCTGTACACCGCGGCGGCGATGTCACGGGTGGGATAGAGGGTGGAGCCGTCCCGCTTCAGAATGAGGCAGGGGGGCATACCGTGCTCCTCCAGGTCCACGATGGACGCGCCGTCGTCGATCTTGAGCAAGCCCATCTCGCGGAGCTTCTCCACCTGGGCGGGCATCTTGTCGGTGTAGAAGGACTCACCCAGGTAGCTGTCGAAGGTGATATCCAGCTGCTTGTAGGTCTTTTCGTACTCGTCCAGGCTGATCTTGACGAACCATTTCCAGAGAGCGATGTTCTCCTCGTCGCCCAGCTCCATCTTGTGGAACTCGGCGCGGGCCTGATCGGCGTACTCCTTGTTGGGAGCGATTCCCTGCTCCTCGTTGCCCGAGATGGCGTTGTTGATCATGACGTAGAGCTTGACCAGCTCGTCGATGCCGCCCGCCTCGATCTGCTCCTTACTGCCCCACAGGCGGTAGGCCAGGATGAGCTTACCGAACTGGGTACCCCAGTCGCCCAGGTAGTTGATGCCGATACACTTATAACCCGCGAACTCATGGAGGCGCTTGAGGGCGTGGCCGATAACGGTGGTACCCAGGTGGCCGATGTGGAAGGGCTTGGCCACGTTGGGGGAGGAGTAATCCAGCACCACGGTCTTACCCTGACCGAAGTCGGGCGCGCCGTAGGCTTCCTTCTTGTCGAGGATCTCGGGGATCATCTTGTTGGCCAGGTACTCGCCCGAGAGGTAGATATTGAGGTAACCGTTGACCGCCTCGGCCTTCTCGATGGCATCGCCCTTGACCAGGGGCGCAAGGGTAGCGGCGATCTGTACGGGGGAGCGGCGGAGGGTCTTGGCCAGCTTGAAGCAGGGCAGAGCGATATCGCCCATGGCGGGATCGGGGGGATATTCCAGAAGCCCCAGCACGTCCTCGGCGGTCATCTCGCTCTGGGGCGCGATGGACTTCACGCCTTCCAGGATACCGTCGGCAATGAGGGCTTTGATTTGAATCATCATGTGTTTTTCTTCCTTTCGTAAGAATCGGGGTGCCCCAAAGGCCGCCGCGAGGGCGCGGGCACCGTAACTGATATATTATAGCACATTTTTCTTTATATTGCAAGATGTTTTTTGAAAAAAGATACCCCGCAGGGAAATTTCCTGCGAGGGTATCAGCGTAACAACGCGGTAGGGCGGGGGCTTGCTCCCGCCGAATTTTCTACAAAATAAAAGATCGCATCATTTTTTTGTTGAAACGGCGGGAGCAAGCCCCCGCCCTACACAGGCACTTCCCTACTCAAAAAATATAGAGCCAATACCTTGTCGATGTCACTCGGGGTACATTTCCCGTCAGACCGGCAAGCATACGGCTCTACATTCGTATATTATAGCACATTTTTCTTTATATTGCAAGATGTTTTTTGAAAAAAGATACCCCGCGGGGAAATAATGTGCCCCCTGTCAAGTAGACAGACTAAAAAACAAAAGAATTTACAAAT
>CAYRTP010000120.1:0-8025 GCA_964427175.1 uncultured Clostridium sp. | reverse complement strand
CCCAACAAGAGATCCTTCGACTACGCTTCGCTCCGCTCAGGATGACTCTACCAGGAGACGATTCAATATTTTAAAAAAGGATTAGTATTATACCGGATATGTTCGATAACCTGATTCCGTAGGGGCGGTCATTGGCCGTCCGCGTACTCTCCGTCCGAGGGTGGCGGACGAGCGATGCTCGCCCCTACCGCATTGAAACATCCAAAACTTTCTCTCGTCGGGTAGAGATGCCCCTGCGGGCCGGGGCTTGCTCCTCCCGCCAACACCGACCATACGGATAAACGGACGGTTTGTCCTATGGTTCGATGCCCCCTCACCTTACCACTTTTTATCTTTCGCGCCGGCGAAAGATTTCCTCACCTTTTCACTTTTCACTCTTACCTATAACCTGCACCGCCCCCAAGGCCTGCGCCACCCTCTCCTTCACCCTCTCGTCCGCCTCCGCCAAGGGGAGCCGCACCTCCTCGGAGCACAGCCCCATCATCGCCATGCCCGCCTTGACGGGGATGGGGTTGACCTCGCAGAACAGCGCGTCGCAGAGGGGGAGGAGGGAGAGCTGCTCGGCGGCGGCCTCGGCGGTCTTGCCCTCCCGCCACCGGCGGCAGAGCCGGCTCATCCGCTCGGGGAGGAGGTTGGACACCACCGAGATCACCCCCAGCCCCCCCAGGGACAGAACGGGGACCGTCTGGTCATCGTTGCCCCCGTAGATGGGGAGGGAAGCACCGCAGAGGGCGGCTACGCGGGCGGTGAAGGACAGATCCCCTGTGGCATCCTTGAGCCCGACGATCTGCGGGTTCTCGGACAGGGCGCGGCAGACCTCGGGGGTCATCCGACACCCCGTGCGGGAGGGGACGTGGTAGAGGATCAGGGGAAGCCCCACCGCCGAGGTGATGGCCTCGTAGTGTCGGATCAGCCCCGCCTCGGAGGCCTTGTTGTAGTAGGGGGTGACCGCCAACAGACCGTCCGCTCCGCAGGCCTCGGCCAGGCGGGAGAGCTCGGCGGCGCGGCTTGTGTTGTTGCTCCCCGTCCCCGCGATGACGGGGAGATGAGGGCGGGCCGAGGCTCTGACCTCGCGGACGGCCGTGGTGAACAGCCACTGCTTTTCCTTGTCGGTGAGGGTGGGGGACTCCCCCGTGGTCCCGCAGACCACCAGAGCGTCGACCCCGCCCGCGATCTGACGGCGCAGGATGCGGATAAAGGCCTCGCGGTCCACCTCGCCCCCGCGGAAGGGGGTCACGAGGGCGGTGGCACAGCCGTAAAAAAGAGGAGATTTGGGGGTCATGACGGTCATGGCGGGCTCCTTTCTTGAGTGACAAGATACAAGTGACAAGATACAAGAGACAAGATACTCAGATACAAAGATACAAAGATACAAAGATACAAGATGCCGATATGGGGTTGTTTCAAAAAAACATTCCGTAAAATCCTCAAAGCCCTTGCAATTCTTGGGGATTTGCGGTATAATAAGAGGCAGGCATATCGGCGGCGGGCCACTCCACTGTCAGTATATGCGGAATCACGGCGGTATGCCCGTAGGACAGACCCGCCCAAGGAAAGGAATCCCACACATGAGCGACAAATTCATCATCAACGACCGCCCCGAGACCGACCTGCGGACGGCGGATTTCTTCTACCACCTCCCCGAGGAGCTCATCGCCCAGCATCCCATGGAGAAGCGGGACCACTCCCGCCTCATGGTCCTGGACCGCGAGGAGAAAACCATTGAGCACAAACACTTTTTTGATATTCTCGACTACATCCGCCCCGAGGACGTGCTGGTCATCAACAACTCCAAGGTCATCCCCGCCCGTCTCTACGGCCACGCCGAGGGCCGTCCCGAAGCGGGCATCGAGTTGCTGTTGCTCCGCCAGCGGGCCACCGACACCTGGGAGTGCCTGGTCAAGCCGGGCAAGCGCGCCCGCCTGGGCCACCGCATGGTCTTTGGCGAGGGGATGCTGACGGGCGAGGTGGTGGACATGGTGGAGGAAGGCAACCGCCTCATCCGCTTTGATTTCGACCGCGAGAAGTACGAGAACATCTACAACATCCTCCACGAGATCGGCCTCATGCCCCTGCCTCCCTACATCACCGAGCGGCTGGCCGACCGCGACCGCTATCAGACCGTCTACGCCAAGACCGAGGGCTCGGCGGCAGCTCCCACCGCGGGGCTCCACTTCACCCCCGAGCTTTTGCAGGCCCTCCGCGACAAGGGCGTGGCCATCGCCCCCGTCATGCTCCACGTGGGCCTGGGTACCTTCCGCCCCGTCAAGGAGGATGCCATCACCGACCATGTCATGCACACCGAGTTCTTCTCGGTCCCCGCCGAGTCGGCCCGCGTCATCAACGAGCGGAGAGCCAACGGCGGCCGCGTGATCTGCGTGGGCACCACCTCCTGCCGCACCCTGGAGAGTGCCTCGGACGAGCAGGGAATCGTCCACGCCATGGATGCCGATACGGGGATCTTCATCTACCCCGGCTACAAATTCAAGGCGGTGGATGCCCTCATCACCAATTTCCACCTCCCCGAATCCACCCTCCTCATGCTGGTCTCGGCGTTCTACGACCGCGAGAACGTCATGAAGGCCTACGAGACGGCGGTGGAGGAGAAGTATCGGTTTTTCTCGTTTGGCGACGCGATGCTGATCGAATAAAATGAATAATGAATAATGAATAATGAAGCCGCTTCGCTGATGAAGAATGAATAATGAATGAAGATTTTCGCCTGCGGCGAAAATCCACCGAAATTATTCATTATTCACTAATCAATATTCATTATTCATTATTTGCAACTTATGACTCTTTACGGCGCATGAATGAAAACTCTATACGCAGAAGGGAAACTACCATGAAAAACACCATATACCAACTCAACTCCGCCACGGGCGGACAAATGAACAGCTACATCGTGACCACCGCCGACGGCTCGGTCATCGTGGTGGACGGCGGCTACCGTGCCGATGCCGAGAACCTTCTCGCCCACCTCCGCGAGATTACGGGGCAGGAGGTGCCCCACGTGGATGCCTGGTTCATGACCCACGCCCACGGGGACCATATCGAGGCCTTCAACGAGATCGTGGAGAAGCATTGGGACCGCCTGACCGTAGGGAAGGTCTACTACAATTTCCCCTCGGCCCAGTTCCTCTGCCGTGAGCCTAATTACGGCAAGTGCATCCTGGACTTCAACCGCCTGCTCCCCCGCTTTGCCGACAAGATCGAGATTATCTACCGAGGCGACGAGTATGACGTGGGGGATGCCCATATTGAGGTCCTCTACTCCCCCAACGGCGAGCTGCCCGGGTACATCAACAACACCTCGGTGGTCTTCACGCTGACCCTGGGGGGCAAGCGGATGCTGTTCCTCGGGGATGCCGAGCCCGCCGAGGGCGAGCGGCTCCTGGCCCTCTACAAGGGCACCGGCAAGCTCAAGGCCGACTACGTCCAGATGGCCCACCACGGCCAGGGCGGCGTGGAGCGGGAGGTCTACGAGGAGATTGCCCCCACCGCCTGCTTCTGGTGCACTCCCGACTGGCTCTGGAACAACGACGCGGGCCTCGGCTTCAACACCCACACCTGGAAGACCGTCATCGTCCGCGGCTGGATGGAGGAGCTGGGGGTCAAGGAGCACTACGTGCTGAAGGATGGGACGGTGAAGGTGGAGATTTAAAGATTAGACGCAGAACGGGCGGGGTCCCCCCATCCATACGGGGCATACGCGGACGGCCGATGGCCGCCCCTACTACCTTGTTAATTCAAAAAAATGACATTTTACTCGCCTTCGCATTTTTGCCTTCTCCGGCGGAGAAGGGGGACCATCCGAAGGATGGTGGATGAGGAGAGCGGATCTTGAACAAACGGGCGGATCGACGAAGACCTTCGGCCGGAATCCGTCCCTACGGTATGGATCCATATGCGGGCGACCCGTTCCGCCGCAGGCAAAGATTTACAGATCGGAATAACTACATCATGACAAACAACCAAAAACCCCGTATCCTCGCCGTGGTCGGCTGTACCGCCAGCGGCAAGACCTCCCTGGCCATCGAGCTGGCCAAACAGCTGAACGGCGAGATCATCTCCTGCGACTCCATGCAGATCTACAAGGACATGAACGTCGGCACCGCCACCCCCGACGAGGCCGAGCGCGACGGCATCCCCCACCACCTCATGGATTTCGTGGACCCCACCGACCCCCGCGGCTACTCCTGCGCCGACTACGTCACGGATGCCCGCACCGCCGCCGAGGACATCCTGGCAAGAGGGAAGCTCCCCATCCTCTGCGGAGGTACGGGGCTGTATCTCGATGCCTTCCTGCGGGGCGGGTCCTTTGAGGTCACCGACAGCGACCCCGCCCTCCGCGCCGAGCTCTGCGCCCTGGCCGACCGTGAGGGTCCCGAGGCTCTCCACCGCATCCTCCGTGACCTGGACCCCGAGTCCGCCGAGGCCATCCACCCCAATAACGTCAAGCGCGTGGCCCGCGCCATTGAGATCTGCCGTACCACGGGACAGAAAAAGAGTGACCTGGATCGCGAATCCCGCGAGCCCGACTCCCCCTACGACGCTACGGTCATCGGCCTGCGCTACGACAGCCGCGACCTGCTCTACAGCCGCATCGACCGCCGTGTGGATATTATGCTGGAGCAGGGACTCATAGAGGAAACCCGCCGTCTGCGGGAGGCAGGAGTCTTCGAGATCTGTCAGACCGCCGCCCAGGCCATCGGCTACAAGGAGCTGTTCCCCTACCTGGACGGCACCATGACCCTGGAGGCCTGCGTAGAGACCCTCAAGCTGGCCACCCGCCACTACGCCAAGCGGCAGATGACCTGGTTCCGCGCCAAGCCCTACGTCACCTGGGTCACCTGCGATACCCTCCGGGACGGGGTGCCAATTGTGAAAAATTTTGAAGATATTGTAAACAATGCGAAAACCCTCTTTTAATAGGAGGGTTTTTGTGTTATACTATAGGTTGTATATATAATAGGGGAAACTATGTCTATTAAAAAATATGTTTGCGTACTTTATCATGAAACTCATGAAACGGGCGGATAAACCCCCCGTTCCCAACGGCCTGACCTCCTCCCTGGAGGACGGGGATAAGCTCATTCCCGACCTGAAAAGTCTGAAAAAGATGTCCAGCCAAATCCCTCTGCCCGGAGAGATGTCCCGCCGTCACGCCATCAAAAAACCAAAATTCAAGCGCAAGCCCACCCCCAAGCCGGGACGGGCCAAGGCCCTCCTCAACACGGGCTTTATCCTGCTGATGTTGGGGGTCATTGCCTTCTCGGTCTACCAGGTGGCCAGTCACGTCACCGTGGGGCTCAATACCCTGCGGACGCAAGAAATATTGGATGAGTCCTACGTCCGACTGGAGCTGTACCTGTTCCGCGACGAGTCGCTTTTGACCTGCGAGGGGAGCGATACCTACCTGTACGCCGTCCCCGACGGGGGGCGCGTGGGAGTGGGCCAACCCCTCGGCACCGCTTACGCCCTGGGGGATGAGACCGCTGTCCGCGAGCTTCAGCCCAAGCTCAACGCCTACGGCGAGCGCATTGACCTACTCCGCTCCATGGGCGGGCAGGGAACCCCTGCCGACGCGCGGGATGCCGCCGAGGCGGTGGACCGCGACTATATCCGCCTCCTGGAGGCCGCCCGCCGAGGCGATCTTTCCGCCGTTTCGGGCTACGCCTCGGGGATGCAGGACGGCCTGGGCCGTTACGACATCCTGACGGGTGCGACGGGCGGTGAATCCCTGGCCGCCATTGAGGCCGAGCGAGCCGCCCTGGTGGCGGGGCTTAACGAGGTGGCCTCCCTGACCGCCGAGCAGAGCGGTTACTTCTACTACACCTGCGACGGCTACGAGGGGAGCTTCCATTCGGCCGCCGCCCTGAATATGACCCCCGCCGAGTTCTTTGCCCTCACCGAGCAGGCCTCAGCCGAGGTCCCCGCGGGCACCGTAGGCAAGATGGCGGCCCAGCCCACCTGGTACGCCGCCGCCTACGTCACCCTGTCGGACGATGCCCTGGAGGTGTTCCAGCAGGGCTACAGCCACGGCACCACCTACACCATGCGGGTCACCGACGGAGCCGACGTGGAGCTGAATATGACCATCATCCGCCTGGTCCCCGACGAGGGGGGCGCGCTCCTGGTCTTCCGCTCCCAGGATATGCCCGTAGGCTTTGACTTCCCGCGGAGCTTTACCGCCGAGACGGTTTCCTTGCAGGTCAGCGGCTACCGCATCCCCGCCGAGGCCCTGGTTACCCTCACCTCCCGCAAGACGGGAGAGCAGGTCACGGGCGTGTACATCCTCTCGGGCAACGTGGTGGAGTTCCGTAAGATCAACATCCAAGTCGCCCGCGACGGCTACGTCATAGCCTCCCCCCGCGAGGACATGAAGGCCTACCTGGATGCCCTCCCCGACGAGGAGTACGCCAAGCAGACCGCCGACGGCTGGAGCTATCTCGGCCTGAATGACAACATCATTACGGGCGGAAACGAGCTGTACGAGGGAAAGGTGATCGGATAAATCCGATAAGCTATAGGTAAGAGTGAAAAGTGAAGAAGTAAGGTGGATTTCCGCCTGCGGCGAAAATCTTCGATACGGTCTTGCTTTCACCCCTTACCCAATTCGATCCAAGATTTTCGCCAAGGGCGAAAATCTACCGAACTTTTTCACTATTCACTATTCACTATTCACTCTTCACTAATTCAAAGGAGATCGGTATGAGCTATACCTATCTGGACCATAATCTTACCCGCGTCAAGGCTGAGCTGAAGGCGGCCTGCGAGGCGGGGGGCTACGACCCCGACGGGGTCCTCCTCACCGCGGCCATCAAGTCGGCTGACGTGGGGGAGATCAACTACCTGCATAAGACCCTGGGCGTACACGTCGTGGGGGAGAATCGGGTGCAACAGCTCCTGGAGCGTTACGAGCTCCTGGAGAGAGAGGGCCTGTCCATCCACTTCATCGGCACCCTCCAAACCAACAAAGTCAAGTACATCGTGGATAAAGTGGACATGATCCAGTCCCTGGACTCCGAAAAGCTGGCCCGCGAGATCGAAAAGCAGGCCGCCAAGGTGGATCGGGTCATGGACGTGCTCATCGAGATCAACTCGGGCAGTGAGATCAGCAAGAGCGGCATCGAGCCCGCCGACGCGAGAGCCTTTGCCCACAGCCTGGTGGGGGGCGGCTACCCCCATATCCGTCTGCGGGGCTTCATGACCATGGCTCCCAAGTCCACCGAGGCCGAGTACCGCGCCATTTTCGCGGGTGTCCGTGAGCTCTGCAAGTCCATCTGGGCCGAGCTTCCCATGGCAGACGAGCGTATGGAGCTCTCCATGGGTATGTCGGAATCCTACATCCCCGCCGCCGCCGAGGGAGCCACCATGGTCCGCGTGGGTCGGGGGTTGTTCGTAAAAGAGGAGGGCGTATAGGAATGTGTCCTTTCGCTCTATAACCCGCACGCGGATCAGAAATCAATATATGGAGCAAGCAATCCGTGCATTATAATTACAATAAGCAATACGTTTCCAACGCCCGAGAGCTTCGCAGGAATATGACCCCCGAAGAACGGCATTTGTGGTATGACTTTCTGAAGCGCCTTCCCATGACGGTTCATCGACAGAAGAATGTAGGGAACTATATTGTGGATTTTATGATTGCAAGTGCGAGCCTTGTCATCGAAATTGATGGAAGACAACACAAGTTAGTCGAGCACGCAGAAGCGGATATACGACGTGATCAAGAGTTGAATATGCTCGGATATACCGTTTTGAGATACTCAAATGAGGATATTCATTACCGCTTTCGTGCCGTATGCGAGGATATTATGAAGCGCGTAAACGTGCGCGTGGAGGATTTAAAGCCCGTAAATAAGTAAAAACAAGCCGCTCTCTCATAGCCTTCTCCCGTGGAGAAGGTGTCCTCCGAGCAAGCTCGGTGCAGGGCGTGACGGATGAGAAGAACGGGCAACGGGTATTCAAATGGATTACAGATCACTTTAAGGAAGTGATGAGAGGAACGAGAAAAGTGGC
>CAYRTP010000119.1:0-8121 GCA_964427175.1 uncultured Clostridium sp. | reverse complement strand
TTCGTAGGAATTTGTAGGGACCGGCCTCCCGGACGGGCCGCAAAAACCTCGCGGATTACCATCAACAGAGAAAAATTTCGTGTTGACATCTTGTGAATGTCAACTTTTTCTGAAAATATGTTATACTGGATATATCAATCTGCGGAGGAAAAAGCAATGGCCAAAATATTAAGCGATTTTTTCTACGGAAAAATCATCCCGGGCGAACGGTACTGTACAAATCATGGAGAGAAACGGAAAAAACTGGATGAACTGGAACTGTGCCGAAGCAAATTGCGCGGGGAATTGTCTGAACAGGGGAAGGATTTTCTGAACCAATACGAAAGTCTTGTCGGTGAAATGAACGTTTTTGCCTGCGAGGATTATTTCGTCGAAGGGTACCGCCTCGGTGCCCGCATGACCATGGAGGCTCTGTCGGATGAGTGATACTATTTTATAATAAAAATCTTGAATACAGCCCCATATACCAATGGGGCAGGGGCCCCATGGTGAGGCCCCCTATGGCTCCTGGCGTCCTCTTGCAACCCCATAAATCCTTTTTTTAAAGTTTTTGGGATTCTTAAGGGCCTCGCAAACTTCGCCGTAGGCGAATTTGCCCCGAACGAAGTGAGGAGGTTTCCAAAAGGCCCTTAAGCCGCCGGAGGCATGCTCTCCCTCTCAAGTTTTTGTTTGTGAATTAGTATGAGCATAAAAAACCGCGCCAAGATCCGCGCGGTTCTTTCCTTATTGAATTTCAAGAAGATTTCCCGCGTGTTCCTTCACGTCTCCAATGGCCTTGGGATGGGGCGGCTCCCCCTCATACCCCCCGATCGCCTTCTCCATCCAGGTCAGATCATACCACCGCCCGAACTTGCATCCCGCGTGGTGGAAGGTCCCCACGGGGGTAAAGCCCATGCGTACATGGAACCGAATGCTGGCATCGGTGAGGTAGGGATCCTCACGGTCAACGCTGGCGATGGCCGCCGTCAGGGTCCGAATCCCTTGGAGCCGGAGGATCTCCTCCAAGGCCCCGTATAAAGCGCGGCCCAAGCCCCACCCCCGACAGTCCTCTCGGATGTAGATGGCCGCCTCCGCCGCCCAGTCAAAGGCGGGACGGCTCCCCAGGGGGCAGGCGTAGGCGTAGCCCGCGGGGACTCCGTCTACCTCCGCCACCAGGTAGGGGTATTTGCGGGAATACTCCTCGATCCTGCGCCGAAACTCGGCGGGGGAGGGAACCTCGTACTCATAGGTAATGGCGGTCCCCAATACGTAAGGCGCGTAAATGGCCACCAACGCCTCGGCATCCGCGGGGGTGGCGAAGCGCAGACGGATGCCCATCGGCGCGGACGTATGGGGAGCGCTCATGCCTGAGCCTCCCCCAGCACCGCCGCGCGGACCTCACCGTACATATACAGCGACCCCAGGCACAGCAGAGCCTTGCCCTCCCGCAAAGCCACCTCGGAGGCGGCCGCCACACCCTCGGCTACCGTGGCGTACCCATCGGCGGGAATGCCAATGGCGCGGAAGGACTCGGCGTAGCGGTCGGCGGCCAGGGCGCGGTCATTGGCGGGACGCACGCAAAACGCGCGGGCGGTGACCTCGCCCATGCGGGCTACCATGTGGGCGTAGTCCTTGTCGGCCATCACACCCGTCAGAAGCAGGATCTTTTCATCCTTGAAATACTCCTTGACGCTGGCAATGGCGGCATCAATGCCCTCGGGATTGTGCCCGCCGTCGGCGATGATCAGAGGCTCACGGGACAGAATCTCAAACCGTCCGGGCCAGTAGACCGAGGCCAGCCCCGCCCGTACCGCCTCCTCGGGGATGGTCAGCCCGCGGGCGCGGAGCAGATCCACCACGGTCAGCACGTTGGCGGCGTTGTGAGGCTGGTACAGCCCCGCCAGGGAGATGCGGAGAGCCTTGCGGTCCCCAAAGTCGAAGTCCGCCCCAAAGAGGTCGGCGCGGATGACCGCCAGCTGGGTATGGTCGGTCTCGCGGTAGGGAGCCCCCATCTCGGCGGCTTTAGCGCGGATCACCTCTCCGCAGGAAATCGCCTCGGGGGAGGGAAGTTGTACCGAAGTTCCGGAGTCATCCTGAGCGGAGCCGCAACGCGGCGGAGTCGAAGGATCTCGTTCGTCCGAAGAGAGATCCTTCGACTCCGCTTCGCTTCGCTCAGGATGACCGACTCCCGTAGGTGCTTCGCTTCGCTCGGTATAACTTTGAACGGGCGGATGATTGCCGCCGTACACCACGGGCACCCCTGCCTTGATGATCCCCGCCTTCTCGGCGGCGATCTGTTCGGGGGTGTCTCCCAGAAAAGCGGTGTGGTCCATGGCGATGCCCGTGATGACAGAGGCCACTACGGTCTCGGCATCAATGATGTTGGTGGAATCCAGCCGACCGCCCATGCCCACCTCGAAGACCACGTAGTCGCAGTTATGCTTGGCGAAGTAGCAAAGGGCGATGGCGGTGATGAGCTCGAACTCGGTAGGGGAGTCCTCCATGGCCTCGGCGTGGGGCTTGACCAGCTCGGTGAGCTCGGCCAGCTCCTCGTCGGGGATGTCCCGCCCATCGATACGCATCCGCTCGTTGAAGCGCAGGATGAAGGGGGAGGTGTAAAGACCCACCTTGTAGCCCGCCTCACGGAGGATGGAAGCCAGCATGGCGGAGGTGGAGCCCTTGCCGTTGGTGCCGGCGATATGGATGAATTTCAAGGAATCCTGGGGACGGCCCAGGCGGTCGGTGAGCTCGCGGGTACGGGAAAGCCCGGGACGGCTCCCCTTCCAGCAGGTGGAGTGGATGTAGGCGAGGGATTGTTTGTAGGTCATGGCAAACTCCTTATATTCAGTGACAAGTGACAAGTGACAAGTGACAAGATACAGAGATACAAGATACAGAGATGCAATAGACGTGCGCGATAACCTTTTAAGGAAACATAAAAATGATTACATCCTTGCCTTCCCCTGGGGGAAGGTGTCACGCCCTTAGGGCGTGACGGATGAGGGTCTTCCTAAACCATACTGCTCTTTTCCGTCAATCGGATGCGATATAACGGTATAAAGGTGATCGAATACATCTATTTTCGAAAACAATTATTTCTTCAGCCGCCGAAGCTCCCCCGTAAACAGCTTATTCTTGGCCAACAGCAGGATCACGGCTCCCTCGGCGGCGCCGATGACGAGGTACACGGGAACCCGGATCAGCAGAACCGCCATGGGGGTGGCGTAATACACCGCCATACCAATGGATTTGATGACCATGGACCCCACGATGTGGGCGGCGTAGACCGCGCAGTACCCGCCGAGAGGAGACAGGGAACGGCCGCCGCGGGTGAAGGCCTTGGCGACAAGCCCCGCCAGGACACCCACCGAGGTTGCCCCCAGGGTGATGATGGGATTGATGGCGTACCCCACCAGCACGCACCCCAGGAGGTCGGCCATCATGCCCACGATACCGCCCACGAGGGGTCCCAGGAATACTCCCGCCATGAGGACGGGCAGGTTTTCGAAGCTCAGGCGGATGCTGTCGGTGATGTTGATGGCCAGATACTTGCCCAGCACGATGGACAACGCCGCCAGCAGAGCCGACGCGCAGAGGACGCGGAGTCCCGAGGGGCGGGACCTCGTGTGAGATACGGGGGTTGAGCGATTGTGGTTTTGATGCATAAAAAATACCTCCTTTCCCTGCGACATGAGGCCGGGAAGGAGGTATAGCCCGACCGCCCCCCAAGGGGGGCGACACGGGTATGCGAATCCTTGCGCCAAACGAAGCGGGATGCAAAGCGCGGACCGCAGGTGGTTGGCGGGTGCGACCCCGCAAGCTCCTTTCGTCCGACCGGCAACTCCCCGTCCCGTCGGCACTTGACGCCCGTGCTTTTACTCTTCTTTGATGATACTCTTATTATACACGCAAATCCCCCGTCTGTCAAGGTGCAGGCGCAACAAATTATGGCGGGGAAGGGAGAAATTTTTTGGAGGGTCGTTTCGGAGCCCCCTGCGATCGGACGAGCGCGCAGGGGAGGCTATCAGCCTCCCGCCCGCGTCCCCGACGGTCATAAAATTTGGCGGGAGGCGAAACGCCTCCCCTACATCTTCCCCTCGCCGTCCTTCCTGGGAAACGATGTTTCGTAGGGGCGGGGTCTCCCCGCCCGCCCAAGGGATGGGATACGTGCTGATTCTGTAGCGTCTAAAACCCCGGGATACCGTAGGGGAGGGGCGGGGTCTCCCCGCCCGTCTCCGCAATAAATTTCAGATATGGAAAAAACATGTAGGGACCGGCGTCCCCGACGGTCCGTAACCCCGCCGCACGGAACCATTCATCCAAAACCGGTCCGATTTTAAATCCAAAACGGAAAAATCCGATTCTGCTCAAAAACGGAGTCAAAAATAAATTTCCGAATTCGGAAAATAATATTCCAAAACCCCTTGACAAAACCGCTGACATGGTGTATAATAGGACCATCAAGAAAACGTCCCCACGCAGGCGGACACACTCGGAGGAATACTATGGCAACCAAAACCAAAAAGCCCATCACCCCTATGGTCGCTCCCGACGCGGACCGCGAGGAGAAGCAAAAGGCACTCAAGACCGCCATGAAGCAGATCGAAAAGGAATTCGGTGAGGGCTCCATCATGAAGCTGGGCTCCAACCGCCGCATGGATATCCAGGCGGTCCACACGGGCTCCCTGTCCCTGGACATGGCGCTGGGCATCGGCGGTGTTCCCCGCGGCCGTATCATCGAGATCTTTGGTCCCGAGTCCTCGGGTAAGACCACCGTGGCCCTCCACATCGCCGCCGAGGTCCAGAAGGCGGGCGGTGAGGCCGCCTTCATCGATGCCGAGCACGCCCTTGATCCCGTGTACGCTAAGGCTCTGGGCGTGGACGTGGAGAACCTGCTGGTCTCCCAGCCCGACTGCGGTGAGGATGCCCTGTCTATCTGCGAGTCCCTGGTCCGTTCGGGTGCCGTGGACGTGGTGGTGGTGGACTCGGTGGCCGCCCTGGTCCCCCGCCAGGAGATCGAGGGCGACATGGGTGCCGCTACCGTGGGTATGCAGGCCCGCCTCATGTCCCAGGCCATGCGTAAGCTCTCCGCCGTTATCTCCAAGAGCCAGACCGTGGTCATCTTCATCAACCAGCTCCGCGAGAAGGTGGGCGTGATGTACGGTAACCCCGAGACCACCCCCGGCGGCCGCGCGCTGAAGTTCTACGCCTCGGTCCGCATCGACGTGCGCCGTACCGAACAGCTCAAGCAGGGCAACGAGATCTACGGTAACCACGTCCGCTGTAAGATCGTCAAGAATAAGGTGGCTCCCCCCTTCAAGGTGGCCGAGGTCGACATCATCTACGGCCAGGGCATCTCCCGCTCGGGTGAGATCCTGGATTTCGCCATCGAGCTGGATATCATCAAAAAGAGCGGTTCCTGGTTCTCCTACAACGGCGAGCGGCTGGGTCAGGGTAAGGAGACCATCCGCAAGCTGGTGGAGTCGGATGCCGCCTTCATGTCCGAGCTGGAGGAGAAGGTCCGCGCCGCCTCGGCCGAGACAGATCTGCTGGCCGCCAAGGAATTCGAGCTGGACGATGACGAAGATGAGGACGGCATGGATGACGAGGAGTTCGACATCCGCAGTCTCGACAGCGACGGGGACGACGAGTGATGGCGGGCTACGGAAAATACAGCCAACCGATCCAAGATACAGACGGGGGCGAGGCTAAGCCTCGCCCCCGCCGTGCCGAACGGCTGGTGGACCTGCTGGATGACCGACCTGCGGTCCCCCGCGGGAATCGTCGGGAGCGGGTTGAACCCGTGGATCCCGCCGAGCGTGCCCCTTGGAAGCCCGCTGTTTCCCCCGTCCAACATGAAGACCGCCCTGCCAGACGGTACAGCAACCCCCCGGTCGAAAGTCCTGCCGACTCCTACGCCGAGCGTCATTCCGAACGTCATTCCGAACGGCTCTCCGAGCGGCTCTCCGAGCATGTCACCCAACCCACCATCCTCTCGGTGACCCCCGAGGGGGAAGGGGAGACCCTGGCGGTGGTGCTGGCCCTGCCCCTCTCGGATGTGGATACCCTCGACGAGGGAGGGACCTCGGGCGAATCCGACCGACGCAAAAAAGCCAAGCGGGTCAAGCTCCGCCTGCTGGTGGAGCAGTACGCCGACCTGCAGGAATCAGGCCTGGCCGTCCGTCCCGGGGAGATCACCCCCGCGCAGGCCGAGGAGCTGATGCGTGCGGGAGAGCTCTGCGCCGCCATCCGTCGGGGCATGAGCCTTCTGCAGTACGGCGACCGTTCGGCCCGCCGTCTGGCCTCGGGGCTGATGGCCAAGGGGGCGAGCCGTGAGGCGGCCGAGGCCGCCGCGGCCTACCTGGTGGGGAAGGGCTACATCCGCGAGGACGATACCGCCCGCCGCTTTGCCGAGCAGGACCTCCGCAAGGGCTGGGGCCCCCGCCGCATCCGCGAGGACCTGCGTGCCCGAGGCTTCACCCCCGAGGCGGTGGACGAGGCCATGGAGACCCTGGAGGAGGTGGATTTCTGTAGCGTTTGCGCTACGGTCATCCGCAAAAAGTACGGCGAGCTCCCCGCGGATTACGGCGACCGCCGCAAGATGACCGCCGCCCTCATGCGCCTGGGCTACGATTCCGACCACATCCGCGAGGCCTCGCGGCAGGTGGCCGAGGAGGATGGGTGATGGGGGAGGGGACTCCAACCCGATGAGAGATCCTTCGACTCCACTCAGCGATGCTTCGTTTCGCTCAGGATGACCCGCTTAGCATTTGCACCAAAAATTCACGGTTTGTGCGTATGTACGCCACAATTTCGTGTTATACTGGGAGCATCAAAGCAAGGACGGTGAGAATATGAGATCCAATCGGAATAACGTGACCTGCGGAAGCGGGCTTCGGCGGCTGACGGCGGCCCTGTTGGTGGGGCTGTGCCTGACCGCTACGGCGGGATGCTCGTCGGAGGTGTACGACCCCAGCGCGGGATCCCTGTCCATCGAGGAGGGAAGCGGTCGGTGGGAGATCCCCACCGAGGCCCCGACGGGACAGATCCTGGAGATCCCCGCGGGGGATCCCTTTGCGAATGCCCCGCAGGTCCTGCGGGCGGATTTTCTGAACACGGGGAAATCCGATGCCATTCTGCTCCGCCTGCGTGAGGGGCTTTCGGAGTCGGTGATTCTGGTGGACACGGGGGATGCGGATGACTACGACACCATCCGCGAGCGGCTGACGGCCTACGGCATTTCCGAAATCGACTACCTTATTATCTCCCATTTCGATAAGGACCACATCGGCTCGGCCTCGCGGATCCTGCAGGATTACACGGTGAAAACCGTCTATATGCCCGACTACGTGCGGGACTCGACCCTCTACCGCCGCATGATGTCTACCCTGGAGGTGTTGCCCGCGATCACGGTTGAACGCCTGCCGGCGGGCCGTGAGGTGGCGATCTCCCTCGCGGGAGGATGGGTGCGGATCAACTCCACGGATCTGTACCCGGCGGGGCTGACCCTGGGCTCGGATGACAGCCACGCCGCCGAGGAGAACAACTACTCCCTCATCACCACGGTGGAGTTCGGGGAGATCTCCCTCCTCCTGGCGGGGGATGCCGAGCAGGACCGCCTGACCGAATTCCTGGCGGCCACGGACGGAACCGATTACGATCTGGTCAAGATCCCCCACCACGGGAGCTATGACAAAGCCCTGGGGGACCTGCTCCGCGGGAGTGAGGGACTGCGCTACTGCGTGGTCCACGCCGACAGCACCGCCGAGGTGGAGGCCAGCCTGGTCACCGCCATGCGGAGCGTGGGCTCGGCGGCCTACTACACCTATGACGGGAGCGTTACTTTCGCCACGGATGGCGAGAGTATGGTGATGTCGCAAGCGACATCACCGTGATATACGCCTGCGGCGTATGATATATGCCGTTGGCATATGATATACTCGCTTCGCGAGTATGGTATACGCCCTGCGGGCGTATGTGGAGCGCGTCGCCCCAAGAAAACCAGTGGGCAGGGCCCCACGGTGATGCGCGCTATACAACCTCCTGTCCTCTCGGCCCCCCCACGATCCCCTATTTAAAGGTTTTGTGGATTCTCAAGGGACTTTTTCAAAAGTCCCTTGAGCGGGTCCAGGGCAGCGCCCT
>CAYRTP010000118.1:0-8123 GCA_964427175.1 uncultured Clostridium sp. | reverse complement strand
CGAAGAGGCTATGCCTGCGGACGCAGAGTAATTCCTACGTAAAATCCCGCTTTGGCGTGATACTCCGATAAGAGTATCACGCCAGTTTTATTTGCCTAAAGAATATCACTCACATAAATACAGAAAAGAGAGAGCTTTACGGATTTTACTTCCGCATTACTCTCTCTTTCTGTTTTTATCGCCGGTTTCGCATCAGAAAAAATTCAGTGCTTTACCGCAGAACAAACTTCCGAGTCAGAATCAAATGGTCCGCATAGCCCGTAGAAATTTGGAACTCACCGGGCTCGGAGATGTAGTTGCAGGCAAAATCGTAGAAGCGAAGCATGGGCTCACTGATCTTGAAGGATACCGTCTTGCGCTCGCCTGCCGCCAAATGGATCTTTTCGAAAGCGATCAGAGACTGAACGGGGCGCACACTGGATGCAACCAAATCCCTCATGTACAGCTGAACCACCTCTTGACCCTCAACCGCGCTGTCGTTGAGAACCGTCACATGGACCGTGATCTCGGAATCCTGGGTCATCACGTCGGTGTCCAGCTCCAGGGATTCGTAGACAAGGTTAGAATAGGACAAGCCATGGCCGAAGGAGTAGAGAGGCAGATTGCCGCAATCCATGTAGTTGGAAGCGCAGTTCTGGAATTGGTCATCCGGGAATTCCTTGGGACGGCCCGTGAGGGGATGGTTGTAGTAAATGGGGCATTGACCGACCGCCTTGGGGAAGCTCATGGGAACCTTACCCGAAGGATTGGCGCGGCCGAACAGCAAATTTGCGGCGGCATTTCCCGCCTCGGTGCCGGGGTACCACATATCCAGAATGGCGGGAACCAGCGCATCCAGCTCGGTCAGCTCCAAAGGTCTGCCGTTGAATAGCAGTACGACCACGTTGGGATTGGCCGCCACAACAGCTTTGGCCAGCTCCATCTGTCTACCGGGCAGAGTGAGCGTAACACGGCTGTGGCTCTCACCGGTATAGTTTTGAGGCTCACCCAAGCAGAGAACCACAACGTCAGCGGCCTTTGCCACGCGGATAGCCTCCTCAAATCCATCGGTGGACAGACCGTCAAACTCGGCAGAGCAACCCTCAGCGGTCAGCACCCGATCCTCACCGAGAATGGCTCGGACACCTTCGGCTACCGTGATGCAGTCATCATTTTCGCCGTGGCAAGCCCAGTCGCCGCGGATCTTGTTGGTGGTGGCAAAGGGACCGATCAGAGCTACCTTACCCAGATCCTCGGAAAGGGGCAGGCTACCGTCATTCTTCAGCAGGGTAGCGCATTGCTCGGCGGCTTTCCGTACCAGGGCACGGTTCTCGGCAGTCAAGGTCACAGCCTGCTCCCGCTCGATAGAAGCACCGTGGTAGGGATCATCGAACAGACCCAGCTGATTCTTCAGATTCAGGATCTTCATAACAGCCTTGTCCACGTCCTCCATGGAGATCTCGCCGTCCTCTACAAGGGACTTGAGATTCTCATAGTAAGCGTTGGACATCATACCGATGTGGCAACCGCACTCAAAGGCCATCTTGGCGGCGGCTCGGAAATCGGGAGCGATACCGTGGGTAACCAGCTCCTCAATGGCGTTGTAGTCGCTGATGACCACACCGTCAAAACCCCACTCACCGACCAAAACGTCCTTCATCAGCCACTTGTTGGCGGTGGAGGGCACGCCGTTGAGAGAGTTGAAGGAGGGCATCAGCATCTTGACACCTGCGTCGATGCAGGCCTTGTAGGCAGGGAAGTAGAACTCCCGCAGGGTGCGTTCGGAGAGCTCCACGGTGTTGTAGTCCCGTCCCGCCTCGGCACCGCCGTAAGCGGCGAGATGCTTGACACAGGTGGCAATGTGGTTGGGAGCAGTAAGATCATCTCCATGGAAACCCCTGACTTGGGCGGCACCCATCCGGCTGTTGAGGAAGGGATCCTCACCGCAGGACTCCATGACGCGGCCCCAACGGGCATCGCGGACGTAGTCCACCATGGGAGCGAAAGTGATGTGTACACCCGCCGCGCCGGCTTCCTTGGCGGCCAACGCGGTACACTCCTCCATCAAAGCGGGGGAGAAGGAAGCACCCATGGCCAACGGGATGGGGTAGAGGGTCTTGAATCCGTGGATCACGTCCATCATGAAAAGCAGGGGAATCTTGTTGGGATCCTCCTCCAAATGCTTGCTCTGAATGGCGATCATGTTTTTGGCATCGTCGAAGTTCAGCGCGTGGCCCATTTGATAGAGATTTTCCTCGGTGATACCGAACTCACGGGCAGGGCCTGTGATCTCAGCCTTGGTCTCACCGAACATATTGCCGTTGAGCTGGATGAACTGACCGATCTTTTCTTCGAGAGTCATTTGCCCGAGAAGCTGTTCAAGTTGTTGCCTGGATTTCATGGCGATTCTCCTTTTTGAATATATTTGGTTATATTATACCATAAATATCGGGAAATGTCAACAATTTGTATGGATATAGAATATCAAACGAATATCAACAATAAAAAGCCGTGAAAGCTCTTGGCGTACCCAAACTTTCGTCTCCAACCTCTTGCAATCACCGACAAAATATGCTATACTTATGGAAAACAAACAGCTTGGAGATTGAAGAACTATGAAAATTACCGAAGTAGTCGCCGCCCTCATCCGGCGGGGCGAAAAATTCATGATCTGCCAACGCCCCGCGCACAAGGCAAGAGGCCTTTTGTGGGAGTTCGTTGGCGGCAAAGTCGAACCGAGCGAAACAAAGGAAGAAGCCCTCATCCGCGAGTGCAGGGAAGAATTGAACGTGCTTCTCTCTGTCGGTAACGTCTTTATGGACGTTGTCCACGAATATCCCGACCTGACGGTTCATCTGACCCTGTTCAACGCCACCATAGCCGATGGCGAGCCCGAGATGCTGGAACACAACGATATCCAATGGATCACCCCGAGTGAGATCCCGAATTACGACTTTTGCCCTGCAGATGAGGAGATCCTGGCAAGGATTTGCGAGGTGTGGCAGTCCGCTGCGCCTTCTGCTTTTACCGAAGATTTCAACCATATCCCGCCCTCCCACAGACCCAGGATCCGCTGGTGGCTCCCATCGACCTTCACAGACAAAAACGAGCTGGAACGTGAAATCATCATGCTCAAGGAAGCCGGTTTTTCGGGTGCGGAAATCGCCGCGGGCAGTGCTTGTGCCCCCGCCACGCAGAAAGACGAAAAGGGTTGGGGAACCGAGCGGTGGGGGGAGCAGATCAAACACATTCTGCAATTCGCCAAAGAGCAGAACTTCGAGATCGATCTGATGGTCATCCCCAGCGGAAAACTCATGATCGACGCGATTTCAGACGTGGACGATCCGACTCAAGGTGTCCGTCTGGAATTGGATGGTGAATCTGTCAAAGGGATCACCAAAAACAACCCCTATTGCGGACCGTTGCCCGTCAGCGAGGAAGCTGTCCGTGACGCGAACGCTGTGAACGGTACCTGCGTCCTCTATGCCGTTACGGTTGCCAAATACGTGGACAAGGAAAAATCTATCCTCTCCCTGGAATCGGCACGGGAACTGAATTTGGGAACAGACGTGATCCAAACAGGCGACGATCCTCTTTCCTATACGGTCAGGTTTGCCCCCGACGATGATGGGGAATACGTGTTGTTCGCTTGGTGGCAGCATCCGTCAGGAGAAAATCTGTGTGGGATCCCCCAGTTTGACTTTTTGGGTAAATACGGAACCAAACGCTTCCTCCGTTATCACGAAGAAGTTTTTTTGCCCCAACTCGGAGAGATGCGCGAGCAGATCACCTCCTATTTCAACGATTCCATAGAATGGGAGACCCACCTGGATTTTGTGGTCGGCTTCCGAGAAATGTTTGCCGAAAAATTCGGATTCGATATTACCAAATACCTGCCCGCCCTGTACGAAAAGAATTTCTGGGGGGCCTATCGGAAACCCTGTCCCGATTTTTCCTTCGATAAGCATAACGAGCACCTCATCAACTGCTACGGCGCATTCCTCACAGACCTCTATATTGAGAACCACCTGAAACCCATGCAAGAATTCTGCCATCGAAACGGGTTCACCTTCCGTGCCCAGACCTCCTACGGAAAATTCCTGGAGCTGGAGAAAACCGCTGGCAACGTGGATATTCCCGATACCGAAACCCTATACGGAAAGGATTTTCTTGACTTTTACCGCGCGCAAGCGGGAGCCGCCCATATTACGGGACGAAATATCTACTCCATCGAAGCCTCCGCCGAAGCCAACGGCCGAGGCAACGGTGAGGAGAACAGCGGTATGTACGCTCAGGGCTTCAAGCGTCAACTGTGGCACCTGCAGAGAGCCTACTCAACCGGTGTCAATCAAGTATATTTCCACGGCTGTGCCTATCAAGGCCATTATTCCGAGCAGGGAAATGAAAATGGTGTTCTGCCCGGTACCCATTGGCCGGGGAATACGGCCATGGGCTTTGTGGGCGGATGCGCCAACGCCTGGGATGACCGACAACCCAACTGGCTCGGTATGAGACAACTGACCGATTGCCTGAGCCGAATCCAGCACGTATTGCAAAAAGGCAAAGCCCTGGTTGACCTGGCCATATACAGACACAGCTACCAGGAGGTTTTGGATTCCTTCCATCCCGAAAAGCTGTTCAAGACCACCGCATTGGAACAGCTGGGCTACAGCTATGATTTCATCAGCCCCTCCCATTTGTCCAACTTTGAGATCAGCTACGACGGAGAAAGCATTTTCCGTGACGGCCCCGGGTATCGGGCACTAGTCTTCAACGAGCAAACCCACCTGCCGATTCCCGTGTTGCAAAAATTGACGGCGTTGGCCAAGCAAGGTTTGCCGATCATCTTCTGCGGCGGCGTACCGCGTAACGGGTCCTTCTTCGGGGAAACGCCCGACGCGGCCGCAATCGAGGAGCTGTTACAGGGCGAACACGTCTACGTTTGTCAACATATCGAACAAATCCCCGGAATACTGTCCGACCTGCACATTCTCCCCCGCGTGGCCTACAGGGAAGCAACCAAGGTGTTGAACATATACCGCAAGGCTGAAGATGCCGATTACGTCTACTTCTACCATTACGCCGATGCCGATACCCATCCCGATATGGAGAACGCAGAGAAAATCTCTTTTATCGCAGACCTGCATACGGACGGCATCCCCTACATCCTGGATCCCTGGACGGGAACCATCTCCGAGGCCGTTACCGTCCATCGGGATAAGAATGGCGTGTCCGTCCAGCTTGAGCTTGCCCCCAACGATAGTATCATCCTGATCTCCGTCCCCCCCGCCAACCTTCCGACACCCATACCTTCCGAGCCCCGCAAGGCAGTTGAGCATGAAAACACCTTCGAACTGCAAAACTGGACTCTGACGGTTGAGAGCTGGACCGCAGGAAGTACCCCCTTGGAAACCAAAAAGGAGATCATACGAAAAACCGTTCTCCGTGAACCTGTCTTCTTCACCAAGCTGGAAGGGCTGGAATCCGTTTCGGGTATTGGTCATTATTGTGCAGAGTTTGACCTGGAAAAAGGGTGGGAAGAAGGCTTCGGCGCATACCTGTCAGCCGATAAAATCGAAGATTGCTACACCATGGAAGTAAACGGGACCCAGATCCCCGCCAATCAGATAGACCCTTGTATCGACGTAGGAAAATATTTGAAAAAGGGAACCAACCAAATCAAAATTTCGGTTTACTCCACGTTGCTGAACGCCGCGATCGCCTATTGCCAAGACCATGGAATCAGCCATAACGGCCGTTGCAAAGATTACGGAATGAACGGCCCCGTGAAGGTGATCCCGTATACGTTGTGTCAGCATCCATAAAAGATGAAAAGGAGGCCCTATTCATGCAATTCGATGCAACATTCATTCAAGCCACCAAAGAATACAACACTTTTGAAAACCCCGTTCCCGCCTACTGCTTCCGCCGTTCTCTGACGGTGGAAGCCAATACAACTGCCACCCTCCGCGTGGCGGTCTGCGGATTCTACGATCTGTGGCTCAATGGTGTCAAGATCACCCGCGGGTATCTGGCCCCCTACGTCAGCGACCCCGACCACCTGATCTACGCCGACGAGTATGAAATCAACCTGCAGGCGGGTGAGAACATCTTCGGCCTGATCCTGGGTAATGGTTTCCAAAATAACCCCGGCGGCTACATTTGGGATTTCGATAAGGCCCCCTTCCGCTCCGCCCCCAAATTTGCCTTGGAGCTCTGCGATGGGGAAGGACAAGCCCTTCTTGTAAGTGACACCAACTGGAAAACTGCCCCCTCCGCCATTTTGGCCGATGATTACCGCTTCGGCGTGCGCTACGATGCAAGACGGGAAATCCCCGGCTGGAATCTCCCCGGCTTTGACGATACCAATTGGGCAAGCCCCCTCAAGGCCGAAGTCCCCAAGGGCGAACTCCGCATAGCCGACGTGGCCCCCGTTGTGGCAGAAAAGGAGATCACGCCCATATCCATCACCCGAAGCGGGGATGGCTTTATCTACGACTTCGGTGAGAACAACGCGGGAGTCTGCCGTCTCCGCATCAAGGGCGAGGCAGGACAGACGGTTGAGCTCCGCCATGCCGAGGAGATGGTGAAAGGGGATATCCGTCTGGATAACGTATGGTTCGTCCGTGAAACTTGGGAACGTGACCGCCATATCGTCCACCTCGATACCTATACCTGCAAAGGCGACGGCGTGGAGATCTACGAGCCTCCTTTCACCTACCACGGCTTCCGCTACGTCCGTGTGGACGGCATCACAGAGGCACAGGCCACCCCCGAACTGCTGACCTACGTAGTCCTCCACACCGAACTGCACACCCGCGGTAATTTTACCTGCTCGGACGAGATCGCCAACAAGGTCCAGGAAAACGCGAGACGGAGCATTGCCTCCAACTTCCACCATTTCCCCACCGATTGCCCCCAGCGCGAGAAAAACGGCTGGACGGGCGACGCGGCGGTTTCAGCCGAGGCGGCCGTCCTGAATTTCGATCCCGAACGAAACTACCGCGAGTGGATGCGGAATATCTGTAAAGCCCAGAATCAGGAGGGAAGACTCCCAGGCATCGTCCCCGCGGGAGGCTGGCCCGCCGCTTGGGGCATGAACGGCCCCGCATGGGACTGCGTGCTGGTATGGCTCCCCTATCTCGCCTACGTGTACCGCGGTGAAACCGCTATGATTCAGGAATCTGCTTCGGCGTTTATGAACTACCTCAGATACCTCCGTTCCCGCGCGGATGAGCATGGACTCATGCACATCGGCCTGGGCGATTGGTGCTTTACC
The DNA here is from genome assembly GCA_964427175.1 of uncultured Clostridium sp. GTDB lineage: Bacteria > Bacillota > Clostridia > Oscillospirales > CAG-272 > CAMEON01. Next base: position 865 of record CAYRTP010000118.1, on the reverse strand, counting down.
AGGCTTGACAATCCCAACGCCCCGCGCTCCGTCACAGATACCATCATTTCCATGGATATCGCGAGTAAGATTTCGTTCATGCTGGATTCCATCGGCATGACCGCCGAGGCAGAGTACGCTCGCGGAGAGGCGGCGCAGTACCGCAACGCCTTCCGTGAAAACCTCGTTCATTTCGATACCATGATTGTTGAAGGGAAATGCCAAACCGCCCAGGCTATGGCCATTTATTACGGTATTTTCGAGGAATCCGAGATTCCGACCGCTTTTGACCGCCTTGTGGAGCTCATCCACGGCTTCACCGATTATATGGACGTGGGCATTTTGGGCGGGCGTGTCATCTTCCACGTCCTCTCCGAGTACGGCCACGCCGACCTGGCCTGGAAGATGGCCATCGAGAATGACTGGCCCTCCTACGGAGACTGTGTCCGAAAGGGCGCGACCACACTGTGGGAGAATTTCTGCCCGAAGGGAATCACCCGAATCCCCCTCTCCCTCAACCATCATTTTTGGGGCGACATCAGTGCCTGGTTCATCAAGGCCGTCGCGGGAATTCGCATGAATCCCGATGGACGTAACGTCAACCGTGTGGAGATCAAACCCGCCTTCGTCACCGCGCTGAATCACGCCTCGGCCTACTACGATGCCCCTGCAGGGCGCGTAGCGTCTGCCTGGAAGCGTGACGGCGTGGCAATCGAGATCACGCTGGACATTCCCGACGAAATGGAGGCAACGCTGGTCCTGCGGGACGGATGGCATCTTGCCGACGGTACGTCTGCCGCAACGATCAAGTCGGGAACCTACTATATTGAGTAGACAATTGTAAAACTCTATAAAGACAAGTGGCGTGTTTTCTTGCCCTCCCCAG
>CAYRTP010000117.1:0-8158 GCA_964427175.1 uncultured Clostridium sp. | reverse complement strand
CCGTGACCTGGCCGAGGACGAGCCCATTCCCGTGGGTAAGCCCTTCCGCAACACCGACCTCATGCTCCTGACCGATGACGGCCGCCGTGCCGAGGCGGGGGAGGAGGGCGAGATCTGCCTGCGGGGTACCTGCGTGACCCTGGGCTACTACGCCAACCCCGAGAAGACCGCCGAGGCCTTCGTGCAGAACCCCCTCAATCCCCACTACCCCGAGCTGATCTACCGCACGGGCGATATCGGCCGCTTGAACAGCCACGGCGAGCTGGTGTTCATCTCCCGCCGCGATGCCCAGATCAAGCACATGGGCCACCGCATCGAGCTGGGCGAGATCGAGGCCGCCGCCGCGTCCGCCGACGGTGTCCGCGCCGCCTGTTGCGTCTACGACGCGCCCAATAAGCGCATTTGCCTCTACTACGTAGGCGACGTGGACGAGACTGCCCTGTCCGCTACCCTCAAGGCCGCTCTGCCCCGCTATATGCTCCCCGCCTTCTGCGAAAAGCTCCCCGCCATGCCTCTGACCCCCAACGGTAAGGTAGACCGCAAGGGTCTGCGCGAGCGGGCCGAAGCCACCAATCTGTAATTTCATGCCAACAAAAGGAGAATCCCATGAACGAACTCATCCAAATCCTCACCGACCTCCACGATGACGTGGACTTTGCCACCGAGACCGGTCTCATCGAGAACGGCATCCTCAATTCCCTGGACATCGTGACCCTCATCACCGAGATCAACGATCGTTTCGACGTGCAGATCCCCGCCGAGGAGATCATGCCCGAGAACTTTGACTCTGCCGAGGCCCTGTGGGCTCTCATTTCCCGCCTGGACGAGGACTGATCTTCTATGACCCTGACCTCATTTCCATTCCTGGTATTCGCCGCTGTGACGGTGCTCCTCTACTACCTCCTCCCCAAGAGGGGGCAGTGGGCGGTCCTCCTGGCGGCGAGTACCCTGTTTTACGGAGCGGCGGGAGGCTGGTATCTGCCCTTTATCCTGGTCACCATTGTCTCCACCTATATCCTGGCCCGCGTCATGGCGAGCCACGCCCAGCGTGACGAGGACTACATAGCCGCCCATAAGGCCGACCTCCCCAAGGAGGATCGCAAGGCCTACAAGGCGGCGGGGAAGAAGAAGCGGTTCCGTATGCTGACGGCGGGGCTGGTGTTCAACTTCGGCATCCTGGCGGTGTTGAAATACACAGGCTTTACCGTGAGCATTGTCAATGATCTGCTGGGGATATTCACCTCCGCCAAGCTCCCCATTCCCTCGCTGATCCTGCCCTTGGGTATCTCCTTCTATATCTTCCGTTCCACCGCCTACCTCATTGACGTGTACCGCGGCAAGGCCAAGGCGGCTACGCATTTCGGCAAGTACGCCCTGTTCATCTCCTTTTTCCCCGCGGTCATGCAGGGACCCATCTGCCGCTACAATGACCTGGCACCCCAGTTTGATACCCCTCACAAGGCCGAGTGGACCAACCTTTCGGCGGGACTGTTGCGGGTGCTGTGGGGAATGTTTAAGAAGCTGGTGGTGGCGGACACCCTCATGGGGCCTGTCAAGACCATCGTGGGGGATCCCGAGGCCTTTGGTGGGATGTACGTGCTCATGCTCATCATCCTCTACTCGGCGGTCATCTACGGCGACTTTACGGGCGGTATCGACATCACCATCGGTTTGTCCCGTATGCTGGGGCTGAAGCTCACCGAGAACTTCAACCGCCCCTTCTCCTCCCGCTCCACCGCCGAATACTGGAACCGCTGGCACATCACCATGGGCTCCTGGTTCACCGATTACGTGTTCTATCCCCTGTCCATCTGCAACTCCATGCAGAAGCTCACCAAGTGGAGCCGCGCCCACCTGGGCAAGGCCGTCGGTATGCGGTTTCCCGTGTACCTGGCCACCCTGTTCACCTGGTTCCTCACGGGTCTGTGGCACGGCGCGTCCTGGAACTTCATCGTGTGGGGCGTGCTCAACGGCGTGATCATCCTGATCTCCCGCGAGCTGGAGCCTCTCTACGGCAAATTCCGCAAGAGGTTCCCCAAGCTGACCGCATCCGCCTTCTACGGTTGCTTCGCCTGTGTCCGTACCTTCTTCCTCATGGGCGCGGTCCGCATTCTGGACTGCTATCGGGACGTGCCCGTGACCTTCAAGGCCTTCGCCTCTATGTTCTATGATTTCAGCCATTGGACCGACCTGGCGGGCGGAGCTTTCATGGAGAAGCTGGGCTTGACCCTCCCCGTGTGGATTTTGGTGGGGCTGGCGACTGTTCTGATCTTTTTCGTCAGCCGAGCGGGGAAGGAATCCCCCGTGGCCGACCGCCTGGCGGGCCGTCCCGTCCTGTGGACCCTGGCCTGTCTGGGGCTGACCGTGGCGGTGCTGATCTTCGGCAGCTACGGCATTGGCTTTGATGCCGGTGCGTTCATCTATACCGCGTTTTAAGGGGGTGTGACCATGAATAACCAAGTTATGAATCCGACTCCCCGCAAAACCATCCTGACCCGTGTGATCTGCCTGGTGATCGCGCTGGCTGTTTTGGCGGCTGTACCGCTTTGCCTGTCCCCCATCCTCATGCCCAAGTATCTGACGGTCTCCCGCGAGGGAAGCCTGACCGAGGAATACTACGCCGCGGCGGCCGAGGTCAGCCACGATGTGATCTTCATCGGGGACTGCGAGATCTACGAATCCTTCGTCCCCGCCATCCTGTGGGAGGAGTACGGCATTTCCTCCTACCTTCGGGGCAACGCCCAACAGCTGGTGTGGCACTCCTACTATATGCTGGAGGACACCCTCCGCTACGAGACTCCCAAGGCGGTGGTCTTCAACGTCCTGGCCCTCATGTACGGCGAGCCCCAAAAGGAGGCCTACAACCGCATGGCCCTGGACGGCATGGAGTGGTCGGGGGTAAAGGCCGAGGCCATCTCCGCCTCCATGACCGAGGAGGAGGACTTCCTGACCTACCTGTTCCCCTTCTTCCGCTACCACAGCCGTTGGAGCGAGCTGACCGCCGAGGATTTTGAGTATGCCTACAAGGACAAGCCCCTCGTCTCCGACAGCGGCTACCTCATGCAGACGGGGATCGACCCCGCCCATCCCGAAAGCGATCCCGCCCCCGGGCTTCTGCTGGATCCCGACCTCCCCGCCGCGGCCATGACGTACCTGGACCGCATGGAAAGCCTTTGTCGGGAAAAGGGGATCGAGCTGATCCTCATCAAGGCTCCCACCAACTACTTCAAGTACCACTGGTATGACGAGTGGGATGCCCAAATCGTTGCCTACGCCGCCGAACACGGCTTGGCGTACTATAATTTCATGCACCACACCGAGGCCATCGGGCTGGATATGTCGGTGGATACCTATGACGCGGGGATTCACCTCAACGTCTACGGTGCTGAAAAGCTGACCCGCTACTTCGGAGCCATGCTCCGGGATGACCACGATATCCCCGACCGACGGGGAGACACCAAGGCCGCCGAGGTATGGCGCGGCCGCGTGGCGACCTACCGTGCTCGCAAGGCTCGGATGGAAGCCGAGACGCAAAACAGTAACCAATTTTAACTGCAACGCTCGTCGATTGTGAAAATCGAAAATTCGAGATTACACCGTAGGGCGGGGGCTTGCTCCCGCCGTGATTCCCATGAAAATCACGGTATCGTAGATTTTTGGGGTTATATCGGCGGGAGCAAGCCCCCGCCCTACAACAACGACCATCCCACTTACCACCACAACCAAAAGAAAGGAATTATCACCATGAAAACCACTACCCTTCGTATCCTGGCCGCTCTGATAGCCATTCTGTCCCTGACTCTTTGCTTTGCCGCTTGTGACGGCGGCTCCGACGAGGCTGACCTGTACTTCAGCGCAAACGGCGTGAAGGTCGCCATCGGCGCGGCGGCAGACGGCGTGATCGCCCAGCTGGGCACTCCTGCCTCCGAGAGCAGCTCCGCCTCCTGCGGCGGCTTCGAGGGCCTGGACTACGTCTACACCTACGGCGGCTACCGCGTCTCCACCACCCCCGCCAAGGACGGTCAGATCATCTGCAAGGTGGAGCTGATCGACGATTCGGTCAAGACCCCCGAGGGTCTGTACATCGGCATGGGCCGTGAGGCCTCCGAGTCTGCCATGGCGGGCAAGACCGCCGAGTCTGTGGGCGACAACCTGGTCTACACCGCGGGCAGCGTCAAGCTCCAGGTCATCTTCCGCGACGGAAGCGTGGCGGGCATCGTGTACGTGGCGAAATAATCAGAAAAGGACTGCTCCCAACGCGGGGGCAGTCCTTTTGCAATTTAGTCAGGTTTCGCTTTCGGTCGGGGGCTGGTAGACCGAGCTGTCGATGCGGAAATAGTAGTAATGCACAACGCCCTCCGTGTCCTTGATTCCGTAGAGGAGGCTTTTCAATCCGGAGGAGTCCGAAAGAGAGTTCGTGTTCAAGTAGATGCGGTTCCCCTGAATCTGATACAGAAGGCCTAACAGGTATATATGGCCCGGATTGGTTTCCATACCGTCGGCCCTGCATATCCGGTAAGAGGAAACATCGGATGGGGTAAAATCCAGTTCAAAGCACAGGGAGGTTACGGGTACGTCGGGGCCGTATTCAATGGGCGTGTAGTGGGCTTCGTATTCCTCAATAGCCGCCGCGTGTTTTTCCGTGGTATACTCACCCGTCCACGCCTCCAGGATGTGTTGGCTGGCGTCAACGGGGGGGACGTAGCTCAGGTCGAAGGGACCCGCGAAGGGTTCGTGATCGACGCGGAAGTAGTAGTACCGCTGCTTACCGTCGGTGCCGGTCACCTGGATCAGGTAGGAATAAGCTGACGAATGGGACCACTCGTCAACGTATTCGGAGGTGTTCACGATGATCTGATGATCCGTAGTGACCTTGACCCCGAAGTCGTACAGCTCGGCGAATGTCGCGGCTTCCCGTTCGTGGTTCTCGTAGTCCAAAAGAGAGGTATTCATTTGCTTGCAGGACTCAATGGCATAGTCGGTGTTGATGACCACCCGATCGACGGGGATATACGCGCCGTAGTCAATGGGCGTATAGTTCGCGGCGTATTCCACGATGGCGGAGAGTAGCTTTTCGTCGGTTTTCTCGCCTTCCCAGGCAAACAGAATGTGATCCTGCACGTCGGGGGTGTATTCGGAGTATCGGACTCGGCAGTAGAAATAGTGATCAACCCCCGATGTATCCGTCGCACAGACCAGGTATGCCCACACCGCGTAGCTCTCTTTATCGCTGTACCACCAGCTTGTGTCAACGTGGATATTTCGTCCGTCGGCATGGCAAGGAATGTTTTTTTCAACGGCGTTAGCCAGCTCCTCCTGACCGGTGAAGCCGTACGCGCCGGTCCGTTCGACCCGACAGTCCGCCACCTCAAAGCCCGCGTCAAAGACCACCGAGTCAACGGGCAGGGAAGTGCCGTAATCAACGGGGCTGTAGCTCTCGGCGTAGGTCTCAATGGCCGTGATATGCTTCTCCTCGGAGTAGGGACCCGTCCAGGCGTGGAGCACCGATTCGTCCGACAGGGGGATTTGGGTCACCGTGAGTACGTCCTCAAAGGTCTGCTTCTCCTCTCCATAGGACAAAACCAAACGATAAGAGCCGATGGGAGCATCCGCGGGGAAGTAGAATGAGTAGGAGATTTTTCCCATTTGGCCGTGAGCGACGGTGCAGGGACGGGCGGGGATGCCCGTGGGGGCCCTGTCTCCAAGGACGGTATAGACCGAATCCTGATGGTACAGCACCGCCGTGGGGGTGAAATCGTAGGGATCTCCGACGAAGGTGAACGCGTCCCCATCGTTGACCACCCAGGCGGTCATTTCAAAGATGCTATCCGGAGTGGCGACACCCTGCGCGGGCTCGTAGCCGAAGGAAAAGCGATCCAGCGGGGTGATCTCCTCGGGCTCGCCTACGGTCATGACCCCCCTGTAGACCGCCTCGACTCCGTTGTAGAACAGCACCAGGTCGTACACGCCGCTGACCGCGTCCTCGGGGATGAATATGTGGGTGGTGAGGTACCCTTGTTGACCGTGCTCCACGGTGTGCCATGCGGGATCAATGGCGGGATAGAAGCCCTCCAACAGGACCGAGCTGTCATCCTGCAGAACGAAGTGGGCACGAGCGGAAAAGCCGTAAGTGCCAAAGGCTTCTCCCAGGTTGGTGATGCTGGTTGTGACGGTTACCGTGTCTCCCGGCGCGGGGTGGCCGTCCCAGGCCCGTCCGTCATCGTAGGTGATCTCATAGGAAAACTCAAACCGATCCGAAAATCCCGCGGGAAGCTCGGTCTGTCCCCACTTCGCCAGGGCCACCACGGCGATGAGGCTGACCACGGCGCAGAGCATGGCCACACCCCATCCGCTGTCCATGAAGCGGGTAAAAGCGTTCTCGGGGCGGACGCGGCGGGGCCGTCCCGCGCGGGGAAGGAGGGCCGCCTCCTGGATGTACTCGTCCGATATGTTGGTCATTTTTTCGAAGAAAATCTCGCCCTTCACGGTGTGTACCCCCTTTCCTTCAGGTAGACCCGCAGGCCCTCGCGGACGCGGGAGATGCGCTTGGTGGCGGCGTTGGCGGACAGTCCGTGGTAGCGCGCCAGCTCCTTGACGCTGTGGTTGTACCAGTACCGCCCCACGAACAGCTGGCGGTCCAGCTGAGTCAGGGTCCCCAAATACTCGTCCAGCCAGGCGCAGAGGACGTTGCTGTCGGTCTCGTCGGGGGCGGGGATGCAGTTCTCCAGCTCCTCGAAGGTGACGGTCAGGCGGGCATCCCGCCGCTGGCGGTGGAGGGATTTGAGGCGGTTGATGGAGATGTTGCGGACCAGCTTGCCCAGGTAGGCGCGGAGGTTCTGCGGACGCTTGGGGGGCATGGAGTTCCAGGCCGCCAGCCAGGTATCGTTGACGCACTCCTCCTCGTCGGGCGGGCTGTTGAGAATGTGCATGGCCACGGTCTGGCAGTAGGCTCCGTATTGCCTTTGGCTGTGGGCGATGGCCTCCTCGTCGCGGGCGTGGTAGAGCGCGACGATCTCGTGATCTTGCAGGGTCATGGTTGTTCCTCCTTTCGAGAGTTTACGGGAGCACCAGGGCTCTGCCCTGGACCCGCTTAGAACCCTTTTGAAAAAGGTTCTAAGAACTCCTAAAACTTTCATACATGATGTAGGCTTGAGGGTCTTTCACTTATATACACAACACAGGGCAGGAGAATGTGCCATGCGTTGCCCTTTTTTTATCAAAATTATACCATAATCCAAGAAAAATTGCAAGGGAAAAAGGAAGGATGAGGGATTGTGAAAAAATGTCATTTTTTCTTAAGAAATTCGTCACAACCCCTTGACAATCGACTTGGGTTGTGCTATAATACCCGCATCGTTTCCCGTGATGCCGGCGGAATCCCCGTGAGACCGCCTGCGGAGGAGCTCTGGAGAATCTCGCTACGCGCGAGTGCCGAAGGTGCAAGGCGGAGTCATCCGACCGAATCTCTCAGGCAAAAGGACAGAGCAGGCATGGCTTTCCATTGTGTCTGCATTCCTATTTTTTCAGAGCTGCCGGGTTCGGCAGCATTTTTTATTTTAAGGAGGAAATACCCATGCAGGCATTTCTTGACGCGGCTCTGAAGGCCGTGCAAACCATCAACGCGTATCTTTCCGATTACATTTTGCTGATTTTGCTGATCGGTATTGGTCTGTTCTACACCATCCGTACCCGCTTCGTGCAGGTCCGTTGCTTCGGCGAGGGCATGAAGAAGGTCTTCGGTAACCTCTCCCTCAAGGGCGGCAAGCAGAAGAGCGGTCTCAGCTCCTTCCAGGCCCTGGCCACCGCCATCGCGGCCCAGGTCGGTACGGGTAACATCGTGGGTGCTTGCGGTGCCATCCTGATCGGCGGCCCCGGTGCCATCTTCTGGATGTGGGTCATCGCCTTCTTCGGCATGGCCACCATCTACGCCGAGGCAACTCTCGCGCAGAAAACCCGTGTCGTGCAGGAGGACGGTACCGTTCTCGGCGGTCCCGTTTACTACATCCGTACCGCCTTTAAGGGCAAATTCGGCAAATTCTTGGCCGTCTTCTTCTCTATTGCTTCCATTCTCGCACTTGGCTTTATGGGTGCGATGGTGCAGTCGAATTCGATTGCCAGCACCAGCCATGCCGCCTTCGGTATCCCCACGTGGGTAATT
>CAYRTP010000116.1:0-8252 GCA_964427175.1 uncultured Clostridium sp. | reverse complement strand
AGCAGTTCGTTAAGGTCTGCGAGATCCTCGAGAACCACTATCACGATATGCAGGATATGGAGTTCACCGTTGAGCACGGTAAGCTCTATATGCTCCAGACCCGTAACGGTAAGAGAACTGCTCCCGCAGCTCTGCAGATCGCTGTTGATCTGGTAGCCGAGGGTCACAAGACCGAGGAAGAGGCCGTTCTGATGATCGATCCTCGTAACCTCGATACCCTTCTCCATCCCCAGTTCGACGCTAAGGCTCTGAAGGCAGCTAACCCTGTCGGTAAGGGTCTGGGCGCTTCTCCCGGTGCTGCTTGCGGCCAGGTCGTCTTCTCCGCTGAGGACGCTGAGGCTTGGCACGCTGCCGGCAAGAAGGTCGTTCTGGTTCGTCTCGAGACCTCTCCCGAGGATATCACCGGTATGAAGGCATCCCAGGGTATCCTGACCGTCCGCGGCGGTATGACCTCTCACGCAGCCGTTGTTGCTCGTGGTATGGGTAAGTGCTGCGTTTCCGGTTGCGGCGAGATCGCTATGGACGAGGAGAACAAGAAGTTCACTCTGGCCGGTAAGACCTACGTCGAGGGCGACTACATCTCCATCGACGGTTCCACCGGTAAGATCTACGACGGTATCATTCCTACCGTTGACGCTGAGATCTCCGGCAACTTCGGTACCATCATGGGCTGGGCTGACAAGTTCCGCACCCTGAAGGTCCGCACCAACGCCGACACCCCCGCTGACGCTAAGAAGGCTCGCGAGCTGGGTGCCGAGGGTATCGGTCTGTGCCGTACCGAGCATATGTTCTTCGAGGCTGACAGAATCGCCGCATTCCGCGAGATGATCTGCTCTGACACCGCCGAGGATCGTGAGGTTGCTCTGGAGAAGATCCTGCCCTACCAGCAGGGCGACTTCGAGAAGATCTACGAAGCTCTCGAGGGCACTCCTGTTTGCATCCGTTTCCTGGATCCCCCCCTGCACGAGTTCGTTCCTACCACTGAGGAAGAGATCGCTCTCCTGGCTAACACCCAGGGTAAGACCGTCGAGCAGATCAAGGCTATCATCGCTTCTCTGCACGAGTTCAACCCCATGATGGGTCACCGTGGCTGCCGTCTGGCTGTTACCTACCCCGAGATTGCTAAGATGCAGACCAAGGCTGTCATCCGTGCTGCCATCAACGTCCAGAAGGCTCATCCCGAGTGGAAGATGGTTCCCGAGATCATGATTCCTCTGGTTGGCGAGGTCAAGGAGCTGAAGTACGTCAAGGCTGTCGTGGTTGCTACCGCTGACGCTGAGATCGCTGCTGCCGGTGTTGAGCTCGACTACGAGGTCGGTACCATGATCGAGATTCCTCGCGCATGCCTGACCGCCGACGAGATCGCTCAGAACGCTGACTTCTTCTGCTTCGGTACCAACGACCTGACTCAGATGACCTTCGGCTTCTCCCGTGACGATGCCGGTAAGTTCCTGACCGCTTACTACGATACCAAGATCTTCGAGAACGATCCCTTCGCTCGTCTCGATCAGACCGGTGTTGGTAAGCTGATGAACATGGCTTGCAAGGACGGCCGCGCAAACAACGCCAAGCTGCACATCGGTATCTGCGGTGAGCACGGCGGCGATCCCACATCCGTCGAGTTCTGCCACGGTCTGGGTCTGGACTACGTTTCCTGCTCTCCCTTCCGTGTGCCGATCGCTCGTCTGGCTGCTGCTCAGGCTGCTATCAAGTCTAAGTAATTTCAACCCCATGCAATGCTATCCTGCCTCGGCAGGATAGCACCATAAGCATATTTCGGATGGAGGAGGGTGCGATTTTCGTGCCCTCCTCTGTTTTCATGGAGCCAAAGGCTCCCGGAGCAAAAGGCTCCCCCACAATCAAGAAAGGCTGGTATATAACCATGGCAATCGAATACGGACTTCAAATGTATAGTGTACGCGACATCACCGGTAGCGACATGGAGGGCGCGCTCAAGGCAGTCGCCGAGATGGGCTACAAGTACGTAGAGTACGCAGGCTTCGCGGGTCATTCCGCCGAGCAGATCAAGGAGTGGCAGGACAAGTACGGTCTGAAGTGCAGCGGCACCCACTCGGGCTGGGGCGACCTTCTTCCCGATCGAATCGAGGAGACCATCGCCTACCACAAGACCATCGGCAACCCCAACTACATCATTCCCGGTGCTGATCTGAACACCCTGGACAAGATCATCGACTTCTGCGCCGTCATGAACAAGGCACAGATCCGCCTGGCCGCCGAGGGCATTGGCCTGGGCTACCACAACCACAGCCACGAGTTCGTGGTGATGCCCTGGGGCTCCACCATCCACTCCGAGCTGGAGAAGCGCGGTACCTTCAACTTCGAGATCGACACCTTCTGGACATTCAACGCCGGTATCGACTCTGTTGAGACCTTGAAGCGTCTGTCCGGCCGCGTCAATGTCATCCACCTGAAGGACGGCATCAAGGGCGGCGAGGGCCGCTCGGTCGGCTCGGGTGAGGCACCCGTCCTGGCCGTCCGCGAGTACGCCATCAAGAACAACATCCGCATGGTCATCGAGAGCGAAAGCCTCAATCCCACCGGCCTCGAGGAAGTCAAGCGCTGCATCGACTTCCTGAAGGCACAGGAGTAAGGCAGGGGAACGAGGGGCTCTGCCCCTGACCCCCGGCAGGGCGCCGCCCTGCACCCGCTCAAGGGACTTTTGAAAAAGTCCCTTGAGAATCCCCAAAACCTTTAACAAGGGAATAAAAAAGAAGTCACTTCCGTTAGGAGCGTTCTCATAAGGATGTTTACAAAATTGTAGGGACCGGCGTCCTCGACGGTCCGCGACACATAATTTTTGGCAGAGAACTTGTTTTCTCTGCCGATTTGTGTTATAATATATTCAACATTGTAGGGGTATGGGCTTTGCCCGACGCCTTTGTAATACAAAGGCGAAACTGGCGATAAAACAGAACGATAAACAAGAATTTGTGGAGGCGAAGGATATGAAGATAGAAATACAACCAGATGGAATTTGGTATCATGGTTCTAATAAAATTTTTTCGGAATTGAGAACAGATAGCACTATTACACAGTGGAAAGAACTAGCAGAAGCATTTTCACACCAACCAAGTAGGTTGGGATATGATGATAATGGTGTGATTGGTCACAACGGAACAGAAAAAGGATATTTGTACATAATTGATGAACCTATTATAGTGGGAGTAGATATATATCAACATCCAAGAACAACAATGGATGAAAATGCAGAATTCTTAACAAAGAGACCATTAAAAGTAAAAATGATTTGTGAGCTATAAATTCCAATTTATCGAATAGAATACCACGACAGACTTTTTTATCTGTTGGGGTTAATTATTTGGCTACTGCGTCGCAATTATGTCTTTTTGGACCGTCGGGGACGCCGGTCCCTACAAGGAGAAACCAAACTTCTTTATGAGAACCGCGCTTTTGGAGGTGACTTTTTTCCCTTACCGCCCAACCAAAATCCCCAAAAGCTCCTCGGGCGTACGCACCAACACCCCCGCCCCATGCTCCAGGAGAAAATCCTTATCCCGCAGGCCCCAGGTGACCGAGAGGCAGGGCATCCCCGCGCCTTTGGCGGTCTCGATATCCACGTCGGAGTCCCCAATATACACGGCATCCCCGACGGAAACGCCCAGGACGCTCAAGGCCTCAAACACCGTGTCGGGACAGGGCTTTTTGCGGATTCCCGCCCGCTCGCCTACGGCAATTTCCACAAGATCGCCGAAGTATTTTTGGCAAAGCTGCTTAGTCGCCGCGTCGAACTTGTTGGAGACCACCGCCACACGGATCCCCCGCTCCCGCAGAGCCGTGAGCAGGTCCAAAATCCCCTCGTAGGGCGCGGTATGGTCCTCGCAGATGGCGGCGTAGATGGTTTTGAAGTCGGCCAGGACGGTGCGGACGGTGTCCTCATCGCTCCCCGCGGGGACAGCCCGTCGGATCAGCATTTCCACCCCGTTGCCCACGAACATCCGCACCTCCTCCCGCGTGCGGAGGGGAAGGGAACGGTGCTCCAAGGCCTGATTGGTGGCCAGGTACAGGTCCTCCAGAGTGTCCAAAAGGGTGCCGTCCAGGTCGAATACAGCGGCGGCGTAGGGGTTATGGTTACGCATCATGTTCTGCCTCCTCGGGTGTCGCGGATTGAAAATGTTCAGGGGTGTAGGCGGTGCAACCGTCTGCCCAATCGTAGAAGGTTACGTCGATGTATGTGTTGCCCGCCGCCAGGCAGGGAGCGGTGCTGTCTTCCCAATCCGTGGCGTTATAAAAGACCGAAACGAATTTTTGAGGCTGATCCGCGGTGTAGGCCTCGGCCAGACAGTAGGAGAAGGTGATCTCGGCATCCTTCACCGAGCAGGCCGTAAAATCCGAGGCATCCAGCCCGCCCGAGCCGTCATAGCCCACGAATCCCGCCAGGTGGTGGAAGCCCGAAAGGGTCAGCCCCTCCGCTACGCAATCGGAAAAGCTCACCTCGCCGCCCTCTCCGATATACCCCACGAATCCCCCTACCCGAAAGGCGATGGAATGACCGCCGTTCTTTCTATCCCGATGGAACCAATCCATCCAGCCGTCCACCGTGAAATCCTCCACCCGACAGCCCTCAAAACCCACGGAACCTTCCTTGACTGACCCCACAAAGCCTCCCACCGAGTGATCGTAGGCGGTTACCTTGGCGTTGGACAGGGTCAGATCCCGAAAGAGCAGATCCCCTTCGGCCACGTCCACCAGACCGCATCCGCGGTCGGCATCGGTTGGCGGCGCGTCCACAGGGTATTCGTGGTCGGCGAACTTCAGTCCCGACAGGACGTGCCCGCCGCCGTCAAAGGTCACACCCGCGAGCTTGGCCCCGTCCAGGGGAGTCCAGGTGTAGCGGCTCATGTCCACGTCGGCCAGGAAAACCACGGTCATGCCGTCGAAGCGGTAGCCGTCCGCATTGACCGCGCGGTTGAAGGCCATCAGGTCCTCGGCGGTGTAGATGACCACGTATTGGGCGGGATCGTACACCTTGTCGGCGGAGGACGAGCCGTCGATTTCGGTACCGTAGGCCTCCTGGGCGGTACTCACCTCGGGTGCTGGGTGGTCTGAGGACCGTCCGCCACACCCAGCCAACAGGATAGAGAGGGAGAGGGCACACAGGGTCATGCTCAGAAGACGGAGAAAACAGGATTTCATAGGTGGTTGAATCTCCTTTAGGGTGTGATGGGAAAACCCATGGCGGCGCAAAAGCTTGCGCCGCCATGGGGAGTATGGGAATAACTGAATACCATACTATTTTCAAAAAACTTGAATGTGACCATATACCAATGGGGCAGGGGCCCCATGGTGATGTCCCCTATGGCTCTTGGTGTCCTCTCGCATCCCTCATAATTCTTTTTAAAGTTTTTTGGAGTCTTGAACCTTTTTTTTCAAAAAAGGTTCAAGCCGCCGGAGGCAAGCTCTCCTTATTATCAAGCCAGCTCGATGGTGATGATCTTCTTGGCGGGGATATCCAGGGTCAGCACGCCGTCGTTGATGGTCAGGGCCTCGCTCCGCTCCTCATTGAGGTTGGTGAGCCAAGCCTCCTTGACGCAACCGCAGAGGGCAGCGTTCAGAGTCTGGGTCTCGGCGGTGAGGTTGAAGAAGCGGAGGATGGTGGTGTCACGCTCCTCGGCCTGCTTGCAGGCGGTGACGTGGAGGTAAGGATTGTCGAAGGAGATATACCGCGCGGCCGCGGGAACCTTGCCCTCGCGGCACTCGGTGCCGATGGCAAGGGCGGCGGGAGCGGCGAAATCGTAGGCTACACGGTAAGCCTTGCCCTTGCACTTGGTGCAGTAGGGAACCACGGCGTACTCCAAGGTGTACTCGCCCTTGCACTGGGCCTTGGGAGTGGGGAAGGTACCCCAGTCGCCCATCTCGGCTACACAGCGGAGCAGGGTGATGGCGATGGTGTTGTGACCGTTGCGCAGGATCTCGTACTCGCAGATACCGCGGTTGGCGATGGCCAGGGCCGCACCATCGGCGGGCTCCATAGCCACGAAGGCCTGGGTCTTCTGCAGGTTGGAGGGGTTCTCCCAGGTGAAGGTGGGCTGAATGGGACGGGCGGTCAGATCGAACTGACCCTCGGACAGAGCGTTGTCCGCCACCACGTCGCTGTCGAACAGGGCGCGGATGCGGTGATCCTCGCCGTTGTTGACGATCACCGACTTAACGTCCACGCGGGAAATACCCTTCTGCAGGGTGACGTAGGAGGTCACCACGGCATCGCCTACCAGCTTGGCTACCGTCTTGAAGGTGGCGCTGTAAGCCGAGGTCTCGTGGAGGGTGGTCTCGGCGGTGTCGCAAAGAACGGCATCGCCGCCGGCCTTGAAGTTGTAGGACTCACCCACGTCGGGCTGATCCTCCAGAAGGTTCTGCTTGTGGAAGACGCGGCCGGTGCGCTTGTCGGTGAGCTCGAAGGAGCCGTCGGAGTTGAAGGTCAGGGACAGAGTCTCGTTCTCCATGCCGTTTTCGCGGATGGTAATGGGGCAATCCATGGCGGGAGCGGTGTCTACCTTGACTACCTTGTAGACCTGCCAGCCGATGGCATCGGTGGTCACGGGGAACTCTACCTCAAAGCGGTCCACGCGGCGGGGCTGACGGAAGCGATCGTTGGGCAGGGTGTAGGTGAACTGATTGTCGATGCGGTTGACCTTGGCGGGTACCGGGTTGCCCTCGGCATCGTAGATGGCGATGGCCTGGGCCTTGAGGTCGCGGGCAAAGTCCACGTTGGCCTTGACGGTGGTGGTGGACCGGCCGGGCTCCAGGGAGAGCACCAGAATCGCCATGTCGCCGCCGCAGTTGGTGTTGACCGCACCGGCCAGATGGGTCAGTGCGCCCTCTACCATCTTGTCGGCTACCTGCTGGGAGGAGTCAAAGCGGGCCAGCATAGCGTCGTAGACCTCGTCGCAGGAGCAGGTGCAGATGGAATCGTGGGGATGGTTCTGCATGAGTCTGCGCCAAGCGTAGAGGAAGAAGTCGCGGTCATACTTACCACCGGTCAGGGCGGCCAGACGGGTAGCGGGCTCGGCCAGACGCTCCAGGGTGTGCTGGTTCTTCCAGTTGCGGGTCTTGATGTCGATATGGGTGGATGCGGTGGAGGTCAGAAGGCCCCAGCCGCTGGTGTACTGACCGATGATCTCGCCCTCGAAGGGAGTCAGCTTGTCCCAGTAGGGGCGGATCTCCGCCAGGTAATCCTTCATGTTGGACTGCTTGACGATGTACTCATCCTGGACCTGATTGGCGGTCTTGATGACCTCCACCAGGTTGCGCTGGAGGGGCTGGTGGTCACAGCCGTTCATACCCAACAGGTGCTCGGTGACCGAGAAGCGGTCCATGGAGTGGCAGAGCTTCAAAATGCGCTCACGGAGGGCATCGGGCTCGGCGGGGAGCTCGTTGGCGTTGCTGTACCAGTGGGTAAAGAGGATACCCATGACCTCACTGCCGTCGGGGGCGCGCCAGATGAGCTCAGACTTGGTGATGCCGTTCTGACGGATGACCTGGTTGTCGGAGCCCACGTCATTGAGTCCGCGGCCGAAAACGGCGTTGTCGATGCCGAAGCCGCGGCAGATCTGGGGAGCCTGTCCCACGTTACCGAAGGCATCGGGGAAGTAGCCGCACATCAGAGGATCGGCACCGAACTTCTTGGACAGCTGGATGCCGTAGAGCATATTGCGGACGTTGGCCTCGCCGCTGGTGAGGAACTCGTCCTGAAGCACGTACCAGGGGCCCACCTGGATGCGGCCCTCCTTGATGAGCTTCTGCAGGCGGTCTCTCATGTGGGGACGGATCTCCAGGTAGTCCTCCACGGGGATGAACTGGCCGTCCATGTGGTAGTAGGTGTATTCGTCGGACTTCTCCATCTCCTCGATGATGGCATCGAACAGCTCCACCAGCTTGATGCGGTGAGCCTCAAAGGACTGGTACCATTCGCGGTCCCAGTGGGAGTGGGGGATGATATGCAGTGTCTTTTTCATAGGGTATCTCCTTGCCCCGTACCGGTACGGAATATTTTGATCCAAAGCCCGCCGTTGACCGCGGGCTATGCTTGCTTCTATTGTACACGAAAGCGGCGGAATTGTCAAGATGGAGGGAGGAATTTGTTGATAAACAGCCTAAATTTTTTCAGCCCGCGGGGCTGTTTTTTATTCTTTGCGCCGAGGCGGGGCCATATAGTAAAGCATCCCGTCCCGAAAGGAGGCCTGCCCATGAACGTCCGAATTTCCCTCCCTCGG
>CAYRTP010000115.1:0-8358 GCA_964427175.1 uncultured Clostridium sp. | reverse complement strand
AGATCACCTCGCAGAACTTCGGTGACACCTTCACGGCGATCAGCGATGAAGCCTACGAGCAAGACTCCGAACCGTAGCAAAGCTCGAATCGCACGGTGTAAACGGAACATACGATATCCGAAGTTTATATTTTGATGACCAATTTGATACCGCGCTTCGAGAAAAGATCCACGGTGTCAATATGCGAGAAAAATTTCGGATTCGGTATTATGAAAACGATACAAGCTTTATTCGCCTTGAGAAAAAGAGCAAGATCAACGGTTTTTGTAATAAACAACAGGCGAGGATCTATGCGGAAGAAGTAGAGCGAATTCTTACGGGCGATACCGAATGGATGAGGACGGATGAGCGCGAGCTTATCAAGGAATTGTATTTCAAAATGAAAAGCAAGGGGCTTCGACCGAGAACAATTGTGGATTACAGGAGAGAAGCCTTTGTGTTTCCAGCGGGAAACGTGCGCGTGACTCTTGACTACAATATCCGCACGGGAATGTAAAGCATTGATTTCTTGAAGCCTGGCTCTGTTACAGTCCCCGCAGGAGATGCGCCTATCATTCTTGAAGTTAAATGGGATGAATATCTTCCCGATATTATTCGAGATGCCGTTCAGCTTGAAGGACGGAGATCTTCGGCATTTTCAAAATATGCCGCTTGCCGTATTTACCGTGTTCTACAATGTGAAGGTATTCATGCGAGGTTGGCTTGGATACTACGGAATCGCGGATATGAAAACGGACATGGAGAGGTGGAACGAGTGGTTACGCCGACGGATACGAATGTATATCTGGAAGCAGTGGAAGTTGCCGAGAACGAGGGTCGCCAATCTCAAGAAATTGGGAATGCCCGACTGGATGGCATACCGAAACGGAAACACTCGAAAAGGCTACTGGGCTGTTGCAGGTAGTGGGATTCTGACCCACACCATTACAAACGAAAGACTTGCACGCCGGGGATATTACGACATATCCGAAGCGTACAAGTCTCTGCACTCTTTATGATTGAACCGCCGTGTACCGATCGGTACGCACGGTGGTGTGAGAGGTCGGCTGGTCAGGGATTGGTCAGCCTCCTACTCGATTGCATGAGTCGAGCCTCGAACTTCAGCAAGGTTTCCCGCCGCAAAGCGGGAGGCTTTTCATACGGAGCTGTGCTCCGCATGAAAAACGACACGCGACGCGAGTGGGCAAGAGCGACAACGTAAAGCCATAGCGGGGTATGACTCCATTTTTTACTTTTTGAAAACTAACGATTCCCCCCCTATTCCACCCCTCCCTGACCAACAGTCACTTGACAAGTAAGCTTTTGTGGATTATAATATAAGGAGCATCTCGAAATGACGAAAAAGGCAAATGCCCGGGAGAATCAACATGAATCTATTAACCATCGGCAACAGCTTTTCCGAGGACGCGGTCCGCTATCTGCACGGCGTGGCAAGGGCTGACGGGGAAGTCGTACACGTAGCCAATCTCTTTATCGGCGGTTGTACCCTGGAGCGGCATTACCGCCATATGCTTGGGGGCGAGGCGGCCTATGAATGGCAATACAACGGTCAGAAAACCGATCGCCTTGTGTCCCTGCGCGATGCGCTGTGCGATCGGGATTGGGACGTGGTCACCCTGCAGCAGGCCAGCCACGTTTCCTTTGACGCGGACAGCTACGAGCCCTACCTGTCGGCGTTGATGGATTCTGTGAAAACCTATGCGCCTGATGCACGAATTTATATCCACCAAACCTGGGCATACGAGAACGGGTGCCCTCGGCTGGGGGAGGTTACCCCCTATCGGAACTCGGAGGCTATGCTGTCGGATATTGTGCGGGTCTACGGAGAGATTGCCGCATCGGTCGGCGGGGACGGAATCATACGCTCCGGCGAAATGCTGGGCAAGCTGTCCCGCAAGGGGATCACGGGCCTGTACCGAGACGGTTTCCATGCGTCCCGGGGGCTTGGCCGCTACGCGCTGGGATTGCTATGGTACCGCACGCTGACGGGGCGGGCGGTTTGCGGCAATCGGTTTCGGGATTTCGACGAGCCTGTGGCGGAGGAGGATATCAGGGCGGTTCAGGCAATCGT
Organism: uncultured Clostridium sp.; assembly: GCA_964427175.1. GTDB lineage: Bacteria > Bacillota > Clostridia > Oscillospirales > CAG-272 > CAMEON01. The sequence goes on along the minus strand of CAYRTP010000115.1, from coordinate 6,287 downwards.
GGATTCCTTTGGCACGTAGTGGTGTTCGAGTAGTGGGCGAGCAATGCTCGCCCCTATTCGTTTTATAGTGATGAAAAACGTATATCACAACGCAGGGTTGTATTTTACACCCAAAATAAACCTTTGCGGTTCTTGCCAAAGCCCCGCAACTATGGTATAATAACCGTAGGATAAGCGCTTATCACTTTTACGGCAAGGAGAATTCATATGGAAATCAACTTGAAGGATACACTCAAGGCATTGCGCCAACAGAAACAGATCACCCAGGAGACGCTTGCTCAATATCTCGGCATTTCCCAGCAATCCGTCGGAAAATGGGAGCGGGGCGAGGGGTTCTCGGATATTACCCTCCTCCCGAAAATCGCGCTGTATTTCAACGTGAGCATTGACGACCTGCTGAACGTGGGTCAGGCCCGCGTGGAGGAGAGGATCCGGGCATACGTCGAGCAATCCAAGGTCTTCGAAAAAAACGGAGACGTTGAAGCGCGGATCGCTCTGTGGGAGCGGGCGCACGAGGAGTTCCCGAATCATCTGTTCGTCATGGAACGGCTGAAAACCGCGCTCTCGGTCAGATGCCCTTGGCCCTATCCGCGGGATACGGGCGGGCGGATCGTCGCGCTGGCGGAGCGCATCCTGGATGAATCCACCGACACCAAGCTGCGGGAGTCGGCGATCTTCAGCCTGTGCTCGGTCTATACCAGTTGGGGTGAGACCGAAAAAGCACTCTGCTATGCCGATCTGTGCGGCAGTATGTACCATTGCAGGGAGTCCATGAGAGCGAGCGTCCTGGAAGGGGAGGCGGGCATCAAGGAGTCGCAGAATTGCCTGCTCAACTACGTGTTCTGCGCCGCGCAGGAGGCGATCGATCCCAAGCATTACGATTTCGGCACCGAGGAGGAGGTCCGATGCATCCGATTCAGCATCGATCTGATGAAGCTGCTGTTTTCGGACGGGAACTACGGTGGCTATGCCTTCGATCTGTCCCACCGCTACTTTTTGATGGCCCGTTCCTACGCCTGGATGGGGAACTCGGAAAAGACCTTGGATGCCCTGGAAGAATGTGTTCGATTTTGCGTAATGGATGCCCAAAACAAAGAGGGCACCTACACGGCACCCATGATCAACCGATTGGAATACGGCAAGGATTTCAGCAAGAACTTCAAGGGCAACGCCTGCAACGCCCGCCTCGAAGTGCTTGGGGCGCAGAATTGCTTTGACTTTGTGCGGAGCCATGAAAAATTCCAAAAGCTGGAGCAGACCTTGCGGGAATACGCAGAGAAAGTATGAAAGGAGCCACCATGGAAAGAATCCCTTACCCCCGTGTCAGCGGGGACTACGTAACCGTCTACCGTCCCCGCGGCGACGTTTACGCGGGCGAAGACAGTCTTTACTTTACCCACAATACCTACTATCCCCATTGGACCGTCAACGATTTCAGTATTCTGAACCACAACGGCCAATGGCACCTGGTGGGGATCACCCACCCCATGCCGCCGAATTTTGCGGATGAATACAACTTTGGCCCCTCGGTCCACGATGCGGAGCATATGCTGTTCCACGCCATCGCCGAGGGGGAGACCATGGCGGATCTTTTGCACGCGGGAGCGTTTACCGACTGCGAAAAGATCCTCTCCCCCCACGATCGCCCCGACGAGATCCCCGAGTGCCACGCACCCCACATTCTGTCCGACGGGGAAGGGGGCTACAACATTTTCTACGGCCCGAGGTATATGCGGGTAGCCCACACGGAGGATTTTACCCGCTTCACCTGCCGCACCCTGTTTGAGGATCACGCCTCGGCCCGCGACCCCTTTGTGTTTGAGGAGAACGGGGTTTACTACTTCATCTACGCGGTGGAGAACCGCATCGATTACCGCACCACGGCGGATCTCGTGACCTTTTCGGAGCCCAAGACCCTGCAGGTCAATCCCTGGGGGAACGAGAGCGGCACTCCCGCCGCCTCGGAATCGCCCTATCTGTTCAAGCGGAAGGGATTTTACTACCTGATGTGGGCCATTTGGGATGCCCGAGCGGGGTGCTACGATCATCGGAGCTTTTTGTTCGGCGCGCGGACCCTGGAGGGCCTGGCGAATACGGCTCCCCTGACCATGCTCCCCGCCCACGCGGGGGAGATCTATTCCGACGAGAGCGGCGACTACCTGCTGTCGGTGTTCCACCCCCAAAACGGGGTCAGCATCGCGCCGCTGGTGTGGGAGAATGAGGGGTCATGATGCGCCGTAGTACCTTGTAACATCTAAAACTTGATGCCGGTAGGGATGCCCCTGCGGGGCCGGGGCTTGCTCCTCCCGAAATCTACCAAATTGAAGATATCTGAATTTTATTGCGAAAGCGGGAGGAGCAAGCCCCTCCCCTATGACAGCCTAAAGTTTTAGGCGTTACAAGATAGTAGGGGCGGCCATTGGCCGTCCGCGCCGATCTCGCAACCGAGCAGCGGTTCAGCAATTCAGCCTCTCCATGATCCGTCCATATTCCGCCGTTTGGCGGATGGGATCCAAGGCGGATTCTGCTTCTATGTACCGACGCAAGCACACCCGGTCGGGCTCATAACCCTGCAGATACTGAAAATCGGCCCGATTGAAAAACAGGGAGGAGAGGCGCCCCTCGGAGGGCAGGGAATCGATCCGCTCCGCCAGCTCCACGGCCTTTTCCAGGGCGTTCAGGCTGTCTGCGGGGTCGCGCAGGCCCAGGGACAGCGCCGCGATCTGTACGTAAAGCTGATAGGAGTAGATCATCCCGAGGGGCCACTCACGGCACTCGTCGAAGGTGGCGTAGACCCGGATCATTTTTTGACACAGGGCGATCTTTTCCCGAGGCGTGTAGCCGTCGCTCTGCAACAGATGCTTGACCAGAAAATGAATGTCGGGCAGGGTCTGCATGATGCTGTACTGGGCGTGGGAGATCAGCTCCTCGCCCTTCACAATTTGGCACCATATCCGCTGACCTTCGTATTTCCCGGAGATCTGCATGGCGACCTGTTTGGCCTTTTTTGCTTCACTGACGGATATGTAGGCGTGGCAGAGCAGGGAGAGCGAGCTTGACGGGAGCGCGTTCGGATCGGGACATTGTATGAGGATATCCTCGTACAGCCCGACCACCTCCTCCAGGACCTCCTTCGGGGGAGTCCACCTGGCCGTGCATCCCATCAGGGCTTCGGCCAGGTTGATCTTGAGTCGGACCGAATGGGGGAATTTGGCCAGCCCTTCGCGGGCGATTTTCACCCCCTCCTCGTAGGAGGCATCGGAGGTGGCGCGGAGGATGGCGGAGATCTGATTTTCCCGTTGCTGTTCGTCGATCCCGCACAGGGTGTCCAGGGTCACGCCGAAGTAGGCGGCCATAGCGGGTAGGAAGGTGATATCGGGGTAGCCCTCACCTCGCTCCCATTTGGACACCGCCTGGGTGGTAACGCCCATGGTTTTGGCGAACGCTTCCTGGGTGATGCCTCTCTCCTTCCGCAGGCTTCGGAGGGTGGCGGCGATATTCAATTCCATATATAGATCCCCTTTCTGAATGAGTGGCGGCTGATTTTGTTCGATGTACCCATTATACCACATTCCTTCCCAAAAAGCAATCCATGTATTGGCTACCGTGTCAACGGGCGGTTGAATTTTGGGGAGGTTCCATGACATAAACGATAAACGGAGAAATTTCCATGAAAAAACAATTGACTTTTTTACTCTGCCTTCTGCTGTGTGTCTCCGCCGTGTCCTGCGAGGAGAATCCCGCCACCGAGGTGCGGGAGGAGACCACCTCTGCCTCACGAGAGCAGGATCTGCGCTGGAAGTCGGCCTATTTGGACCTCATCGACGGTAAGCAGGGGGCTTACCGTGAATTTGCCCTGGTCTACGTGGACGGCGATGACATTCCCGAGCTTTATATGCGCGGAGTCAGTCAGGCCACGGGCGACCTGGTCTGCTCCTATCAGCAGGGAACCGTTGCCGAACAGCCGCTGAAACGCTGCGGCGGTGGGCGATACCTGGAGAGGGGAGGGAAGATCCTCAACGAAAATGGCAACATGGGGCACGTGTACACCGACGTGTACACCCTCACCGAGCAAGGCTTTACCCGGATTTTCAGCGCGACATCGGTGGAGCGGGTTGAGGGGGCCGACGGGGATTATACCTTTGCCTACGACTACACTGTGGAGGGCGAGGCTGTCAGCGAGGAGGCGTATCGGATCGCCGTCAACGCCGCTTTCGATTTTGAGCGCGGGGTGGGATTTCCCGAGGTGCTTATGACCTATGACGAGATCAGAGGGGAAATCGAGGCTCGGGGATGATCGGGCCTGTTTTCCACGATTCAATTGTGCAATTCCCGCAAGAAAAACGCCCTGATTACTTGACAAACAGGACAATATGATGTATAATGAAAACAATAATCGACTTGTTTTCGGTTACATTTGTTAAAACATACAGGAGGTTTTTCATTATGTCTCAAAATACACCCGCACAGCGCGCTGCTGAACTGCTTGCTAAATTGTCCCTGGAAGAAAAGATCTACCAGCTTTCCTGCCAGATGATCTTCGATGTGGAAGAAGATTACGAGCAAAAGCGGAATCATAAACAAGGCAACTACCGTAACCCCGGTCACTTCATGCACTTCGACCGTCCCGAGCCCGCCGCCCCCTCCGAGGTGGTCGCCCGCATCAATCGGGACGTTCAGCTGACTATGGACGCGCACCCCAACGCCATCCCTCCCATCGAGCACGGCGAGGCTCTGCACGGTGCCCAGTGGGGTATGGGTACCTGTTTCCCTCAGCCCATCGCTATGGCTTCCATGTTCGACGACGATATGGCCGCCAAGATCGGTGACGCCATCGGTAAGGAGGTCGCCGTGGTGGGCGTCCGCCAGGCTTTGACCCCCGTGGTCAACATCGTCCGCGATTGCCGTTGGGGCCGTACCGTGGAGACCTTCGGTGAGGACGTGCTCCTCTCCTCCAACATGGGCGTGGCCATCTGCCGCGGTCTGCAGCAGAACGGCGTCATCGCCACCCCCAAGCACTACGCCGACAACTACTCCTACGGCGGCCGTGACTCCAACTACTCCGACACCTCCGAGCGCACCATGCGGGAGGTCTACCTGAAGCCCTTTGAGAAGTGCTTCAAGGAGGGCGGTGCCCTGTCGGTCATGGCCTCTTACAATAGCTGGGAGGGTGTTCCTTGCTCCTGTAACCACCGTTTGCTCACCGAGATCCTGCGCGACGAGTGGGGCTTTGAGGGCTTCGTAGTCTCGGACTACAACGGTGTCAACGGTGTGTACGATGCTCACAAGATGTACGGCGGCCGTGCCGAGGCCCAGGGCGAGAGCCTGAAGGCGGGCATGGATATCGACCTGCCCTTTGATTCCTACGGTAAGCTGATGGCGGCCTACGATAAGGGTGTCATCACCGAGGCCGACATCGACCGCGCGGTGCTCCGCGTGCTGACCGCCAAGTTTACGGTTGGCATCATGGATCAGCCCTTTGCCGACGGTGCCGCCGCCGATGCCCTGGTCCGTTGTGACGAACACAAGCAGATCGCCCTGGATTCGGCCCGCCGTTCCATTGTTCTGCTCAAGAACGAGGACCTGCTCCCCTTCAAGAAGACCGAGATCAAGACCCTGGCCGTCATCGGCGCGGGCGCCAAGGAATTCCCCGTGGGTAAGAACTACTCGGGGCCCTACCGCCGTGAGTGGACCGCCCCCGATGCCAAGACTCCTCTGCAGTACCTCACCGAGTACCTGGACGGCTACGCCGAGGTCATATTCGTGGAGGATGAGCAGATCGAGGAGATCGCCTCCAAGTGTGACGCGGCCCTGTACATGACCACTGTGGTGGAGGGCGAGGGTATGGATCGCTCGGATATCCGTCTGCCCGGTGTGACCCGCAAGGCCCAGGTGGATGACAGCGCGGTCATCGTCGGCAAGTTCGAGATGGAGGTCAAGACCGACCAGGAGGAGAGCATCCGCCGTATGAACGCCGCCAACCCCAATTCCGCCGTGGTTCTGCTCAACGGCGCGCCCGTGGATATGTCGGCTTGGATCGGCGGCTGTAAGGCTATTCTGGAGGCTTGGTACCCCGGTGAGCAGGGCGCGCAGGCCATCTGCGAGATCCTGTTCGGTGAGGTCAATCCCTCCGCCAAGCTCCCCATTACCTTCCCGAGAAGCGTGGGTCAGCTCCCCCTGTTCTACTGCATGAAGCCCTCGGGCCGCGGCTACGGCTACGTGGAGAACGACGGTTCTCCCCTGTATCCCTTCGGTTATGGTTTGAGCTACACCACCTTTGCTCTGGA
>CAYRTP010000114.1:0-8412 GCA_964427175.1 uncultured Clostridium sp. | reverse complement strand
CTTTGCCTGTGCAATCATCCTTGAACTTGAGAAGAACGTTGCCGTTTTCCAGCTCATATACATCCTTGGTCTTACCTGCATAAATCTTGTTCATGATTTTGCTCCTTTTCGCAAATTTCAAAGTGGTTTCTCGGACGCACCGCAACGGACAGGCCGCTTGGGGCATATGAAACTTACCTTCCCATTATAACACTTTATGGGGATTTTTGCAATATTTTTTCTGAATAAATATCAAGTTTTCTCCAAATTTTTTTGTGTATATTTCAACAACCCCAAACGGCAAGAGAGCGGCCCGCGAGTCAGCGGGTCGCTCCCTTGCGCTTTCGGGGACAAATCAATCGTTTTCCCCATCCTTGCGGGAATTCTGTTTTTCGTTTTTGTCATTTGGATCCGGGGCATTTGGATTTTTTTCCTTCTCTGCGGCATCCTTCCCTGCACCGTCCTTGCTTACGCCGTTTTTCTCTGCGGCAGATGGAGCCGCATCGGGCTTATCCGCGGCGGATGGATCTGCGGCATCCTTGTCCTTTTTCTCCTCGTTTCGGGGATCGCGGTCGGGCTGGCCTTTTGAATCTGCGCCAAGAGCCTGACAGAGCTCTCGAAGCTCCTTCATGGTCATAGCGGACAGTTGGGATTCTGTGTAGGAGCCGTCTCTTTGCAGGATCTCGCGGATCAATTGGTATTTAGCGGGAGACAGGCCGCTTTCCTTGGCGGCATCCCGGTCCTCTCGGGAGGCCCGATTCCCTTGAATCTCCATGGAATAGCCGTTATCGGACTTGCATTTTTCAGCCTTTTCTTCCAGCTTGGACAGGAGCTGATCCGACTTTTGAGAATCCTTGGCCACCACCGTGATGTTGAGCTCGGCATCCTCCAGATACCCTTGCTCTCCCCAAACAGTCAGGATGGTGTCCACAGCATCCTCCACGGACATTTGCTTCAGCTTCGCCTCGGACAGGGACTGTTCGGCATCCTCGTTCATATATTGCACGTTTATGACACGGCCGAACAGGTTCAACGCCAGTTCTACGGATGGATTGACGTCGAGGTACACGGATTCGGTCTCGATTCCATAGACACCGAATCCGCCTCCGATCAAAATCACACAGATCAGCAGAGCCGTCATCAGGGTAGCCGCTCGGCGGGTGTGCCAAAAAGCGGAGACCCGTGATGGGGATGGGGGCACTGCGGCATTTTGGGGAGGCAGCGCCTCGTCCAGGACACGGTTTTTCAATTCAGCCGAAGGGGTCAGCTCCCGGGATTCGGAGAGCATCCGCCGTATATCCTTTGATCTCACAGCCGTGCCCTCCTTTCATACTCTTTCTTTACCTTTTTGATGGCGTTATGGTATTGCCACCGCACGGTGGCCTCGTTTCTTCCGACGGTATGAGCGATCTGCTTGAATTTCTCCTCATTGACCGCGTGGAGAATCAGGATCTGAAATTCATGCTCGGTCAGGACGGCCTTCGCCACGGTCATGATCTCACTTTCCTCCACCGTAGGCGGGGGTTCAGCGTTCTCTATGCCCAGGGCGTTGACGGCGGCCTCGTCGTCCATATCCACCGAAACAATCCGACTTTGCTTTTTCAGCATATTGATGCAGATATTGCGGGCAATGGTGCTCATCCAGGCGTAGCCATTTGAGCCGTTATACGTAGCAATGGAGGTCCGTATCCGCAGGTAGGTTTCGGATACCGCATCCTCGCTGTCGTGTTGGTTGCGGAAACAGGTGTAGCAGAGGGTATACAGGGGCTTGGAGGTACAGTCATAAAGGGGTGCCAATGCGGCGGTGTCGCCGTTCTGCATCCGTTTCAGGTATTCGTTGATCAGACTGTCTCTCTCTACCTTGTTCATAACTTATACCGTACACCGCGCAGGCGGCATCCTTCAGTCGTGGTGGGTCCTCATCTGTGTCGGCGTGTCTCAGGGCCGTTCGCCCTTTCCTTTATTTTTATCCTGATTCTGCTCCTGATCGGGTGCCTGCTCCGCGGGAGGCAGAGCCTCCTCGGTCACGGCGGACTCAGCGGGGGCTTCGGGGTCGGCGGCACCGTCGGGTCTGTCCGACTTCTGACCCTTGCGCTTTTCCTCGTGCTTACGGAGCTTATCGGCATTGGCCTGCTTTCTCTCCTCGGCGCGTGTCTTGTGTTCATCTTTGACCCGACGGGTCTCCTCCTTATAGGTGGCACGGAGGGCTTCCGCCTCCTCCTTGAAGGCCTTCATCTGTTCGTCAAACGCGGCTTGCTTCTCGGCGATCTCGGCCTCCAGGGCGGCTCTCTCCTCCTCGGTCAGCTCTTCGGTCTTCAGACGGAGCTTGAGGGCTTTCAGCTCCTCGCCCAAGGCAAAGGTCTCTGCGTAGGCCTCCTTGAGAGCCTCCACGTCAGCCTTCAGCTCATCCTTGAAGGCGGCGGATACCTTTTCCTCCTTGGCGGATCTGTGGAGCAGGGCCATCAGCTCATCGGGGGTCAAGGCCAAGACCTCCTCCTCAGTCATCTCGGGGTACATATCCAGCACACGGATGACCATTTTGGTCTGTCCCACGGACAGGCCCCAGGTATCCAACTGCTCGGCGTACTTTTCCAGGGTCTCCTTGGCAACCTTGCCGTTGATGCCCTTGTTCTCAAAGTAATGACCGATACGGTCCGAGAGCTGCTTTTCCAGCTCCTCGGCGGTCTCCTCGCTGACGCTTTCCACGTTGATGTAGACGGTAGCCTCCTCGGCATCCACGTCAATGTAGCCCAACTCGGTGGACTTATCCGCGAAGGCCTCGCCGGCCTCGTCTACGGTCATACCGGTCAACTCCAGATCGGAGAGCACCACCTCGCCGTCCTCGTTGACGGCGTTCGCGGCGATCACCTCACCGTTTTCATCTGCAATCACCTCGATCTCGGGGTTGATCCGCATACTGACGTAAGCGGCGGCGGATTGGGCCGCAGGCTCCTCCGTGGGCTCGGGAAGGCGGCCGCAAGAGGCCAGTGACGAAGCGGTCAACAGGGCGGCCAGGGTAATGGATAGAAGAACTCTGATTTTTTTCATGATAGAAACCTCCTTTCGGTCCTTTCACCATAGATACAATCGAGGAAGCGGTTTCGTTTGAAAAAAATCAGAGTTTTTGAAAAAATTTTTTCGACAAAGATTACAGGAGCGGCACGCCGGCGGCCTCGCAGGCCTTGACGGTCTCGGCATCCCAAATGGAGGACTGGACCTCGCCGATGTGACAGCACCCCATCATGAGCATACAGAGTCGGGACTGGCCGATACCGCCGCCGATGGTCAGGGGGAGCTGGTTATTCAACAGCATCTTGTGGAAGGGCAGATCTCTGCGATCGTCACAGCCCGAAATGGTGAGCTGGCGGTCCAGGGACTCGGCATCCACGCGGATACCCATGGAGGAGATCTCCAGGGCGCGGCCCAGGACCTCGTCCCAGAAGAACAGGTCACCGTTGAGCTGCCAATCATCGTAGTCGGGAGCGCGGCCGTCATGGCGGTTGCCCGACTTCAGCTTACCGCCGATCTGCATGATAAAGGCGGTGTGATGCTCCTTGACGAAGGCCTTCTCCCGCTCGGAGCCGGTCTTCAGGTCGGGGTACATATCCTCCAGCTCCTGGGAGGTGACGAAAACCACGTCCCGATCCAGGACGGTGGTGAGTTGGGGGAAACGGACGCGGAGCTGGTCATTGGTATCGCAGATGGCGCGGACGATGGCGCGGACGATGAGCTGGAGATACTCAATGGTGCGGGTCTCGCGGGTGATGATCTTCTCCCAGTCCCACTGGTCCACGTAGATGGAGTGGATGTTATCCAGCTCCTCGTCGCGGCGGATGGCGTTCATATCGGTATAAAGGCCGTGGCCCACGGTGAAGCCGTAGCGTTTGAGAGCCAGGCGCTTCCACTTGGCCAGGGAGTGGACCACCTCGGCCTCCTCGCCGATGGCGGGTACGTCGAAGGAAACGGGGCGTTCGTAGCCGTTGAGGTTATCGTTCAGACCCGAGGCATCGGTGACGAACAGGGGGGCAGAAACGCGCTTGAGATTCAGGGCGTTCTGAAACTCGGTCTGGAAATGGTTTTTGATGTAGGAAATGGCACGCTGGGTGTCATAGGCATCCAACACGGGCTTATAGCCCTCGGGGATATAGATCTTGTTCATGGGATTCACCTTTACGGAAAAGAAAAAATAGATGGGGATATTATACCATATCCCCATCAGAATGTCAAGTGTTCTGCAAAAATTACTGCTGGGGCACCACCGCGAAGAAGACCAGGTCCTGATCTCCGTCATTGACCAGGCCGTGGCTGCTTCCCTTCTTGCAGTAGTGGCACATCCCCGCCGAGACAGTCTCGGGGACACCGTCCACCGTGACGGTTCCCTTACCCGAGATAAAATACATGATCTCGGAGGAGGTATCGTGGATGTGGTAGCCGATGGAGTGGCCGGGGGCGAGGGTGGCGTAGAGGATGCGGTTGAGGTCATCGTTGACCATTTTGGCCACCAGTTGGCCGTCACCTCCCTTAAAATTTGGGAGGACGGTATCGGGCATATTCTTGAAATCGATCATGATTGAAATTCCTTTCTGTTACAGTTCTACGGGGACGCAACCATCCACCGTGACGGTGCCGGGGATGACGCGGCAATCCACGGCCAGGACCTGAACTCCCTCCTCATGGGCTTTACGCAAAGCGACCCCGAAGGCGGGGTGGGTCCCGTCATTGGGACGGAAGGTATGGATCCCCTTCATTTGGATGATGAACAGGATATAGGCGGGGTTTCCTTCCCTCGCCAGGGCGGTGAGCTCGCGGATGTGCTTGACTCCCCGCTCGGTGGGCGCATCGGGGAACAGGGCCACGCCGTCCCGCTCCAGGGTACAGCCCTTGACCTCCAGGTAGGCGGCGCTCCCCTCGCCGTCGCAATTTTCGATGCAAAAATCGAAGCGGGAATCCCCGTGGGTGACCTCGCGGCGGATGGTGGCCGACTCCGAAAACAGGCCGCTGACGGGCAGCCATTCGGCGGCGATATCGTTGGGGGCCTGGGAATCGATATTGACGGTTTCGATGCGGCCGTCTGTCATGACTTTGTCCACCGCGATGAGGTCATAGGGGGTCTTACGGGTGGGATTTTGGGCGGAGGCCAGGTAGACGGTGGCCCCCGAGATCAGCAATTCCCGACAGCGTCCCGTGTTCTTGACGTGGACGGTCACGGGTTTGCCGTCCAGCTCCACGATTGCGATGAAGCGGTTGGGACGGGAGAGAAAACGGGCGGGGGTAACGGCGGTGGGATAGGTCACGGTTCATTCCCTCCCTGTTTTACGCGCCTCGGGGATGAGCCTATCCAGCCAGGCATCACAGCCCTCGTCGATGTCCCTGTAGGTGATATCGAAGCGATCGGTGTACCAGGGATCGGCCACGTCGCCGCCACGGGTCGTAGGCTCCATGAAGCGGCGAACCTTCCCTGCGGGGTCGCTCCCCAGGATGCGAAGGAGGTTACGGACGTTGTGGCTGTCCATGCAGAGCAGGTAATCGTAGGCCCCGTAGTCGGCCTTGGTGACCTGGACAGCCCGCTTGCCGTCGCAGGTGATGCCGTGCTTTTTCAGCTCCCGCCCGGCGGGAGGATAGACGGGGTTGCCCACGCCGTTCCAAATCTCCTCGGTGGAGGTGGCGGCGGAGGCCACCGAGAACAGGTGGCTCACACCCCGCTCGGCGGCCTTGGCGCGGAAAACGAATTCGGCCATGGGACTGCGGCAGATGTTGCCGTGGCAGATAAAGAGGATTTTTACCATAGATCCACTCCTAACTCTCTCTTGGTTTTCGCTCCGTAGGAGACCAACAACTCGATCAGCCCATCGACTTCCTCCTGCGAAAGCGTCGCGGAGTTCGCCTTGGCAAAGTCCAAGGCGGTCAACCCGAATCTGTCCTGCTCATTCACGTTTGCTTGATGCAGGAGCAAGGTGAACACGAGCTCCTTATTTCCTGTTATGGTTGCACAGTGAAGGGCAGTTTTTTGATAGAGATCCTTCCTGTTTGCATCGGCTCCGCGCGCGATCAACTCACCGGCCAAGACGGGGCGATTGGATATGCAGGCGTGGATCAGGGGTGTTCTCCCGTCATGTCCGCACAGATCTACGTTGGGAAGGCGCAAGATCATATCCAGAAGCTCCTCATCGGTGAATCCCGCTCCATCGTCTGTGCATTGCATCTTTTTCGCGATCTCATCCACCTCATTGTGGGGCTTGGCCTCCATGGCTCTTTTTCGGAAGGCGGTGATATGCCCCCGCATATCAAAATCGCAGATCATGGAGAGACCGGGGGTGTTCTTGGCGATAAAGGACAATCGTTCCAAAGCCTGATCCGTGTGCAGATTCACGCTCAGACAGATGAACGCCGCACACACAACGGCCTTGGCATCCTGTCCCATCAGGAATTCCAACAGCAGATAGGAGTACAGCGGGGGCTCCTCCGCAACCTTGACTTGCAGTTTTCCCAACGCCTTTACGGCTTGGTTATGGGTTTTCGTACTGCCCTTTACCCGTGCATCCTCCGCGTACAGATTGTATCGGGAGGCGTGAAGCAGAAATGATTTTTTGAATCTCTCCAATTCATGTACACGATCCATGTCAATCATCCTCTCACATCGAATACCGCTCCCGCACCACCGCAAAGGCCTCGTCCGCCACCTCAATAGTCTCGGCAATGTCGGCATCGGACAGGGCGGCGTTGATGAAGTGGTTGTGGTGGTTGGTGAAGAACACGCCCCGCTTGACGCACTCGGCGATCCACTCCTGGTGGAGACGGAGGGTGGGATCGTCGGCAATACGAAGATAGAACAGGGAGGGCGCACCCGTCACACGGAGGTCAAAACCGTACTTGGAGGCGGTGGACTTCAAGCCCTCGCCCAGCTTGGTTCCCTTTTCCAGCAGGATGCGGGGGGAGTCAATGCGCTTCATCTTCTCGATGCAGGCGATGGCGGCGGCGAAGGGGACAGCGGACATCCAGTAGGAGCCGGTGTAGGACATGGAGGAGACGGTATTCTTCAGGAAATCCTTACCGCACAGGGCCGAGACGTTGTAGCCGTTGGCCAAGGCTTTACAGAAGCAGATAAGGTCAGCCTCAAAGCCGAAATAATGATCGGAGCCCGCCAGGTCCAGGCGGAAGCCCGCGCGAACGTCATCTACGATGAGGACGGTATCGTTGTCGGTGCAGAGCTTGCGGACCTTCTGCCAGAAGCCGGGGGCGGGGAGCTGGTTGTCCATGAAATTGCCGTGCATATAGGGCTGGCCGATGACCGCGGCGATCTCGCCCTTATAGCGGTCAAACAGCTCGGCCAACTGCTCGTAGTTGTTCCACTCGCAGCAGAGGTTGTGCATGACGTCCTCCTCGATGACACCCGCGTAGTCGATCTTTTGGGTCCAGGGAGCGACACCGTGGTAGTAGCCCTTGAAGAAGATGATCTTCTTACGGTGGGTATAGGCGCGGGCGGTCATGACCGCCAGGGTAGTGGTATCACCGCCGTTTTTGGCGAAGAAAGCCCAGTCGGCGCAGGCCACCGTGTCCACCAGCAGGTCGGCAAAGTCGATCATGACGGTATTGGGCAGGGTGGTACAGTCCGAAATTCCCCGCTGACGGGCGGCGGCGGCATCCACGTCGGGATCGTGATAGCCCAGGATGTTGGGGCCGTAGGCGCACATATAGTCAATGAAGCGGTTTCCGTCCAGGTCCCACAGGTAGGTACCCTCGGCCTTGGAGGAGTAGAGGGGGAATGCCTCCACGGGGACGTAACAGCCCTCAGCAGGGCCCTGGTGGCCGTAGATGCCCGAGGGGATGACCTTCACGGCGCGGGCAAAGGCCTCGCGGGATTTGGTATAGTCGTTGATCTTATGCATGGTGATTCCCTCCTTAGGCTAAATAGATGGCCACGCGGTCCAGAATACGGTTGATATTATCCACCTGGGAGATCATGCCGCAGACGCGGACCTGACCCATACCCACGGCGGCGATGGCGTTGATGCGGCCGTCGAACAGGTCGCGGGCGGTCTGCAGGTCGGCAAAGGTCATTTGGGAGGTGACCTGCTCATCGTTGGGAGTCTGATTGAACATGAGGTGATGGTCCTTGCAATGGATGGCCACAGAGAGATCGTTCCCGACGCCCAGCTTGATCTTGCCGTCGGTGATGTTGGAGGCCGAGAACTGTCCCACCTTGTCATGGTTGCCGATCTGCACGATGGCGCGGCCGATGACGTAGAGCATGAGGGTGGTGGAGCGTTCAAAGAACACGGGATCGGACAGCTTTTCGGGCTCGGGACGCAGGTAGGCCGACAGCAGGTCGGTCAGCTTGGTAAAGGCTCCCAGCAGAAAGCCGATATGGTGGAATCCGCTGACGGGGATGGGGGTACCTGTCCCGTCGATCAGGGCGTTGAATTTCTCGACCGA
>CAYRTP010000113.1:0-8512 GCA_964427175.1 uncultured Clostridium sp. | reverse complement strand
GTCCAGGTTGAACTCACGCTCCAGACGCTCCTCAATGATCTCCATGTGGAGCAGCCCCAGGAATCCGCAACGGAAGCCGAAGCCCAGTGCCACCGAGGTCTCGGGCTCAAAGGCCAGGGCGGCATCGTTGAGGCGGAGCTTCTCCAGCGCGTCCCGCAAATCGCCGTAACGGGCACCGTCGGCGGGGTAGATACCCGCGTAGACCATGGGATGGGCCTCGTGGAAGCCGGGGCAGGGCTCGTCGGTGGGGTTGGCATCCAGGGTGACGGTATCACCCACCTGGGTCTCGCTGACCGACTTGATGGAGGCGGTGAGGTAGCCGACCTCGCCCGCGCGGAGGCAGTCGGTGCTCTTGAGGCCGAAGGGCTCCAGGGTACCCACGTCCACCACGTCGAAGGTGGTTCCCGTGCTCATGAGGCGGATGGTGTCCCCCGCCCGCAGGCAACCGTCAAAAACACGGATGTTGACCACCACGCCCAGGTAGCTTTCGTAGTAGGAGTCAAAGATCAAGGCCTTGAGGGGGGCATACTCGTCGCCCCCGAGGGCGGGGATCTCCCGTACCACGGCCTCCATCACGTCAGCGATGTTCAGGCCGGTCTTGGCCGACACGGCGGGACAGCCCTCGGCGGGGATGCCGATGATGTCCTCGATATCCTCGCGGCAACGGTCCACCTGGGCCGAGGGCAGGTCGATCTTATTGATGACGGGGACGATCTCCAGTCCCGCGTCCACCGCCAGGTAGGCGTTGGCCAGGGTCTGGGCCTCGATGCCCTGGGTAGCATCCACCACCAGGAGGGCTCCGTCGCAGGCGTTGAGGGAACGGGAGACCTCGTAGTTGAAGTCCACGTGCCCGGGGGTATCGATGAGGTTGAACTGGTACTCCTCACCGTTTGGGGACTGATAATTCAGCTTGACGGCGCGGGCCTTGATGGTGATACCCCGCTCCTTTTCCAGGTCCATGTTGTCCAGCACCCGATTCTCCATCTCGCGGGCCGAGAGGGTCTGAGTCAGCTCCAGGATACGGTCCGCCAGGGTAGACTTACCGTGGTCGATGTGGGCAATGATGGAAAAATTCCGAATGTGCTTCATGCGTTCATTTTGTGCCATAGAAATCCTTTCGGGGAGAGCGCGGGGGAGCGTGCCTCCGGCGGCTTAAGGACCCTTTTGTAAAAGGGTCCTTAAGAATCCCCTAAAACTTTAAAATATTCATACGTGTGCCTTGACAAGGTACACAATGCTCCGAGTATTATTATACAGCATTTTGAAGGATTCGGCAAGGGGTTTGAGGAAATTTTTTGGGATAATCGCAAATTTTTATGTGGGGGAGGGGGCACATTGAAAAAAGTTTTCGTAAACGAAGCGAGCGGCGCACCGAGGCGGTCATCCTGAGCGGAGTGCGAAGCACGGAGTCGAAGGATCTCCTTTCATGTAGCAGATCCTTCGACTCCTCTACGCGGTGCTCTGCACTCGCTCCGTTCCGCTCAGGATGACCCCTTTTCCCGAAGAAAAATCATTTTTTTGCACAAAACCCGCGAAAGCCCTTGATTTTTGTTCAAAAATGCAGTATAATGAACTGAATGTAAACTGAAGCACTCGAAACTCGATCTATGGAGGTTATCATGAGCCAAGAAACCGTCACCCCTGCAACCGAGACACAGAACACCCCCGCCGCCGAACCCCGCCTGCCCCGTCCCGCCCCCCGCAAGAAGCGGCTCGGTGACCGCAAGGACGGCCGCCTGGTCCGCACCGCCCAGCCTATGAACAAAATGATGGCCTTCATCATGAAGGATCGGGCCGATGCCATGAACTACTTTGCCGACGAAATGGACGTGACCGAAACCGATGATTTCTGCAAAAAAATGATCGCTGACGGCTACGAGGGCTTCAGCTTCCTCCACATCATGCTGGCGGCCTACGTCCGCACCGTCTCCCAAAAGCCCGCCCTCAACCGCTTCATCAGCGGTCAGCGCATCTACGCCCGCAACAACATTGAGGTCAACATGACCATCAAAAAGGATCTGCGGGAGGACGCTCCCGATACCTGCATTTCGGTGATCTTCGAGCCCGATGACACCATCATCGACGTTTACGAGAAGTTCAACGCCGCCGTGCGGAAGGAGAAGGAAAAGGAGGACCTGGACTCGGGCTTCGACAAGACCGCGGGTACCCTGGCTTCCCTCCCCCGCCCCATCCTCCGCGCCACCGTCCGCTTCCTGTTCTGGCTGGACTACCACGGCTGGATCCCCAAGGCCCTCACCGATCTCTCCCCCTTCCACGGCAGCATGATCATCACCTCCATGGGCTCCCTGGGTATCAAGCCCATCTACCACCACATCTACAATTTCGGCAACCTCCCCGTGTTCATTTCCTACGGCATCAAGCGCACCGCCTACCGTCAGAAGCGGGACGGCACCACCGAGCCCCGCCGTATGCTGGACATTAAGGTGGTCACCGACGAGCGCATCTGCGACGGCTTCTACTTCGCCTCGGCCTTCAAGATGATCCGCCGCCTGGTGGAGCACCCCGCCGCCCTGCTCAAGCGTCCCGAGGAGATCTTCGAGGATATTGATTGATTTCCCCCTTCCCTTACCATAATACAAGCGAGGACCCGACCATAGCGGACATCCTCGCTTTTTCTTCCCGAGCACGATCATATAGACGATCCTAAATCTTTCAGAGCATGGTACAAAGCTGTTGGCAAACACGAACCCTTCTGCACGCAGGCTCCCTCACCCGCTTCGCGGGAGCTCCCTCCCGGAGGGAGCCTATGTTGTACCCCCGCGGTCATGTTTTGTTCGACAAGTATTCGTTATCCCGCGCTCCCATGGCCCCCTCCGGGAGGGGGCTCCGCCCGCAGGCGGTGGAGGAGAAGGCGGGCATATTGATCGGCACTCTCTATTGGCTCCAAACAACCCATTAAATCAAATTTTACTCTCCATACCATTCCAAAACAAAGGAGGCCGCCATGCGTCACATTCTGCTCATCACCACAGGCGGTACCATTGCCTGCCGCGACTCGGGCCACGGATTGGCCCCCGCCCTTACGGCGGAGGACCTGCTGGCCGCCGTCCCCGCCGTCACCCGGATCTGCGACGTGACCGCCATGCCCCTGTTCAACCTGGACTCCACCGACATGACCCCCAGGGAGTGGATGACCATTGCCGCCGCCATTCGGGATGCCTACGATCACTTCGACGGCTTCATCATCACCCACGGCACCGACACCCTGGCCTACGCCGCCGCTACCCTTTCCTGTCTGCTCCGCCACAGCGAAAAGCCCATTGTGCTGACGGGGGCCCAGCTCCCCCTGGGAGTCCCCGGGTCGGACGCGGCGGGCAACCTCACCGATGCCTTTACCTGGGCTCTGTCCGAGGGGGCGCGGGGTGTCCGCATCGTCTTTGCGGGGCGGGTCATTCGGGGTCTGCGGGCACGGAAGCGTCACACCACCGATCCCGACGCTTTTGAGAGCGTGGGCTGTCCCGACACCGCCCTTCTGCGGGACGGGCAGGTCATCCGCTACGGAGTCCCCGTGGGGGAGGGTCAGGGTCGGGTCACCGACAGCCCCCTCATGCCGCCCCACGCTTTTTCGGATACCCTGGACACCCGCATCGCCCTGGCTCAGCTGACCCCGGGGCTGTCCCCCTACGTTCTGCGCCACATGACCGAGGGACTCCACGCCCTCATCATTGAAGGTGTGGGCATCGGCGGCATTCCCGACACCCTGGTGCCCGTCCTGACCCATATTGCCAAGAGCGGGGTCTACCTCATTCTGACCTCCCAGGTGCCCTACGGGGAGAGCGATTTCACCGTCTACCGCGCGGGTCGGCGCATCCACGATGCCTGCGGGGAGCAGGTGGTCACCGCCAGGGACATTCCCTCCGAGGCGGCCTTCGCGGCGGCCATGTGGGCCCTGGCGGTGAGTCGGGATCGGGCGGAGATGGCGGAGAATTTTGAGGAGGTCTTGCGGGGAGCGGACCTGTAGGGAGTGATATACGTCTGCGGCGTGTGATATGCGCGCTCGGCGCGCGTGATATACGGCTTCGCCGTGTGATATCCGCCCTTCGGGCGGGTTGCGGGGCAGATCCTTCGGATCTGTTCATCAATAGATGTGTTCGATAACCTCTCGTAGCACATTGTTACAAATCGGCTTTTTTTCGGGGACCCTCATCCGTCATCCGAGCAAGCTCGGATGACGGATGAGGGTCCCACCAAAACATTCTGCTCTTTTCCGTTAATCGGATGCAATATAGAGGTTAGCGGTTATCGAACGCATCTAATGGGAAAATCGAAAGCGTCGGTTGATAAAAAACCGACGTTTTCGCATATAATCCTGCATATTCGCATATTTTCAAGCCAACTAAATTTTTTTCGAATAAATTTTCAAAAACCCCTTGACAAATTCTTCACAAAGGTTTATAATAGGCCCATCAAAAGCGATGAGCGGAAACAAGTAGACCGCCATGGCCCGCGCAGAGAGCCGTCGGTTGGTGTAAGACGGTAGGGTGATCACGGTTGAATACATTCCGGGAGCAGTGGTCTTGACGCGTCTCTCCGATCAAGAGATGCCCAGGGAACAACGGGGTTCGCCCGTTACAGCGATGAGGCATACAAGGTGTGAAACCACGGCGGCGGCCCGTACATCCGCTCCCGCAGGAACGCTCCCCACGTGCCCGACGAGGTTCCTCCCTGTGAGGGGTGGAACAAATTGAGGTGGTACCGCGGTATATCCGCCCTCTTTCCGTCAAACGGAGGAGGGGCGGTTTTTTGTTTTTGCGATCCACGATCAGCCCGTCCCGCTCCGCGCATTCCATTCTTTTCTTCAGGAGGATCTTATCATGATCGTCAAGCTCGCAATGATCGTCGTATTCTTCGCCGTGACCATTCTGGTCGGCGTGCTGTCCGCCCGCTCGGCCAAGGGCGTGGACGGCTTCGTATTGGGCGGCCGCTCGGTCGGCCCCTGGCTCACCGCCTTCTCCTTCGGTACGTCCTACTTCTCCGCCGTCATCTTCATCGGCTACGCGGGACGCTTTGGCTGGAACTTCGGTCTCGCCTCCACTTGGGTCGGTCTGGGTAACGCCTTCATCGGCTCCCTGATGGCCTGGATGCTCCTGGGCCGCCGCACCCGCATCATGACCCAGCACATCGGCAGCCGCACCATGCCCGACTTCTTCGGCCTGCGCTACAAGTCCAAGGCCCTCCGCCTGGTGGCCGCCTGCATCGTCTTCATCTTCCTGATCCCCTACACCGCTTCCCTGTTCAACGGTCTGGCCCAGCTCTTCTCGGCCTCCTTCGATCTGCCCTACTGGGGTTGGGTGCTCATCATGGCTGTCCTGACGGGTGTCTACGTCATCGTGGGCGGTTACATGGGCTCCGCTGTCAATAACTTCATTCAGGGTATCATCATGCTGGTAGGTATCGTAGCCGTCGTGGCCGCGGTGCTGAACAACAACGGCGGTCTTATAGAAGCCATCGCCAAGCTCTCCGAGGGCTCGGTCATCTCCAAGGCAGGTACCGAATTCAAGGGTGCCTTCACCTCCTTCCTTGGCCCCAATCCTCTCCAGCTCCTGGGCGTTGTGGTCCTGACCTCCCTGGGTACCTGGGGTCTGCCCCAGATGGTGGGTAAGTTCTACGCCATCAAGGACGAGAGTGCCATCCAGAAGGGCACCATCATTTCCACCATCTTCGCGCTGATCGTAGCGGGCGGCTGCTACTTCCTGGGCGGCTTCGGCCGTCTGTACGCCGACAGCATCCCCATGAATGCCGCCGGTACCGCCCCCGCATCCTTTGATGCCGTCATTCCCGCCATGCTGAATTCGGTGGAGAACTCCCTCGGAAACGGCGGTGCCTGGCTCATCGGTCTGGTGCTGATCCTGGTGCTGGCCGCCTCCATGTCCACCCTGTCCTCCCTGGCCATGACCTCCGCCTCCACCATCACCCTGGACCTGGTGGCTCCCCTGTCCAAGAAGGCCAAGAGCGAAAAGTCCAATATGCTCATCATGCGCGTCCTGCTGGCTGTCTCCATCATCGTAGCCGCCGCCATCGCCATCCTGGTGGTGACCAACAAGGAAATGGCCTCCAAGCTCTACATCTCCGACCTCATGGGCATCTCCTGGGGTGCTTTGGCAGGTTGCTTCCTGGCTCCCTTCCTGTACGGTCTGTACTGGAAGAAGACCACCAAGGCCGCCGTTTGGGCCAGCTTCGCCACGGGTCTCGGCATCACCCTGACCCAGTTCATCCTCAACGCCGTTCTCAAGATCACCTTCGAGAACCCCGTACTGGCTTACTTCTGCGGCTCCTCCATCAACGCCGGTATGCTGGCCATGGTGGTGGGTCTGATCATCGTCCCCATCGTTTCCCTCCTCACTCAAAAGACCACTCCCAAGGGTACCGACGAGGTATTCTCCTGCTACGACCGTATGGTTACGGTTCCCGTTGACGTGGCACTGGAGAAGGGCGAGTAATACAACCAATATCCGTAAAAGTGCGGCCCACCGTTTGGTGAGCCGCACTTCCTTATTATACATCCGATCAGTAAGCGTCAAATCCCCTGTTTTCCATAAAGCCGTCCCCTCTATGGTCCTTGAACTCCGCGCGGATGTCTTCCACCTGCCCCACCGCGATGAGGTAGGCGTACTCCACGGGTTCAAAGCTCTTTAGCGCCAGCTTGCGGATGGGAGCGATGTAGCCGCAGGAGACCGCCGCAGGGTCCTTGGAGCCGTCATACTCGTGCCGTCCCGCCAGGGTGCGGTGGATATTGGGAGTGAACAGTCCCAAACCGTAGCCGTTGTCATCCGTGAAGGCACTCCACACCTCGGTGTTTCCCTCCTTGGGGACAAAGGTACAGGCAGACCAATCCGTGGGCCAGAAGGGCAGGTTTCGTCTCACCGACAGCTCGCCGTCGGTCCAGGGGCGGTCGCCCTCGTACAGGTAGTAGTTGTTCAGGTAGCTGACGGTATAGAAGGCGGGGACCTCCTGGTCGCGGAGGGGGTGGGCCCAGCCCGAGAAGTCCACGAAGCGATTCTTCACCGCCAGGATATCCCCCTCCAGCCGATACCAGTTCTCCATGTAGGCGTAGGTAGTCCCGCCGTCATGGCCCCAGTCGCGGGGACGGCACTTGATATAGACCTCCCCCTCGGTGATGCGGAAGTCGATGAGCTTGCTCTTATGGTTGCCCCGATCGCCGCCCTGGACGGGATTGTAGCCCCAGCGGTTGCCCATGAACTCCCCGCAAACGTAGGGGGGCTCCGCGGTGCCATAGTAGGACTGCTGGACCAGCCGTCCCGTATCGAAATGGTTCAGCAGGTTCTCCAACCCCTCCACGGGGCAGTTTTTGTCAGCCAGGTAGGACAGTCCGCCGCCCCAGCACAGCTCGATGCCCACGCGGTAGCGGTGATTTTCCATATAGTAGGTCTTCTCGGCGGGGATTTCGGACAGCTCGGTATCAAAAGCCGTCAGGTCAAAGCATCCCCGCTCGTGGCTGATGGTACGGAGCTTCAGGGCTTTGATCCCCTCGGCGGTCCCGCGGGACAGGAAGGTATTTATATAGGAAGAAAAGCGAACGTTCTTCCCCGCCTCCAGGAAGAAATCCTCTTGCGTTTCGGTCCCCTCGGTCACGTAGACCAGGGTACCGCACAGCGGCACGTCGGCGGTATACGTCAAGGTGTAGCGGTTGAAGGGACGGTCGGCGGACGGGGTCAGCACGCGGTCCTGTTTTGTCAGATCATACATAGCAGATCTCCTTTCGGGATTTTCGTTCCTTATTATATCACACTTCTCCCGAAAAATCAACCCTTTCCCGACGGGCGGCATATACTGATGATGAACCCCTACATAGAAAGGAAGGTATCGCGTATGAAGATCGTGGTCCTGCATTCCCCCGCCCTGCTGGCCCCCCTTTTGCGGAAAATGTTCGGAATCCGTAAGAAAAAACGGCGGTAATATGAATGTGCAAGTCAAACCTTGAAGATTAGAACGTGCCTCCGGCGGCTTAAGGGCCTTTTGAAAAAGGCCCTTAAGAATCCTCAAAACTTTTAACAAGGGGATTATGGGGGCTACGAGAGGACACCAAGAGCCATAGGGGAATATCACCATGGGGCCCCTGCCCCATTGGTATATTGGGGGCGTATGCGGGATTTTGGGCTGTAAACTGATATAAAAATGTCGATTTTGTAAATTTTCCCCCGTTCTCTTTCGTGATTCTGACTGTCCGCAGCACCTCCCGAAAGCCCTTCCGATGTCAAATTGTATAAAATCGAAGAAATATTCAAAAAACCCTTGACAGATAAGGGAAGTTGTGATATAATGGCATCACCTCTGCGAAGAGCTTTTTTGTTGTGTCCGAAACTTGCGCCACAAGACGGACACGGGCTCTCGGAGAGGGAGGTACACGGCAGTTTCACTTCCGTGAGACTGCAAATAATTTTTATGGGAGGTGCCGATATCATGGCTAATGAAGTAAGAGTCAAGGTTACTCTGGTATGCACCGAGTGCAAGCAGAGAAACTACGACACAA
>CAYRTP010000112.1:0-8577 GCA_964427175.1 uncultured Clostridium sp. | reverse complement strand
ACGCCTACCTCGTTGGCGGCCTCCATCTCGAACTGCTCCAGTGCCTGCTTTGCTTCGGGAACGAGTGTCTTATTGCTTGCCATAATTTTGACTCCTGTTTCTGATTTCAATTTATATCATTGAGCCCCGCGGGACGAGCAAACCCCGCAGGGCTTTTCGCGTCTCGCTTGACTCTGGTATTATTGTGAGCGGTTTTCTTTGCGATATGAATGGAAATTTGTCACAGAAAAGGAGGGGAATGAGGATGGCGGGGATGTTGGGGACAGATTCGGCCGGTGAGAATCCCCTCCCATGGTTTTTTTAACAGGATATTGTCGGTTATGGATTGCAAATCGAGTGAAAATATGGTATAATATTAGGCATTAAAGCAAGTAATGGGTAATCCAAAAACCAAGCAGCCGACACGGCGGAAAGGATTTTATATGGAAATGACATCAAAAGAGCGCATTTTGGCCGCCATGCGGGGGCAGAGGACGGATCGGGTCCCGTTCCAGCTGGGCGTTTCGAATATGTTCACCGTTCTTCAAAACGGTTATCGGGGTTGGGATATCTATCTCCACGGCAATGCGCCCATGTGGAAGCTGGTGACGGATACCCAGCGGCGTTTCGGGCTGGACGGATATCTGTATCTGGGAGCCGGTGCAACGACTCCCGATCCCGACGTGCGGTATGAATGGGCGGTCGTCCATTCTGACGCGGAACGGGTCATCGCGCGGACGACCATGAAAACCCCCGACGGGGATCTCTGGTCGGAATCCCTGTACATGATCGATGAAACCCCCACGGTTCTCAGAGGCTTTATCAAGGACGAGAATGATTTCAGACTGTGGCTCAAGTATTCCTTTCGGCAGACCGACTATGCCTGCCCCGAGCTTCCGATGATCCGGGAATACATGGGGGACAACGGCGTGATCGCCGGCACGGCGGGAAGCGTTCCGGGCTTTCACGATATCATGCTGAAGATCGACGGCAAGCTGGAGAATACCGTCTACCTGTATCAGGACTACCCCGAGCTTTTCGAGGAATACGTGGAAAAGGCCCATCACGCATACCTGGCGCGGCTGGAGCAGATGCTGGATATGGGATTTGACTACATCGAGATGTCCAACTCGGGCATGGTCACGCTGGCCAATCCCGTGCTGTTCCGACAGTACAGCCTTCCCACCATAAAGGCCGCCGCCAAGATGATCCGCGAGGCGGGACAGCTCTCCGAGCTCCATTGCTGCGGATACGCCAAGGACGTGGTGCAGGAGTGCCACGATCACACCGACATCGACAGCATCAATCCCTTGCAGGAGCCGCCCATGGGGGACTGTGTGCTGTCGGAGATCAAGAAGCTGTACGGCGACACCCTGTGTCTGAAAGGGAACGTAGGTGTCACCAACCCGCTGTTGTTCGGCACCCCCGAGGACGTGGAAAAGGACGTGATCCGTTGTATGGATGCCGCCAAAGAAAACGGCCGATTCATTCTGTTCAGTGAAGAAGGAATCGGGGCGCGTACCCCTGTGGAAAATATTCATGCATACGTGAACGCGGCTCTGCGCTACGGAAAGTATTGATTGACCGAAAGGAGTTCCATATGAGCAATCACGCAAACTTCTATATTGACCATCATCCCGATCAAGTTCTGTTGGACGGCGAATGGAAATTTGAGTGGCAGGACGGAGCGGTTGAGGATATCGGCGCGCTGACGTTTCCGCACGCCGCCAATCTGCCTTCATCGGGATACCGTTGCCTGGAGCAGGCGGGGATCCTGCCTGACCCGTATTATGGTACCAACTCCAAGCTCTATGAGTGGACCGACAAGAAGATCTGGTATTTCACCCGCTCCTTCACGCTCCCCGATCCCACCGACAAATGTATCCTGCTGTGCTTTGACGGTGTCAGCTACCGCTGTCGGGTATGGGTGAACGGCCAACTGGTCACCGAGCATGAGGGAATGTTCGGCGGGCCCGTGACGGATATTACCTCGCAGGTCCGCGAGGGGGAGAACTCTCTTGTGGTGGAGGTCACGCCGCCGCGGCCGGGGTATCAGTTTATTCCCTTTGAGGACCCCCAAGCCATGAGCGAGATCGTTCCGTGGAATATCCGCCGCGATGCCGTCTCCTCCAACGGAGATTTTACCGTGTTCGGCATCTGGCGGGGCGTGCGGATCGAGGTGGTGCCCACGCACCATCTCAGCCGTCCTCACCTGTATACCAAATCCATCAAAGACAATAAAGCCACCCTTCATTTCGAGGTGGAGATCGCCAATCCCCAGGTGTCCGAGACGGATGTGCTTCCGTACAATCTGGAGCATTGGTCCTCCTATGCGTTCGCCTTCGCGGAGGGAACCGGCCTGAAGCCTACGGGTACGGTGCTGGATATCGAAATTGAATTCGTCGAGTGCGCGACGGGGAAGATTGCCTACTCCGAGCGCAAGCCCGTGGACCTTTACGATCAGCATTACCTGATCAGCTACTACGATTTTCGGGAATGTCAGTTCTACGAAACCGAGATTGAGATCGACAATCCCCGCCTGTGGTGGCCCAACGGCCTGGGGGATCCCGAACTCTACCAAGTCAACGTCCGATTGTTCAATAACCGCGACGAATTGCTGGATACCCTGTCCTGGAATACGGGTATCCGCACCATTGAGTATCTTCCCTCGGCAGGTCAACGCCTCCGTCAGAGATGGGAGGATTGGCAATACGTCATCAACGGCCGAAAGATCTTCCTGCGGGGCATGAACTGGGCGCCCGTGGATTACCTGTTCGACTGCAAGCCCGCGGATTACCGCTGGGCGTTGGAGATGATGAAAGCGCAGGGCGTACAGCTGGTGCGGGTATGGAGCGGAGGCGGAATGCCCGAGGACGATCTGTTCTATGAGCTGTGCGACGAGCTGGGGCTTATGGTCATGCAGGACAGCTTTCCCGCCAACGGCGTGACGGAGGCCTGGGATCCCGTAGTGCTGGAGGCCCAGGTGCGGTACAACCTCTACAGACTCCGCAACCACCCCGCCCTGGCCAACCACACGGGAGGGAACGAGATCAATCCCTATACACCCCAAAATAACGCCGCCATGTGGGTGATCTCCCGAACCATAAAGGACCTGGATCCCTCCCGCAAGTTCTATACCACCATGCCGGACAAGGGCTCCACCCACATCTACCAGGATTTCGAGCCCGTCCGCTACCGAAAGGATTATTCCGCCCTGCCCTTCGTGGGGGAATCGGGTATCCATAGCTTCCCGAATGCCAAGAGCCTCCGCCAGCTGATTTCCGCCGAAGAATACGAACAAAAGGTTTCGGATGTTTACACCGAAGAATTTGAGGTGAAGCACCCCCAGCTCCGCAATCATTTCACCGAGTTCTACCCCAGCCGTATTCCCCGCATGATGGCCCGCGCCTCCATGATCACCAACACGCGGGATGCTACCTTGAAGGATCTGTGCGAAGCTACCCAGATGGCCTCCTACGAATTCTATCAGGTCATGGCCAACGCTATGCGGGAAAATTATCCCGTATGCACGGGACTTCTGCCTTGGGTGTTCAAGCGTCCCTGGACTACGGTGGCCATTCAGCTTGTGGACGGCATGGGGGATCCCATCGCGCCCTACTACGCCGTCAAGAACGCCTATGCCCCGCTTGTTGCCGAGATCGCCCTGCAAGAGGTCAGCTATGCTCCCGGGGAGACCTTCATCCCCGACCTGCGGCTGTTGTGCGGGGACACGGTTGCCCATAGCGGACTGACCGTCCGCATGGAGCTTTACGATCCCGCGCTCAAGCTGATTCGGTCCGAAGCGTTTACCTGTCAAACCACGGCCGAGGAATCCTCGGTTCGCCTCGATTGCGCGCCCATCACCATCCCCCATGAATGGGCTGATCAATTCTTCTTCCTGAGGGCGACGGTGGAGGATGACCATGGCATCATTCAACAAAGTGTCTATTGGCCCAAGGTCCTCGCCCGATTCGAGGATCCCGCGGAGCTGGCCGCCTACCGTCAGAGCCGACAGAACAACATCGATTTCGTAGACGGCCCTTGGCTGAAGCCGCAGATCACGAAGCTCTCCGGCGACATCAGCCTTGAGCTGATCCAACAGGAAGTCGAGGACAAGTTCGGTGAGCGTTGGGCTCGTGTGGAATTGCGGGTGACCAACCAAGGTCATACCCCTGTTTTCCCCGTCAAGCTGGACGCGTCGGAGGACCGCACCCTCTGTCGGGCGAGCGATAACTACTTCTTCCTGGGCGTTGGTGAGACCCGCCGCGTCACGCTGACGGTTCGTGTGAAGGATCCTCTGCTCGATGTCATTACCGTGACCGGCAGGGCGTGGAACTGCGAGGAACGGAGCGTTCAGGTGCGGATGTAGCGTGAAGGCCCGGATGGCATACAGTTTTCGACGTAAACCCAAATGAGATGAAAAACGGCCTTACTCCTTTTGAAATCCGGAGTAAGGCCGCATAATTGGACGTGTGTGGTTTTTCGTCAGAATCGGTGCTTGAAATGCTTTTGCGTTGCAATCAATTTTTTGAAGAAAATTGTAAACCCTACTTGACAAACCAAACCGACTATGCTATAATACGGAAACAAATAAATATTTGTAATAGAAATACTGCGAAGTATTGTGCGTGTATGGGCACTGGTACAATATGGAGTATATAGCGCAACCGGTCTATTATGTTGGCTTTCCTACCCGAGGTGGATTCGTCCCCGCGGGCGGCGTGGCTTACATAGAGGCCGTTTTTTGTTTTTATAGATAAAATCTGGAAGGATGGATTGGATATGAGCTTTACAAATGAAATTCATGCGGCCGCTTATGCGGAGGGTACCCCGACTGCACAAAAGGAGCTGAGACATGAGCTTCGGGAGCGGATGGAAGAATTTATGGAAATGGACCGGTTCACGCTGGTGGTCCAGCCTGTGGTGAATTTTCGGGACAATGCGGTGAAGGACGGTGAGGTGCTGTCACGTTTGGAGCATCCCGAGCGCGGCGTGATCTTCCCGGATGAATTTCTGCCCGCCATTGATGAGATGGATCTGTATCCCGCGTTTGACCGCTATATTTTTGAAAAAAGCTGTGTTTGGTTGCACCGTTCGGGCGAGGAGGGGAAGAAATTCGAGATCCTTTCCTGCAATTTCAGCCGAAAGACCCTCTCAGAGGCGAGCATTGTGTCGGACTTGATCCGAATCGCGGATAGCTACGGGATCCCCCACGAGCAGTTGGGCCTGGAGATTACCGAGCAGGAGCCGGCTACGGATGAACCGCAAATGATCCGCAATCTGCATATGTTGAAGGAGGCGGGCTTCCGTATCATTCTGGACGATTACGGAGACGGTGTCACGTCTGAACTGGACCTGACCCGATATCCTCTCGATATTTTGAAGATCGACCGCACTCTGCTGTGGAAGGCTGTATCCGAGCAAGAAAAGGCGGAGTTTCGCGCGATGGTTTCCTCTTTCATTGAGATGGGAGCGGAGGTAGCCTGCGAGGGAATCGGAACCGAGGAGCAAAACTGCTTCGTGAGGGAGACCGGTTGCCATTACGGCCAGGGCTTCTTCTACTTCAAGCCCTTACACCAGGATGAGATCCTCGTGGTGATGAACGCGGGCGGCCTTTGGGAAGACAGCTTCCCGGAAGACGGCCTTTCGGAGGATGATCTATGATTCGGATCCTTTGCGTGGATCTGGCATCGGCGGATGCTGACCTCTACGGGGAGGTTTATCGGCGTCTGTACGAAAAAGCGTCCGAGGAGAGGAAAAAACGAGCCGATCGGTATCGGCACTTCGATGACAAACTGCGTTGCGTCACAGCCGATGCGCTGCTTCTGGCATCTTTGGGAACTGACCGCTTTCGAATCGACATACATGAGTTTGGAAAGCCCCGTATCGGGGATCATGAAAAGTTTCACTATAATATTTCCCATTCGGGTCGCTACGTGGTGATTGCCTCGGGAAATACGGAGGTCGGCGTGGATGTGCAACAGCACAGTACGGGGACAGATCGGATGGCTATAGCGGAGCAATGCTTTGCCCCCGACGAGCAGGAATACGTCGGGCAGAGTATCCGTCGTTTCTATGAAGTATGGACGGGAAAGGAAAGCTATCTGAAGTATACGGGTGAGGGACTGCGGAGAAATATGCGTTCTTTCAGCATTTTTGACGCGGTCTCGGATACGGATCTGAAGATCCGTTACCTGCGCTGTCTGCCTGACAGTGACTACAGCCTGAGTCTTTGTACGGCCGATGAGGAATATACGTTTGATCTGCTGGATGTACGGCAGTTATGATAAGGAGAATAATCGCTTATGATTTGGAATAGAAAACGCAAAAACGCAGGCAGTCCTGCAGGAATCCCCATCGAGCGGGATATTGGCGGTGTCAAGGTTACCTGCTCTAAATGCAAGAGTGAGCATACGGGCAGTGACGTTTGGTATCGGTACTACGTTTGTCCGCAGTGCGGAGCATATATGCCCATTGGGGCGAAGGATCGACTGGCGATGCTGGTGGATGATGGAAGCTTCGAGCCCTGGTTTGAAGAAATCAGCATCTGCGATCCCCTGGAGACCCCCGGCTATTCCGAAAAGCTGTTGGCGGCCCAGGAAAAAAGCGGAAGCACCGAGGCGGTGACCATCGGCTTTGCTAAGATCGGCGGACACGAAACCGTGATCGGTGTCTGCGACCCCAACTTCATGATCGGCAGCATGGGTCATGCCATGGGCGAGCGGATCACGCTGGCCTTTGAGCGAGCCACCGAGCACCGACTGCCCGTCATCCTCTTTAGCTGTTCGGGCGGTGCCAGAATGCAGGAGGGGATCATTTCGCTCATGCAGATGGAAAAAACCTCCGCCGCTGTCAAGCTCCATTCGGACGCGGGACTGTTCTACTGCTGTGTGCTGACCGATCCTACCATGGCGGCGTGACAGCCAGCTTTGCCACCCTGGCCGACGTGATCCTGGCGGAATCCCAGGCGCGGATCGGCTTCGCGGGTCCCCGCGTGATTCAGCAAACCATCGGTCAGGCACTGCCCGAAGGCTTCCAAACGGCACAGTTCCAGCTGGAGCACGGCATGGTAGACCGTGTGGTGGAGCGTCATAATCTGAAGAACACGTTGCACTACCTGCTTTATATTCATTCCTCCAATCGGAAATCAACCTCGGCGGGAAAACAGGATATCCTGCGTGAACGCGATGGATTCAGTTCTCACGGGAAAACCGCCTGGGAAAAGGTCAAGATGGTGCGTAGCGGCGATCGTGCTACCTCCATGGACTACATTGAGCGGGTTTTTGAGGACTTCCGCGAACTGCACGGAGACCGTTGCTTTGGCGACGATCACGCGCTCATCGGCGGGTTGGCGTTGCTGGACGGTCAACCGGTTACCATTCTGGGCAATCTTCGGGGTAAATCCGTGCAGGAACGGTTCTATCGCAATTTTGGTATGCCGAAGCCCGAAGGCTATCGCAAGGCTGTCCGTTTGATGAAGCAGGCCGAGAAATTCGGCCGTCCCGTGATTACCTTCATCAATACCTCCGGTGCTTTCTGCGGAATTGACGCGGAGGAGCGTGGACAAGGTACGGCGATTGCCGAGTCTATCATGACCATGGCCGGTCTAAAGGTACCTACCCTGTGTATCTTGGTGGGGGAAGGCGGTAGCGGCGGCGCGCTGGCGATCGCGGCGGGAAATGAGGTTTGGATGATGGAAAATTCCACGTACGCGATCCTGTCTCCCGAGGGCTATTCCGCCATCCTGTGGAAAACCGAAGGACGCGCCGAGGAAGCGGCAAAAATCATGAAGCTCACAGCCCAGGATCTGGCTGACCTGAAGGTGATCGAGCGCATTCTCCCCGAGTTCGGCGGTGCAAGCGCCGAGACGGTGGATCGGATCGCCCCGATCATGCAGGGAGCGATTCGGGATTTTCTGAATCGGTATCGGAATATGTCCCCTGAAGCCGTTGTGCAGAACCGATACAATCGGTTCCGCAAATTCTGATCCTATATCACTACACGAATGTCAAGGAGATAATATATATGAGAGAAAAGGTTGCGATTATCGGCATGGGTGCGTATTTCCCGGTGCCATGGATTTTACCCAGTACTGGCAGAACATCGTAGAGGGGAAGGACTCCATCAAGGAGGTGGATCCCGAGTTCTGGAAGCAGGAAGAGTTTTATAATCCCGATCCCAGCGTGCCCGACGTGAGCTACTGCAAGATGGGCGGTCAGTCGGGACCCATTGAGTTCGACACCAAGGAGTTCGGCATCTCTCCCAACGTCATGGAGCATACCGCCGTTGAACAGCTGTTCGGTCTTGTGGTCGCTCGTCAGGCTTTGATGGATGCGGGCTACTACGGCAAGAACGCCCGCCCCTTCAACCGTGAAAAAACGGGTGTCATCATGTCCGCCGGTACGGCCAGCCATGTTTTCAGCCTCCATTGCCGCACCCAGCGTCACAACATCCGCAAGATCCTGGTGAACAACGGAGTGCCCGAAGCGGCGGCTGACCTGATTGTCGAGAAGTTCCTGCAGACCCAGCACGAGTGGTCCGAGGACGATAACCCCGGCTATATCCCCAACGTGGTAGCCGGCCGAATCGCCAACCGCT
>CAYRTP010000111.1:0-8600 GCA_964427175.1 uncultured Clostridium sp. | reverse complement strand
GCCGCTGGTTCTGGGACGGCGACCGGATTTTTCGGACGGCTCTGCCGTTTGCGGATATTGACCTGACGGAATCTCCTCGCTTTGAATACCGCGGTCTGCGGTATTTCGCGCACCGCAGTCTGCACCGTTTCCAGGCGGAACAATGGAATCTGGAGGACTGGCAGAAGGAGATCGACTGGATGGTCAAAAAGCGTCTGAATCTGTTCATGCTCCGAATCGGCATGGACGATATTTTCCAGAAAGCCTTCCCGGATATCGTACCCTATCCCGATCCGAATGCCCGTTTGCCCGAAGCACTCGAAGGCTACGACGACAGAACCCTGTTCTGGTCCCTTGAATACCGCGGAGAGCTTCGCAAGAAACTGCTGGCGTATGCGTTTGAACGGGATCTGATGCATCCCGAAGACTGCGGAACCATGACCCACTGGTATTCCCGCACACCCATCTCCTATTTGGAAAAGGTGAAGCCGACCCTTTTGTCCGGTCAGACCCACGGAGCGTATACCGAGCAGACAGGTCTTGTGTGGGATATCCGCGAGAACGAGAACCTGAACAATTATTTCAAGCTGACCGATACCCACGTCCGCGAATACGGCCGCCCCGAGCTTTTCCATACCATCGGTCTGGCGGAGCGCAGTTATTCCGATGACCGTGAGGAGAATATGCGGCTGAAGCTGAACGTGTACCGCCGTATTGCCGCGTATCTGAAGGAAAAATATCCGTCCGCCCCCCTGCTCATCGCTTCATGGGATCTATGGATGTTTTATACGCCGGAGGAGGTGCAGCGTCTTGTCTCGGAGCTGGATCCGAATCAGGCCATCATTTTTGACTATACCTCCGACACACCAAACCCGAGCAACTTTACGAAATGGGGTGTCATGGGCAAATTCCCCTGGATCTTCGGTACACTCAACGCTTTTGAGATGAACAGCGACTTCCGCGGGGATTATGAATTGACCAACGAGCGTCTGAAGCTCGCCAAAAGCGATCCCATGTGCAAGGGGATGGTCCTTTGGCCCGAGCTTTCCCACGGCGATACCTTTATGACGGAATACCTCGCCCGCAATGCCTGGGATGCAGACACTCCATCCATTTCGGAGTTGACTGACACCTACTGCCGTGACCGATATCCCGCAGAGGCCTGCGAAACCATGCAGGCACTCTGGCATCTCTTTATGCCGATCGTAAAACTGCGTGCCTGGAGCGCGCGTGGGGACGGCTCCAACGTGGAATACGATACCTTCGTCAATCTCAACGGTCATCGTCGGTTTAACGGAACCCTGTCCGACGGTGTGAGGTACAACCTTAGTCTGGCGGCGAAACATCGAAAAAACGCGGCACGGATCCTTCGGACGCTGGCGGAGCTCCCGAAAACCGATGCCATGCTCCGTCGGGATATTTATGACATGGCCCGCTCCATTCTTGGACGCTATGTAGACTTCTGTATCAGTCTCGCCGAAGCATCCTACAGCCAAAGATCCGACTATATCCATACCGCCATGGATGCCGCAGAGAAACTGCTGGGGATCCTGCGGGATCTGCTGGCTTCTAACCAAGACTTTTCACTTTGGGAAAGCCTGCGCCTCCTCAAGGAAACCGCGCCTGTGAATCCAATTTTTGAGAATACCCTCAAAAACAATGCCGAAAGCTGGTACTGCCGCTCCTATATCTATGAGAATGCGGCATATCTCTACGTGCAGGAGATGGAGATCCTGTTCACAGAAGTGAAAAAGGCTCTTGAAGAAGGAACGGAAATCGACCATGATGCCGTTGCGGAGAGAACCCGACAGAACAGAGAACGCTATTACCGCATTCCTCTTGCGGAAATGAAACCCGACGTACCGCAAAAGCCGGAAGATCTTCTTCCCGCCGCGGCAGATATCATTGAAGCCGTCAATTTTGAAGTGTAAACACCCGACAACAGAACGAAACAAAAATTTCCCCATCTATTGAAAAAAACGGTGAAACACCTGAGGAATGGAGATTATTATGAAATATCAAATCGATCATGATCTACATATTCACACCTATATTTCCGGCTGTGCCGGCCATGATCCCCGACAGACGAAAGAAGCCATTTTAACCTACGGCCTCGTAAACGGGTTCGGCTTGCTGTGCATCTGCGATCACATCTGGGATCGAAAAGTCACTCCGGCTTATATCAATGAACAATCCTGGTCCTGGCTTACACATGGACAGGACTTTGAAAAGGCCAGGGAACTCCTGCCCCTGCCGCAAAGCAAGTCCTGCAAATTTTTGTTCGGTATAGAAGCCGATATGGATTGGCAGGGCAATATTGCGATTTCACGGGAGGAATTTGACAACTTCGATTTCATAAACTTTGCTGTCAATCATCTGCATCTGACGAATTTCACCTATGATCCTTCCGTAGCCAGCAGATACAGTTCGTCTGAAGAAAGATTCAAGGAGCTGTATAAAGAACGCCTCCTTCGCCTGCTGAACATGGATCTCCCCTTCCACAAATGCGGCTTGGCACACTTTACTCTGGGGCCTCTGAAAGCATTTACGCTGTTTTCGGATGAGGAGTACCGTGAAATCTTCGGGCTTGTAGCTGAAAAAGGCATGGGCGTGGAACTCAATTTCAGCGAAGAACTTGAGTACCATGTTTCTTCTCCCCAAGACGAGGAAATTTTACTTCATCCCTACCGCATCGCCAAGGAAATGGGCTGCAAGTTCTATTTGGGCGGTGATGCTCACGATCCGGAATATTTGGCATCTCGAAAGGTATGGTTTGAACGTATGGTGGATCTGCTGGAGCTGACAGAGGATGACAAATTTGACTTTGTGAAGAAACATATTGCAAAGGCTGAATCATGATAACAAGTTCATGAACGAGATATTGGCGCAATAGCTTTAAGGAGAAATGAAAATGCTGCATACAGAGAATTTATTTGAATTTAGGAACGGCTCCGATGATAAACTGCGGATAGACTGCGTTCGGGAAGGGTGTCTCTATTCCCTGACCTTGACAAACACTTCCGACCGGAGATGCAGAATCGGGGATCTGACACTGCTTTCGGCCGAAATGCCCTTTGCCCCGGATACAAAGGTATACGGAGAGGGCTACAATAAGCTGGCGCAGTATGGTGGAACCATTACAGACTGCCGCATGACAACGTCACACGGTGACTACACCCACTATAAAATGAAAAAGCCCGATGATATGCATCAGGTGTACAACATGGCGGTATTTACGCCCGAGGGGGAGGAGCCCATTCTGATCGGATATGCTTCCTGCTTCCGATTCAGCGGATGCATCCGTTTCAATGAAAGCAGGCTTGAATTGGCGCTCAACTGTGAAAATATCGCCGTGGATGCCCATGAAACCATCCGTCTCGAGCAGATCTATCTGGAACAAGGGGAATTGAAGACGATTCTGAAGCATTTTGCCGCGGCGATCGCGGAGAATCATCCCAGGCTGGCGTTTCCCGAGGTTCCGACAGGATGGTGTTCGTGGCTGGTATACGGTCCGAATGTGACGGCTGACAATATCTATGCGAATCTGTATGCGATAAAAAAACATGGTCTGGATCTGAAATATATCCAAATTGACGACGGGTATCAAGCGCATATGGGCGACTGGCTCGACTGTACGGATAAATTTGAGGGCGGCGTGAAGAAAGTCTGCCTCGATATCAAAGAACAGGGATTTGAACCCGCAATCTGGGTTGCCCCCTTTATCGCCGAGAAGGATTCAAACTTGTTCAGAGAACATCCGGACTGGTTTGTGAAGGATGAAAACGGCGCGCCTCTTTCCTCGGCGGACGTGACGTTCGGCGGCTGGCGGTGCGGTCCGTGGTATATGCTGGATGCCACACATCCGGAAGCGCTGGAACATTTGAAATACGTTTTCCGTACCATGCATGATGAATGGAAGGTCACGTACTTCAAGCTGGATGCCAATATGTGGGGAGCCATTCCCGCAGGACACAGATATGATGACACGAAAACCTGCGTGGAAGCATACAGAATCGGTATGGAAGCCATCGTGGAAGCGTCGGGAGAAGACAGCTTTATTCTCGGATGCAATGCGCCCATGTGGCCTTCGATCGGTGTGGTGCACGGAATGCGTATTACCACCGATAATTCAAGAAGCTGGGGAATTTTCAAGCATCTTGCGCGGGAATGCTTCCCGAGAAACTGGCAGAACGGCCATTTCTGGATCAACGACCCGGATACCGTGCTTCTTCAGAATCAGGTGCCCGACGATGCGGAGGGGGCCGTGACTCAAAACGAATTCCTTTTCAACGCGGCGTACACAATGGCAACCGGCGGTATGGTGCTTTCCAGCGATGACATTTCCGCTTTGCGTGATAAAAACGTGGAGCTTCTCAGAAAGCTGATTCCCCCCGTGCCGAATGCGGCAGAGTTTGAGGATGACAGCTATACGGTCGGACGGGCAAAGATCGATGATGAAAAGTCGGTTGTTTATATGTTCAACTTTACAGACTGCGAGAAGGACATTTGCGCCGCTGTAGAGGGGACCGTCAGCGTCTTTGATCTGTTTGAAGACAAGGATCTTGGAACATTTGAAAACGAAATACGCCTTGAAAAAATTGCTCCCCACTGCGCGAAGGTGTTGATCTGCACTTGCTCTGATTCGTGAGAAAAAGTAACGCGAGCCGGCTTCCGTATGATTGCATTTTGCTGTTCGAAACCATTGTTGGAAAAGGCTGCCTTTTTTGGGGGGTTACCATGATTCAACGAATAATATGCATGATCTTCCATTGGATCTCGGTGCTTCTTCCCTGCTCCCCCAACGACGTGGTGCAGTTTTTGGTAAACGTGAGTTTTGAGGCGACAAAGGACAAGCGGAAAAGCAGAAGGGCAACGAAATAACACAGGGGCGGCTATAAAAAATACAGAGGAGAGGATCATGGATTCGATATATTTTCCGCTTTCAGATTACGGAATGCGTTTGTTGGATGAGCCACAAATCACCGGATTAAACAAATTACCTTACCACACAGCGTCTGTTATGTATCGGGATGAGGCAGAAGCAATGGGATGCGATTATACCGCGTCGTCTTACTATTATTCGCTTGCCGGTATGTGGAAGTTTCAGTATGCGGAAACGATTTTTGATATTCCGGAAGGGTTTGAGAAAGCGAAGGCTTCTGATGACTGGGACGATATCCCCGTACCTTCGAACTGGCAGCTTCACGGATACGGAAAAATGCAATATCTGAACACCCGTTATACGTTTGATCCGGACGGGCAAAGTCTGACACCGCCCTTTATTGACCCGATGAATAATGAGGTCGGCTTTTATAAAACCGTGTTTAAGGTGCCGCAGAATTTTGCAGGCAAACGGGTTATTTTACATTTTGGCGCGGTTGGCGCTGCCGCCAAGGTGTTTGTGAATGGAGCATTTGTCGGTTACACGACGAATAGCAAAGCTCCGGCCGAATTTGACATCACTGATCATATATTTCGGGAGCAGGAGAATCATCTGTCGGTTCTTGTTACGCAATTTTGCGCAGGATCCTGGTTGGAGGATCAGGATATGTGGCGCTTGTGCGGCATCACCCGAGACGTAGCCATTTATGCTGCACAGGACAGACATCTGTTTGATTTCTACGGATATACTCAATTTGGTGAAACCCTTTCTGACGCGGCACTTTGCGTGGAGGCAAAAATTATGAATATGACCCGTGAGGCTTCCAATACATGCAGGGTTACCATGCGTCTGTTTGCTCCGGATGGAACCGAAGTTACGCCTAAAGAGGGTTGCTGTGCCGACGCTGGCAATCCAAGCCACCGCTTTGAGGAAGTCTCAATTTGGCAGATGAGTCAGATTCAGGGCTGTGTTACCGCCACGGCCTATCTTCGTGCAGAGGTGGATTCTCCGCTTTTGTGGACTGCGGAAACCCCCTGGTTATATACCGTGCTTTTGACCTTGCATAATGCAGACGGTGAGGTACTGGAATATCACAGCTTCCACCACGGATTCCGCAAGGTAGAGTGCCGCGATGCACAGCTATTTATCAACGGTGTGTCTGTGAAGCTGAAAGGTGTGAACCGCCACGAATTCAATCCTGTTACAGGACAGATCGTAAGCCGTGAAGATATGCTTCAGGACGTTCTGCTCATGAAACGCAATAACGTCAATGCGGTACGCTCCTCTCATTATCCGAATGATCCCTACTGGTATGATCTGTGCGACCGATACGGTTTGTACGTCATGGATGAAGCGAACGTGGAGAGCCACGGTATTTCTTACCGAAGAAATCTCCTGCCCGGTAATGATCATAGATGGCTGCCCGCATTACTGGACAGAGTGGGTATGATGGTTCAGTGTGATAAGAATCATCCCAGTATTATTTGCTGGTCTATGGGAAATGAATTGGGATTTGGCGAAACGGTTGCGATTGCGGCGGCTTATTGCAGAGCATATGATCCGACCCGTCTTATCCATAAGCGTCAGATGAACCGTGTAGCGGATATGGACAGCGAGACGTATCCTTCCCCCGAGAATATGGCAGAGCACGCCGTCAACAAGCCTGACCGTATGTTTATCGCGAACGAGTATGCCTTTTCCATCGGTAACGGTATGGGAAGTCTGAAGGATTACTGGAAAACCATATATCGTTATCCGCAACTGGTCGGCGGGTTTGTGTGGCAATGGTGCGATATGGGCATAGCCTGTAAAGACGACTTGGGACGAGATTATTTTGCTTACGGGGGCGATTTCGGAGAAACGTTCCATGATGGGACGTTTTGCCTTTGCGGCGTGGTAACATCCGACCGCAAGGAAACTGCCAAGCTGGCAGAACTTAAAAAAGTACACGAGTTTATTACCTGTCCGGCATTTGATTCTCAGAGAAGCACCGTGACGGTTCATAACCGTTATTTCCATATAGATCTTTCCTGCTTTGAGTTATGTTACGCTCTACTGTGTGACGGTGAACGTGTCTATGAATCACGTGTGAATTGTCCTGCTGTACAGCCCGGAAAGGAGGCTGACATCAAGCTTACGTATCCGATCCCGGAAGGCAGCCATGGTCAGGAATACGTATTAGACCTTAGTTTCCGTTATCGCGATGATACGTCTTTTGCTCCGGCGGGCCATGAAGTGGCATTTGCACAATTTGTTCTCCATGGCTGTAAGAGTACAGCACCCATGCTGGAAACAGAAGCCTTGCCGCAACTCTCTGTTTCAGAAGACAGCCAAGCAATTTGTATCACCAATGAGAATATACAAGTGGTGATCAACAAGACGACGGGACTGGCAGAGTTGACTGTGAACGGGGTAACCGCACAAAATGTGAACCGGCCAAATGTATACCGTGCCATGACGGATCATGACCTTCGGAATATGTTCCGTATGGCCAACGAAGGGCATGGAGTGAACAGACCTGAGACTTGGGAAACTGCCGGGCTGAAAAATATGAAGTTTCATTGCACGGCTATAAGCTGGGAGCAGACGCAGGGGGCTGTGGTACGTGTTTACGTAAATCTTTGCGGTATGGGAAATAATGGATGCGGTTTTCATGTAAAGACCATATATTCCGTACTGGGAGACGGCCGTCTGATCTGTGATAACAGCGTAAAACCTTTTGGAAATCTACCCGTGTTGCCAAGGATCGGTGCCCAACTGACACTTCCTGCCGAATATAAAAACCTGCGGTGGTACGGTTTCGGTCCGTGGGATACGTACGCAGACCGTGATGCCTGCGGCAGATTGGGTGTTCATGCGGAGACATGCGGCGATCCGCTGGCAAATTACGCGATGCCCCAGGAATGCGGCAACAAGGAACATTGCAGCTATATGGCGCTGACGGATGAGCAAGGTAACGGGCTTATGGTATTCGGAGCAGTTCCCTATCCTATGTCCGC
Source organism: uncultured Clostridium sp. (assembly GCA_964427175.1). Classification (GTDB taxonomy): domain Bacteria; phylum Bacillota; class Clostridia; order Oscillospirales; family CAG-272; genus CAMEON01. The sequence continues at coordinate 740 of CAYRTP010000111.1, read as the reverse complement.
TCTGCCATTTACGGCGGCAGAGTTGGATGATATGAAGCATACGTCGGATACTTTTGCCCGAGACAAAGTAGTTGTGTCCGTGGATTACGCACAAAACGGTCTTGGCAATCGATCCTGCGGCCCGGATGTATTACCGCAGTATCGTTTGCAGCCTGAAGCAGTACGCTTTGTATATACGATGCAGGGCGTAAAAGAGGATCACGATCATTTTCGTGTACGTTATCCGGAAGATCTGGTACCAACAGTAAGTAGCCGTGTGCTTCCCGGAGCTGATCTGTTTGAAACGGAAAGCTATCGGGATCCTTCTGATGCAGACGTGCGTAAGGCTACCGGATTCGATGATTAGAAGTTTCCCGGCTTTTATGGCCATAGGGTTGGAGAAATAGTGCAATGGCAAGAGAGGGGTGTTTTTTACCCCTAAAAACAAGAAAAGTCCTTGGAAATCAAGGACTTTTTCTTGTGCAAAATGTGGCGGAGGGTGTGGGATTAGAACCCACGTGCCTGTCGGCAAACGGTTTTCAAGAATACAACCAAAGAATACCGCTTCCGCTTAGTTCGGTGCAGTTTGTGCTAAAACAATCCTCGAAAATCCTTATTCCGCAAGACTTTTCGGGACTGTTTGGAACTGATCTGAATGAAAACGAATTAATCGGAATCGATATGAATTGATCGTTTTTTGAGGAATTTTTTGCATTTTGGAGAGAATTTGGAGAGAATTCGCGAGAGAAGAATTGCAACTG
>CAYRTP010000110.1:0-8654 GCA_964427175.1 uncultured Clostridium sp. | reverse complement strand
AATTATTTCGACTTTTTTCATTTTAGGGGTTGACTTTTATTAGCAGGTCTTTCGGAAAGCTGTCTAAAATTCATGCTAATTCACAAACAAAAACTTGAATGGGAGAGCGTGCCTCCGGCGGCTTAAGGGCCTTTTGAAAAAGGCCCTTAAGAATCCCAAAAACTTTGAAAAAGGATTTATGAGGGATGCGAGAGGATACCAAGAGCCATAGAGGGCATCACCATGGGGCCCCTGCCCCATTGGTATATATGAACGCACGCCAATTCTCGTATTCAATGTTTTTTATTAGAGAATAGTATCAGTTGCTCCCTGCGGGCGTTATGCGCGCAGGGAGCAAGGATTATCCGACGCAGGCGGATCTATGGATACGAATTACAGCACCTTCTCGCCGCCGTCCCAGATGACGCGGACCTTGACGGGAGAATCGCACTTGACGGTGATGACGGGCTCGGTCTTGGTATCCTCGCGGGCCTCGCAGATCAGATCTACGAAGCGGCCATCGAAGGGATACTGCTCGATACCGTGCTTCTCGGTGAGGTTAACGCGCCACACGATCTCATCGTTCTTGGCATCGGCCTTGATACCGAATACGTACTCGAACATGACTGCCACGGGAATGATGCCCGTCCAGCCCACGAAGTCGGGTCTTGCCCAGCCCTCCTTGGGGTATTCGGGGGCATAGTTCTCCCAAACCGTTCCGGTTTTGTTGAACACCTTGACCACGTTATCCAGGGTATTACAGCCAATGTCGAAGGCCAGATCATGGTAGCCTACGCGGTCCAGGCCCTTGAGGACCATGTAGTTGGTGGGTGCCCAAACGCCGCCCTTCCAGTAGCCGCCCCGATCCTCGTACAGGGGATGATCCGCCGAGAGGGTGGGTACGCGGTGGGTACGCTTGAACTCGTTGGGATTATCCAGGTGGGCAATGAAGCGGGGCAGACGCTCGGCGGGGACGATGTCGGCCAGCAGGGACCAATATGCGCCCACCGACTTGACACCGTTGAGGCCGGTCCGCCACATATCGTAGTAGTAGGCATCCTCCTCGCACCACAGCTTATCGTTGAGCACCGTGGTCAGCATCTTGACCTCATCCACCAGCCACTCGGTATCCTCCTCGTGACCCAGGATCTTGCCCATCTCGATGAGAAGCTTACCGCTGATGACCATCTGGAAGCAGGTGTCCACCCAGATGCTGTGGCCGTGGGAGAGCTTTTCGTCATAGATCTTCGTATCCACGCGGGGCTGGTTATCCATACCGCAGGCAAAGCCCGTGGACCAGTAGCTGCCGTCCTCCCAGGTACGGTTCAGGTAGAGCCACTTATGGTAAGCCAGCAGGGGGTAGAACACCCGACCGAGACGCTCCTTGTCGCCCGTGAGCTGGAAGTATTCCCACTCGCACCAGGGCATGATGTTGGGACCCGTGGAGTTGGGGTCATCCCGCTCCCACTGGTCACCGGGCGTAAACTCACCGATCTCGCGGCAGATGAAGCCGTCCTTGTGCTGGGTGGAATAGAAGTTGTCCAGGGTCTTCTGGAAATTGAAGATGTGGGCAGCATAGCGGCCGAACAGAACGATGAAAGAGGAATCCCACATGAACAGGTTGCCGTTGAAAGCGGTGTCGATGAAATTGGACACGAATCCCGAGCCGGGCTGGGGCTGACGCAGGTTCTTGAAGGCGATCTGCCAGACCTTATCGTAGCAGGCAATGGCATCGTCGTGACCCTCCCACAGGGGCTTGGGGAGGCGGTCCTTCGACTCGTCATAGGTGGGCAGGGGGGCATCCTCGGGCTGCATGGTGAGGAAGGGGTTCTTCTTCACATACTCGTTGGGGACGATCCAGGGATCGGAAGGATTACGAGGGAAGTAATGCATGATGATGGTTCCTTTCTATTTATTTTGTTTTCAGTGGTTTTACGCTCTCAACGCCTGATCCAGGTCGGCCAGGATGTCCTCGATGTTCTCGATACCGATGGAGAGGCGGACCTGCTCGGGCTTGACACCGCAGGCCTCCAGCTGAGCGTCGGTGAGCTGGCGGTGGGTGGTGGAGGCGGGATGGAGGGCGCAGGAGCGGGCATCGGCCACGTGGACCACGATGTTGAGGAGCTTCAGGTTATTGAGGAATCTGCAAGCCGCCTCACGGCCGCCCTTGATGCCCACCGAGATGACACCGCAGGCACCCTTGGGGAGGTACTTCTTGGCCAGGTCATACTGGGCGTTGCCCTCGAGCAGGGGGTAGTCCACCCAATCCACGCACTCGTGGGACTCCAGGAACTTGGCCACGGCCAGGGCGTTGGAGCAGTGACGCTCCATGCGGAGGGCCAGGGTCTCCAGGCCGAGGTTGAGCAGGAAGGCGGCCATGGGGGACATGGTGTTACCCATATCGCGGAGCATCTGGACGCGGGCCTTGGTGACGAAAGCGGCGGGACCGAAGGACTCGGTGTAGACCACGCCGTGGTAGGAATCGTCGGGGGTGGTCAGCTCGGGGTAACGGCCGTCTACCGACCAATCGAACTTACCGCTGTCCACGATACAGCCGCCCACCACGGTGGCGTGGCCGTCCATGTACTTGGTGGTGGAGTGGGTGACGATATCACAGCCGTACTCGAAGGGACGGCAGAGGATGGGGGTGGCGAAGGTGTTGTCCACCACCAGGGGCATACCGTGCTTGTGAGCCAGCTTGGCGTAGCGCTCGATATCAAAGACCACCAGGGCGGGGTTGGCCACCGTCTCACCGAAGATCATGCGGGTGTTCTCGTCCATCATGGCCTCGATCTCCTCGTCGGTCATGTCGGGGGTGGCGAAGCGGACCTCGATGCCCATCTTCTTGAGGGTGACGGCAAAGAGGTTGACGGTACCGCCGTAGATGGAGGCCAGGGAGATGATGTTCTGCCCTGCGGAGGTGATGTTGAGCACCGCGGTCAGGTTAGCGGCCTGTCCCGAGGATACCAGCATGGCACCCACGCCGCCCTCCATGTCGGAGATCTTCTTCTCCACGCAGGCCAGGGTGGGGTTGGAGATACGGGAATACATGTGGCCGTCGGCCTTCAGATCAAAGAGGTCGCCCAGGTGCTCGGCGGAGTCGTACTTATAGGTCGTGCTCTGGTAGATGGGCAGGGTGCGGGGCTCGCCGTTCTCGGGCTGGTAGCCGCCTTGGACACAGAGGGTGTCGAGTTTGTAGTTGGACATGGTTTTATTCTCCTTATATTTGGAATTCGGATCAACTCAATTTGCGGGGACGCTTGAGGGGTTATCCCACTTGGTTCCCACCAGGCCCTTGCAATGACGGAACACCTGCTTACCTTGGGTCTGGACCCCGTCGGCGGTGAGGGATTGCAGGGAGGTGCATCCCGCGAAGGCGGCGTTGGGCAGGTGGGTTACGGTGTCGGGGAGGGTGACGGTCTTCAGGGAGACGCAGTCCATGAAGGTCTGCACACCCAGGTCGGTCAGGTTGGCACCGCCCGTGAAGGTAGTAAGGCGGATACATCCGTGGAAGCCGTCGTCACCGATGGACTTGACCGAGTCGGGGAGGGTCATCTCGGCCAGCTTCTCACAGCCGTAGAAGGCACGGCGGCCGATGGCGGTCACTCCCTCGGGGAGAGTGACGCTTCGCAGCGTGGAGCACTCAAAGAAGGCGTTGGCGGGGATGTCACCACAGCCCTCGCGGAGGGTCACAGACATGAGGGAGTAGGGCAAGAATCCGGCGGAGAAGGTGTAGTCCGCCGCGCCAAAGAGGTAGGCCAGGTAGGCGGTGTCGGCCTCGGTACGGCTTCCGCCCACGAAGGGCAGGGTCAGAGACTCCAGGGCCGCGCAACCCTCCAGCATGGCAAAGCCCAGGCTCTCGGCGGTGGCGGGGATATCCAGGGTCAGAAGTGCCGCGCAGTTGGTGAAGGCGTTCTGTCCCACGGTCCGCAGGGCGGTCTTCGCGGTGGCGATATAGGCCAGGGACTGGCAGTTATAGAAGGCGAAGTCCCCCATTTCGGTCAGCTCGGCGGGCAGGCCGACCACCTTCAGATTGCGGCAGGCGTAGAAGGCGCAATCGGGGATGCTCTCCCCCGCGGTCAGCACCAGGGTGGTGAGGGTAGAGGGGACGGTATAACCGTTGGCATCGTGGGTCTCGGCCCCGAACAGAGCGCCGAAGAAGGGCGCGTCCTCGCAGGTATAAACGGGGGTCCGCATGGAGGTCAAGCCCTTACAGCCCTTGAAGGCACCGAAACCGATGGAGGTAACGCTGTCGGGGATGGAGATGGCATCGATGGCGGCGTGATCGACAAAAGCTCCCTCGGCAATGGCGGTGACTGCCTTCCCGTCGATGGTATCGGGAATGATCACCACGATATCCAAATCAGCCACCTCCCCATCGGCGGTCTCGGCAGATGCATCGCCGTGATAGCCCGTGATGGTGATCGTACCGTCCTCGGAGGTCTCGTAGGTGAAATCTTCGGCGGGGGAAGCAGTTGCCTCGGCAAAGAGGCTCTGCAGGTGGTTGGTATAGAAAGCCAGGTCGGTGGGCACACGGTCATCGGGCTCGGTGGGGATGGTAACGGGGGGAATGGTGACAATCTCCGAGGTGTCGGTATCCGTCGGATCCGCGGGGGATTGGAAGCAGGCGGACAGGGGGAGGGTCACCAGCAACAGAGCGGCAACCGATGCCGCGAGGGGAAGTTTTTTCATGGAATCAGGTCTCCTTGGGGAGTAGTTTATGGATGGGCGTGTATGAAAGTGTCAAATCATTATAAGTATAGCACAATCCATGGGATTTTTCAAGGGGGAGGGGAGAAAAAACAGGGTAGTAGCATTTACTTTTTTATCTCGCGGGCTCCCTCACCCGCTTCGCGGGAGCTCCCTCTCGGAGGGAGCCTGCTATGTAGTCCCGCGGAAATTCATAGCCCGATAATCATTTCAGACCCGCGCTCCATGGCTCCCTCCGGGAGGGAGCTCCGCCCGCAGGCGGTGAGGGAGAATGCGAATATGCGGAAAATCTCTTTTTTCACGCTCGGGCCACCTCAAAAAAGAAGCACACAAGCCGCCCGATCGGGCAGGCCTGTGCGCCTCTTTCAGTTTCGCTTTATACCAAACCGCTACCGCCGTATGGGGGCATACGTTCGTCGCGGCGATCATGGACATCGGGGTTCTATGTTCAACTGTATCACAAACCGCATTAGGCTGTGCGGACATCAGCACCCTTATCATCTGTAATTCGATAAAGCAATTCCCCTTTGGGGAAAGGGTAGTTCCTGCGAGCCACCGCTTACTTGGCGTAATCCGTAGCGCGGCTCTCGCGGATGAGATTGATCTTGATCTGACCGGGATATTTGACCTCGGACTGGATCTTCTCGGCCATTTGTCGGGCGATCAGAGGCATCTCCTCGTCATGCACCGCATCCGGCTTGACCATCACGCGGAGCTCACGGCCCGCCTGAATGGCAAATGCTTTTTCAATTCCGTTGAAGCCCTCGGCGATCTCCTCCAGCTTCTCCAGACGCTTGATGTAGTTCTCCATGTCCTCGCGGCGTGCTCCGGGACGGGCGGCCGAGATGGCGTCAGCGGCCTGCACCAGCACGGCGATGACACTCTGGGGCTCCACGTCGCCGTGGTGTGCCTCGATGGCGTGTACCACGTCGCGGTTCTCCTTGTACTTCTTGGCAGCGTTGACACCGATCTGCACGTGAGAGCCCTCCACGTCGTAGGGGAAAGCCTTACCAATATCGTGCAGAAGACCGGCTCTGCGTGCCAAAACGGGATCCACGCCCAGCTCCTCCGCCATGATGCCCGCCAGGATGGCGACCTCAATGGAGTGCTGCAGTACGTTCTGACCATAGCTCGTGCGGTAACGGAGTCGTCCCAGCAGTCGAACCAGGTCGGGATTGATACCATGGATGTTGACCTCGAACGTGGCTCTCTCGCCCGCCTGCTTGATGGCGGCATCCACGTCCTTCTTGGCCTTCTCCACCATCTCCTCGATGCGGGTGGGATGGATACGGCCGTCTGCGATGAGCTTCTCCAGCGCCAGTCTCGCCACCTCGCGGCGGATGGGGTCGAAGCCCGAAATGGTGATGACCTCGGGGGTATCGTCGATGATGAGCTCCACGCCCGTCAGGGTCTCCAGCTTCTGGATGTTGCGTCCCTCACGGCCGATGATGCGTCCCTTCATCTCCTCGCTGGGCAGGGCCACAGAGGAAATGGTGGACTCAGCCACGAAATCACCCGCGCAACGCTGAATGGCCAGGGCCATGATGCGGCAAGCCTTATCGTCAGCCTCGTCCCGATACTGGGCCTCCAGCTCTACGATGCGCTGTGCCTGCTCGTGGCGGATCTCCTCCTCCAGTCCGGCAACCAGCTCTGCCTTTGCCTGCTCCGCGGTATAACCCGAAACACGCTCCAGGGTCCGCCGATGCTCTGCCAGAGTCTCGTCGATCTGTTCACGGACGGTATCGCACTCCTTGAGCTTGCGGTCAAGCTGCTCGCTCTTCTTGTCCAGCTGTTCGCTCTTTCTGTCCAGGTTCTCTTCCTTCTTGGAAAGACGAGTCTCGGTGCGGGACACCTCGGCGCGGCGCTCCTTGATCTCCTGCTCCATGTCGTTCTTCTGGCGCATGATCTCCTCCTTAGCGGAGAGGAGAGCCTCCTTCTTGGCGGTCTCGGCCTGCTTTTCGCCTTCCTCGACCAATTCCTTGGCCTTCTGCTCGGCAGAGCCGATCTTGGCCTCACCCACGCGCTTGCGGATCAGGTTTCCCAAGAGGGCACCCAGGGCCAGGCAGACCACACCCGTGATCACCACGATCAAAATTTCAATCGGATCCATGTTTATACACCTCCTTTTCAAAAATATAAGAATGGCCCCGCCCGTTCCCTAAAGACGGGCGAGGTCATCCTATATTATACATAAAACTTTGCAACTTGTCAAGAGATTTTGTGACTTTACTTGATTAAAATGCGGGATTTTGCGAAAAAAGTTGGTCACGTCTCCCGAAAAGCCGTCAGCGGGCGAGCTCCCGCAGGACCTCGCAGACCAGCTTGTAGGTCCGCTCCACCGAGGGGGCGGAGAGCATCTCGCGGGGGGTGTGGATGTCCCGCATATCGGGGCCCACCGAGATGATGTCCATCTCGCCCAGCTTGTCGCAGAGGATGCCGCACTCCAGGCCCGCGTGGATGACCTCCACCCGAGGGGTGATGCCGTACATCCGCTCGCTCACTGCGGTCCAAAGGTCGCGGAGGGGGGAGACGGGGGCGTAGTCCCAGCCGGGGTAGCGGGCGCGGTGGGTGGCGTTGCTTCCCTCCCCCGTGATGGCGGCGGCGAGGGTACACAGCTCCCGCTCGGAGTCGTCCAGGTGGTGATTCGAGGCGGAGCGGGTGGACATGGAGAACTTGACGGCGGTGGGCTTGCCTTCCTCATCGGTAAGGGTCTTAACGATGCCCAGGTTGCGGGAGTGAGCCACCAGGCCCTTAACGTGGGCGTTCATGGAGAGGACGCCGTCGCGGACGAGGGTGAGGAGGTCTCTGACCTTCATATCGCTTCCTACCGACAGGGCATAGGCAGGGGCTCCCTCGGTGATGATCTCGGCAGTGCAGGTGAAGATCTTATCGGCGGGGATCATATTGGGCTCGCCCCGCAGCTTATCGGCCTCGGCGCAGACGATCTCACAGAAAGCCTCGACCAAAGCGGTATCGGCCTGCCCGCCATCGCTGACCACGTCAAACACAGCGGTGCAATCTCTTGGAATGGCGTTGTCCTTACCGCCGCCCGTGATGGAGCAGAGGTAGACCTCCCCTGCCAGTTTTCGGCAGGCCGCTGTCCAAATGCGCCCCATAGCTTTGATGGCGTTGGTATGCCCCTCGTGGATCTCCACGCCCGAGTGACCGCCGGTGAATCCGTCCAGGGTGACCTTCACGGCGATCCCTTCGGCGGGCTCACAGGTGACGGGGACCAGAATATCCGTCCGCATACCGCCCGAACAGCCCGCGGTGATGATGCCCTCGGCCTCGCTGTCCAGGTTGATCATGGTGTGGGCAGTGGCTCCAGCGGCGGCGGGATCGAAGGCCCAGGCCCCCTCCAGCCCCGTCTCCTCGGATACGGTGAACAGGCACTCCAGGGCGGGGTGAGGCTCGGGGGGATTATCCAGCAGGGCCAGCATCATGGCCACGGCAATGCCGTCGTCACCGCCCAGGGTGGTGCCGGTGGCCGAGATCCAGCCCTCGGCATCCACTTTGAGCTTCAGGCCGTCGGTAGAAAAATCGTGGTCCGAGTCGGCGGTCTTCTCGCCCACCATGTCGGTGTGGCCCTGGAGCATGACCGCAGGGGCATTCTCATGGCCCTCCGACGCGGGGTGCTTGATGAATAGGTTATGTACCGCGTCGCGGTAGCAGTACAGCCCCCGCTCGCGGGCGAAGCCCTCAATATAGTCGGCAATTCTGCCCTCATCCCCCGACACGTGGGGGATGGCGCAGATGTCCTCAAAGAAAGCCATCACCGAGGCGGGCTCAAGGCCCGACAGAATGCGATTGTTCTTCATAATATTCTCCTTAGTAATATTCTCCTTAGTCGATTGTAAAATGGCAAGATGCATTGATATATAAAGAATTAAATTTGCTAATAAGGTAGCATTTTTCTCCGATTTTGCCTTCCCCAGCGGGTAGCGAAGCGGCGACACGGTAGTGAA
>CAYRTP010000109.1:0-8722 GCA_964427175.1 uncultured Clostridium sp. | reverse complement strand
GGGCATCGTCATCGCCTATACCTCGGTCTACGGCAACACCAAGAAGGCCGTTCTGAAGCTGGCGGACAAGCTGAAGGCCAACGGTTGCCCCAAGGTTGTAGTCAACGATCTGGCTCGCTGTGACATGGCCGAGGCCGTTGAGGATGCCTTCCGCTACTCCAAGTTGGTGCTGGCTACCACCACCTACAACGCCGAGATCTTCCCCTTCATGCGGGAATTCATCAACCACCTCACCGAGCGTAACTTCTCCAACCGCACCGTAGCCTTCATTGAGAACGGCTCCTGGGCTCCCCAGGCCACCAAGGTCATGAAGGGTATGCTGGAGAAGTCCAAGAACCTGACCTATACCGAGAATACCGTCAAGATCATGTCCGCCCTCAACGAGGAGAGCACCGGCCAGCTCAACGCCCTGGCAGACGAGCTCTGCCGTGAGTACCTGGCCCTCCGGGACGAGACCGCCAATAAGCAGGATATGACCGCCCTCTTTAAGATTGGCTACGGTCTCTACGTGGTCACCTGCAACGACGGCAAGAAGGATAACGGCCTCATTGTCAACACGGTCACCCAGGTCACCAATACCCCCAACCGCATTGCCGTGACCATCAATAAGGAAAACTACTCCCACCACGTCATCAAGCAGACCGGCAAGATGAATATCAACTGCCTCACCGTGGATGCCCCCTTCAAGGTCTTTGAGGCCTTTGGCTTCCGCAGCGGCCGTAACGTGGACAAGTTTGCGGACTGCACTCCTCTGCGTTCCGATAATGACCTGGTGGTCCTGCCTCGTTATATCAACGCTTTCATGTCTCTGACGGTGGACCAGTACGTGGACCTGGATACCCACGGTATGTTCATCTGCTCGGTCACTGAGGCCCGCGTTCTGTCCGACGCGGAGACTATGACCTACGCTTACTACCACGCTAACGTCAAGCCCAAGCCCGAAACCGAGGGTAAGAAGGGCTACGTCTGCAAGATCTGCGGCTACGTCTACGAAGGAGACGAGCTCCCCGAGGACTTTATTTGCCCTCTCTGCAAGCACGGCACTTCGGATTTTGAGCCCATCCGGTAATACGCGAAACTCCCAAGGCCCTGCCTTGGGAGTTTTTAAACTTAAATCCGTCTTGACATTTACTTCGAAATCCTGTATAATAATACTATCCTCTGATAAGAACATCGTGGACGGCTTCATATCCTACCACAGAGGCCGAGGCTTCCTTCGCGGCTACGGCCATCGGATCCATACTTATGGGATGATCAATCCCCACTACAGACGCGCCGAGCAAAAGCATAACGCTACCACAGGCTCCCACGTCGGCCGTTACGGCCGAAGCGGGGGGAGCGGATGCGCGTGCGCCTGTGCCTGCGCCTGCGCTTGTGCAGGCGGAGGACGGGCGGGGTGCAGTCAGAAAAACGCCACCGAGCTCCGACGCGAGACAGAAAAGCCATAACCCGAAAGCAACGGCAGGAGCGCACAAGGTGCGCTCCTGCCGTTGAAGCTTTATTCAGCTCAGGATCTCTGAGAAACTCTCTTGACGAGGGCATCGATCTGCTTCTGCGCGGGCTTTAGGTAAGCCTGGCAGTAGGAGGTGACGTTCTTTTCATCTCCGATGCAGTTGTGGAAGGTGTAGGACAGGGGGTAGAGGGAACCCGTGCTGGAACCGGCGTGAGCGTAAACCATGCCGGGATCGTATACAACGGTGTTGTAGATGATCTCAACCATGTCACGGTCATCAGGCTGCTCGGAAACACGGAGCTGGAGAACCTCATCGTAATACTTTTCACGTACCATGGTGCCGCTGTAGAAGGACATCAGCTCCAGAACGTGACCGACCATCTCACGGTTCTTGACGGTGGTGGGAACCAGAAGCTCGTGACCCCAGTTGACGTGGGAGTAGTTCTCCTGAGCGGTGTCATACTTGGGCATGGGCAGAATACCCAGCTCAAAATCCACACCCAGGTACTGGGTGCCCAAGATACCGCCGGTAACGTAGCATTTCTGATCGGTGAAGCTTACTTCCTTACCCTCAGACTTTCCGTAGGTCCAGACCTGAACGCTTTCGTTCTGGGTCCAGGTGTGGAAGTCCTCAAACAGATTGACGAGCTTCTCGCTGTACAGAGAAACATCGAAATCGCCGTCATCGTTCTTTTGGGCCACGAAGATACCTGCCGCCTGGGGAATGATGGCACCCCAGTCATTGAGTCCGCCCGCAAAACCGAAGAGGTCCTTATTGTTTTTCTGACCGTCGCCGTCATCCTGGTACAGGTTGGAGGTCAGCTCGTAGAACTCGCTGAAGGTCCATTCGCCGTTGCGGACCTGGTCATAGGGCATCTTGAGGTTGGCGGTCTCCATCAGATCCTTGTTGGTGTAGATCATGTGGAGAACGCTCCAGCAGATATCGCCCACGGCCACGTACTTGCGATCGCAGATGGCCAGCTCCTCAATGATGGGACCGTTCCAGTAGGGCTGGTCGAAATCGATGTTTTCGAGCTCGTTCATATCCAGCACGAAATTGCGGGTGATGAAGGGAGCCACGTCCCAATAAGCGTGGGGCAGGTGTACCTGGTAGACATCGTCGCCCGACATAATGGTGGTATCCAGGGCAACACCGGCGGTGGAGCCCTTCAAGAGCTCGACGTTCAGATACTCCTCTACCAGGGTATTCATCTCAAACAGGGTATTGTTAAGGACATGGTTTCCCTCACTGCCGGTCTTGTATTCATCGGCCAGGTACCAGGAGCCGTCCTCCTTGGCACCGGACATACAGAAGGTGGCACCCTCATAGTCCTGCTTTTCGATATCGGGGAAGAATTCGGTATCAACCTCATAGCCTGCGGTGGTTTGGCCGTCTTTGGATTCGGCGGCGGGATCGTCACCCTCACCACAGGCGGCGAAGGGAAGCACCATCAACGAGGCGAGGAGCGCGGCGAGAATACGTTTGAACTTGGACATGGATAAACCTCCTGAAATAATAATTGTAAGTCCGATATGGGGCAAGCCCCATATATTATAACATGCAAATATATATATATATATATATATTGTGTTAACAATCTGTGAACGGGAAGCGGGGACGTAAAATTACTTGCTTACGAGAGAGACTTAACCACGGATGTTGGATTCTGACTGAAAACCTCCTTGCGCTCAATGACAGCGCCGAGAGCCTGGAGCTTGCCGATGAGATCGTCGTAGCCCCGATCAATGTACTCGGGATGGGAAATCTCGGTGATGCCCTCGGCCATCAGACCCGCGATGACCATAGCGGCACCGCCCCGCAGATCGGTGGCGGCCACCGAAGCCCCCAGGAGCTTTTGATTACCGGGGAACCAAGCTGTGCTGGAGGTACGGGACACCGTAATACCCATGCGAGCCAGCTCGTCGAGATAGGCGAATCGGTTATCCCAGATCTTTTCGTTGATGGTGCTCATACCCTTGGCTACGCCGAGGAGCACGCCGAACTGGGGTTGCATATCGGTGGGGAATCCGGGATAAATGGCGGTGGTGATCTGGGTTCCCCGCAGAACGCCGGTGGAGGATACGCGGATGGCATCCTCCCCGATCTCAAAGTCCACGCCCATTTCGGAGAGCTTGCTGATGATGGACTCCAGATGCTTGGGAATTACTCCCGTTAGGGTGATGCACCCACCCACACCGGCTACGGCGCACATATAGGTCCCCGCCTCGATCATGTCGGGAATGATGGTGTAGGTACAGCCGTGAAGGGTCTGTACACCCTCGATGTGGATCTCGGAGGTACCCGCACCCAGGATCTTACCGCCGCACATATTGAGGAAATTCGCCAGTGCCACAATGTGAGGCTCGCGGGCGGCGTTGCCGATGACGGTGGTACCGGGGGTGAGGACAGCCGCCAGGATGATGTTGATGGTGGCACCCACCGAGGCCATATCCAGAATGATCTTGCCCTCATGAAGTCCGCCGGGGGCCTCGCCGTAGAAGCCCTGACCCGAAACCTCCATCTCGGCACCCATGATCTCAAAGGCGCGGGTATGGTAGTTCAGGGGACGGGCAGAGCCAAACTTACAACCGCCGGGATAGGCGATCCGCGTTTTCCCCGCGCGCCCCAGCTCCACGCCCATGAGGTAGGAGGAGGCGCGGATCTTCTCCACCAGATGATCGGGGGAAGAACCGACGCGGAAGCCGGCACCGTTGATCTCAACGGTGTTGGGAGCCGTGTGGGTGATCTCGCAGCCCATGGCCGCGAGAATATCCAAGGTGTTGGCAATATCGCTGACCGCAGGGACGTTGTGGATCAGACAAGGCTCACGGTTCAACGCGCAGGCGAAAAGAATGGGCAGAGCCGCATTCTTCATACCGCTGATGGCGATGGAACCATTGAGGCGGCGACCGCCTTGAACAAACAATTTTTCCATGGTATATGTACATCGTGAACGCCGCGAAGGGCGGCCACAGACAGGCAGAGCAGGGGGGATGGGTGGGTGATGAGGACAAAACGAAAAGGAAAATACGCACAACAAAGCGGGACCACGTCAAAAGGAGACGCAATTCCCCTGCCATAGGGCGTGCGTTTCGACAACCGTTTCGCAATAACAGACAAAAAAATTCATAATATGACTATGAATTTGACTGAATCTATCAATATAATCATATCATATTTGTACATTTTTGGCAAGAGGCCATATAAACTGTTCACAAAATATTTACATTGCCTACAAAAATAGACCGAAGGACGGCTTTGTACATCCTTCGGTCTGTTTCCGATTTGGGTGTCGCAATGGGACGTGAGGGCTACTTTTCGGCATCCCGATAAAAGGCGACCGCCAGGTCTACCACCATGCCGTAGCTCTTGGTACCGGGGGTACCCTGGCTTTGCAGGTAGGAGTTGTTGATAGTGCCCGAAACCTGGCTGACGGTGGATTCCCGATACTTGTCATAGAACCGGTTGTAGGCGGTCATCTCGGATTTGACCTCGCGGTTGAGATGGGCCACAGCCTTGTAGTAGAGCTCCTTGTCGGCACTCCATAGGGCGTTGGCCACGTACTCGTAGACGTTCAGATACCCGCTGTAGCGGATATAGGGGTCATCCGAGCCGATGCAGACTAAGAAGGCCACGAAGTTGGCCTCGTCCTCCCGCGCGATGCCCCGCTGGTGGGCCAACTCATGGGCGGCGGTGTAGGGAATGGTGTAGTCGGGGAAATTGACGTTGATGTTGGCCTCCCCCGTGAAGAAGGAATATACCCCCGTAATGTGCATATAGGACATGACCTCGCTGATGAGGACCGGCTTGACGCGGCTGTTCACGTGGGTGATCCAATCATGCTGGTCAGCGAAAGCACCGTACGCATCGGCCAATTTGTCATTCATTTCGTCCAGCGAGTAGGGCATGATGGAAAAATCATCGGCATAAAACTCGATCTCGGCGGTCTCCCGATTGATGGCATCAACCAGGATCACGGCGGTGTCGTACAACTCCTCGGCCGAGACCTTTTCACGATCCAGTTCCAGCTTTTGATCCAGCGTGGAGCCTCGGTAGCCTGCGGCAAAATTGAGCACGAACACCGAAAACAGGGTCACTACCGCCGACAAAAGGATCCCGATATACACCACCGAGGTGCGCCAGGTGTCGCAACGGTGTCGGATAGCGTGTCGGAGTACCAAAAACAGGATCAGCGGCAGCATCCAAATGGTCAACTCCCCCACCGAAAAGGGGATCCAGTCGGTCAAGGTGGCGAATACCACCCGCAGTGCCGCACTGACGGTTTGGTTGAACCAATCCGAGAAGGCCACGCTGTGCGTCATGACGATATAGAGGAGAACCGAGACCGCCGCCAGGCCGAACAGCACCCGGCAAACCACGGGCAGACGCTCGTATTTGGGCTCTACGGGGCGGTAGGCCGATCGCTCATCCACGGGGAGCTTGGCGTATTCCGCGGCGGACAGAGGGGATTTGGGGGCTTCAGAGCCCTTTGGTTTCGGAGGGGAAGACTTTTTCATGCGTGAGCATTATCCTTTCTTTGGTACGAGAGGGCTGATCGGAGTCAGGTTTGGTTCAGACCGAGAGCGGTCAACAGCGACACGGTCGGTGCTTGGGCGGTAAGGAGGGAATGAGGGAAGAATTCATCCAAAAGCCCTCCCATATCCGCGGGCAGAGGAGCCCAGGTATGGAGATACCCGTCGGGGGTGGGATGGTTCAACGCCAAGGTTGGATCAAGCCCGATCAAGGGCTCCGCCCCTTCAATGACATCTGCCCGCATACGGGCAAAGGGCATGGGAACCGACAGGGACAGCGCGTGAAGGGCGTGGCGGGGAATCAGATGTGAGGATGTCCCGTATATGTCATCGCCCAAAATAGGATGGCCGATATGGGAAAAATGTACCCGCAACTGGTGGGTCCGCCCCGTTACGGGCTGGCAGAGCACCAGCGAGTGGCCGTCCCGCGCAGCCAGGACCCGATAAAGGGTCTTGGCATACACTGCCCCCTCCGTTTCCCCAACGGCGCGCTTGATGCCCGTATCATCGGGATGGTA
Source organism: uncultured Clostridium sp. (assembly GCA_964427175.1). Taxonomy (GTDB): domain Bacteria; phylum Bacillota; class Clostridia; order Oscillospirales; family CAG-272; genus CAMEON01. Next base: position 2,218 of record CAYRTP010000109.1, on the reverse strand, counting down.
AATGGGAGCCTCGATGGTGTGGGTCAAACCGTCGCAGGGAAGCTCTCCAACCAGGATGGCCACGTACCGCTTGGTCACCTCGCCGTTTTTCAGGGAACGCCCCAGGCATCCCGAGGCGGCGCGGGTCTTGCCAGCCACCACCACACCGCTGGTGTTGCGGTCCAACCGCCCCAGAGGACGGAATACAAACGGTTCGGAGGCCTCGGCGTAGCGGTAAGCCAGGGCATTGGCCAGGGTGTCGCAGAGATGTCCGTGGGAGGGGTGGGTGGGCATATCGGCAGGCTTGTTGAGGGCGATGACGTGATCGTCCTCGTAGAGAACATCCAGGGGGAGCTTACAAGGAATCACGTGCTCGGTGGCAGTCTCGGCGGTATCCCGATCCCGCAGCTCCAGCAGATCCCCCTCGCGGAGTACGTAGCGAACCGTGACCCGCTCCCCGTTGACCAGGATTCCCTGTTCATGGTTTTTCAGTTTGGAAAGCACCGCCGTAGACAGCCCCAGCGTCAGCTTTAAGTAGGATCGAAGCAGTCTGCCGTCATATTCGGCAGGAATGCGGATGGTCATAGACGGAGTCCTTTCTTTTTAGAGGTTAGAGGTTACCTTTAGAATAGCATGACCCGAAAATGTGAATTTACTACCTCGCTCATCAAATATTATGCGTCAACCCCGCGCTGGGTTCGGGTGGACCGAGCGCGGGGCGGTCATTATTTCGCCAGGAAATCAATGAGCAGGGTAATGATCATGGTCAGACCCGAGCCCAGCATGAGAACGCTGAGCAGGATCGCCATGACGCGGGCGATCAGCTTTTGTTTTTTGGTGTTCATAGGATGCATCTCCTTTTATGTGTCGATCTTGATCTGTTGGATCTCAATATTCTTTTCTTCAAGCAGAGTACCCGATGCGGGGATCTTCAGCTTGCGGTAGGATTTGACGTTCTGATAGTTGTCCCCGAAGTCGGTGAGGGCCTTGGCCAGTACCTGCCCCTTTCGGACGTTGAGCAATTGAACGCCGCCCGAGGTACGGGTGGTCTTGACGGGAATAAGAGTGGATTTGATGAGAATGGCGCGGTCCGCCGAGGAGATCATCAGAATATCCACGGGATGCTTGTCGGTGTCCTTCAGGACCGTCACCAGGGGAGAGGAGCCCGAGTAAGCACCTGTCAGCTTGCGGCGGTTGCCCTTGGTCACGTAAGCGGTTACGGGGACCCGAACGCCCTTGCCGTTCTCAAAGAGGAAGATGTAATTCTCCCCTTCGGGATATTCGTTCCGAACCTCCATGTACACGGGATGCTCGTCTTCGTCCATCTTGAGCTTGGTGGGCAGGTAGTCGCCCATGGAGGAGGATTTCAGGGTGTCGAAATCATCCACCGATACGCGGTAGACCTGGCACTTGTCGGTGAAGAACACCAGCTCGTCCTTGTTTTCGGCATCCAGTACCGTAATGACCCGATCTCCGTCCTTCATCTTCTGATCCTCCACCGAGAACTGGGTGCGAGGCGTGACGGCGATCTTCTTGAAGTATCCTTCGCTGGTGAACAGGAGCTTGACGGGGAAGTTCTCCACGTGCTCCTCCTCGTTGTAGACCTTGACCTCACCCGCGTCCATGATCTGAGTCATGCGGGGCTTACCGTACTTCTTCTTGATCTCGGTCAGCTGGTTGGCGATGTAGGCCTTGATCTTGAGCTCGTCGCCCAGAATGGCCTCCAATTCCGCAATCTCCTTGCGAAGGTTCTCCATCTCGGCCACCCGATTGAGAATGTACTCCCGATTGAGGTGGCGGAGCTTGATCTCGGCAATGTAGTTGGCCTGTACCTCGTCAATGTCGAAGCCCGTCATCAGAGAGGGAATGACCTCCTCCTCCTTTTCGGTCTTGCGGATGATCTTGATGGCCAGATCAATGTCCAAAAGCACCTTGGCCAAAGCCTCCAGCAGGTGGAGCTTGTCCCGCTTCTTGCCAAGATCGAAGGTCAGCTCACGGCGCACACAGCCCATGCGGAAGAAGATCCACTCCCGCAGGATCTCGGCAATACCCATCTGACGGGGAGCCGAGTCAATGAGAATGTTGAAGTTGCACTTGAAGCTGTCCTCCAGGGGGGTCACCTTAAAGAGCTTGGTCATGAGCTTGTCGGGGTCCACACCCTTCCGCAGGTCCGGGGTCAGCTTAGAGCCCGACAGGTCGATTTCGTCGCGGAAGTCGGTGACTTCTTTCAGAGAACCCG
>CAYRTP010000108.1:0-8799 GCA_964427175.1 uncultured Clostridium sp. | reverse complement strand
CCCTCATGTGCAATAAGGAAAACGCCGCATACGAGGAGATGTTCAAAAAGCTGGTAGCCTCCCTGGGCATCGCAGACCGTCTGCATCACCTGCCCAGTGAACTGTCGGGCGGACAGCAACAGCGCGTAGCCATTGCCCGCGCCCTCATCAATATGCCCCATATCCTCTTTGCCGACGAGCCCACGGGTAACCTGGACCGCACCAACGCCGACGAGGTGCTGGAGTTGCTCCTTGAGACCAAGAATATGATCGGACAGACCCTCATCATGGTCACCCACGATATGTCCATCGCCGACCGCGCCGACCGCATCTTCCGTATGGAGGACGGAAAGCTGGAGCTTTGCAATAAGAGGTCCGCGAGGATCTAAAAAAATAGGAGAGCCCACCCGACAATGCATCGGGTGGGCTCTCCGTTTGTTCGTTGGAAAGGGAATTATCGGCAATATTCCTCAAGTCCGAGCCTGGTCAAATGCTGATTGAAAGATCCCATGTAAAGCCCGCGGCGTGTTTCAAAATCCGCCCATGCGGTCGAAATGATCCCGTAGGCTGTTTCGACTTCCTGCTCACATTCCCGGATCTGCCCCAGTTTTTTGTAACAAGCGGCAAGGTCCTGATGAAAGCACCAGTGGAAAGTCTGCATACCGGCCCACAGGTATCGCCGATGGGGGGCGAGATCGGGCTGATCTGCCATAAAGGATTCCAACACGGTTATGGCCTGACGGTAGCATTTTATGGCCTCGGGAATGTAATCCGCAGGCGTGTGATCATCGAAGGGTGCCTCTGAATGCTCATCCATCGTCAACCACGCATCCCCCATTTTCTCACAGGCGATATACAGGTCTTCAATGCTTCCATTTCGATAAAAGGTTGCTGAACGCAATTTGTCCACGCCCGAAAGCGTAAAGGCCATAGATTTATAACGGGTCGGAACATCGTCTTCGTGAGGCAAAGACTCATAAATCTCCTTGGCCTTATCGTATTCGCCCTTTTTGAGATAAATGCCTGCCTGTCTCTCTTTCGCCCAGCAGACGGTGACATAATCGTTACTCCCCGAAATGAGGCGATCGGCAATTTCAAGGGCTTCGTCGATATGATCGTTACCATCAATGAGGGTAAAATCGTAATTGGCATAAATATTGAGCAGGTCAAAAAGAAGCTCCTCGTTTCCAGGATAGTCATTGAGTGCGTTTTTTATAATCTCAACATATCGCTTCTGGTCGTGGTAAAAATATTCGCGCGCCTCTTTTTGAATCTTTTTAATGCTTGCTTTGATTTCATTTACATCATAATCAAACAGTACATCCAAAGAAACCTCAAAATACCGCGCAATCGCGGGGATCATCGCCATATCGGGGTACGTCACGCCACTCTCCCACTTGCTCACGGCTTGGGGCGTGACCGTCAACACGGCGGCCAGGGCCTCCTGGGTAATGCCTTTCTTCTTTCGCAACTCACGGATTTTGCTTCCAATATGGATCTCGGTCATAAAATTCAACCTCCAAATTCAAATTGTGACGCGCCTCACTGAATATAGTATAGCATAAACCCGACCATATTTCAACAACCTGTTTTTTGAATTAAATTAACCGACGGTTGAGTTGGTTGAAAAAACGGCATACCTTAAGAAGTCCGCAAGGATTTGAAAAAAAGATAGCCAACCCGGATTTTTTCGGGTTGGCTATCCTTTTTAAGAATGAGAACTAATAAAGATCGGTTGCCAATTGCGTTCGGATATCGAAAGGCCCTTCATAATCTGTCGCCCAAGCAATACCGAACATGACGTGGTCGACGGGATTTTTGCGGACATACTCGATACCATATCGGATTTGTTTGGTGTCAAATGCAGGCTGTTCGTCTCCGGCACCGATCGTCAACACAAGGTTATCCTTCACGAACTCCGCATATAAATATCGTTCGCCCGATGCGCCGATATTGACTATTTCACGATCCCGCAGGGAAACAACGCACCGAATGGTCTGCCAATCCCGTTTCGAAATGGTGATTCGATAACATCCTGTCGGCGGTTTCTCACGCAAAGATCGAATGTCCTTGCAATGCGGTTCATACTCATAGTCGCAAAGGATATCGTCAATGTAAATTTGAATTTCTCCCAAAGGAGTTAAAATCCCATTTTTCATACACGCAGATTCCTTTTTGATGGTGTTCGGCGGATTGGGAGTGAGAATTTTACTTCGTTTCCCCTTGTTCCCCCTCAGCAGAGTTTCCGTCGCCATCGCCCTCGTTAGCTTTCTTCGCCCGAGGCTTTCTCGTGCGGGGCTTGGCCTCCTTGACGGCCTTTTCGGCGGCCTCCTCAGCGGAAGGCTCAGCCGACGATTCCGCAGAGCTGTTTGTCACAATCCCTTCCTCGGCAGGCCTGTCCTCGGCGGGGGCGGTCTTCTTGCGGGAAGACGAACGCTTGGGTTTGGCCTCCTCGGATCCTTCACCTGTGACGGCGGGTTTCTTTTTGCGGGAGTTTTTAGCGGGTTTTACGTCCTCGGATACGGTGGGTTCCTCACCGGGAGCCGTTGCCTCGGCGGGAGCACCCTCCATGGTGAGGATCATGGTCTGCTGAATGAATTCTTCTTCCGGTGCAGGCTCCGGGGCGGGAATCTCCTGCTGTGCGGGAGCGGTCTCCTCCACGTATTCAAAGGTCTGTTTGATTGGCAAATCCTCAAAGGGAACTGTCTCGACAGCGGGCAGAACGGCGGCAATCTGCTCCTCGATGGCTTGGGATTCATCCTCCGTTACCGCTTCTGCGGCGGCAGGCTCGGCCTCGATGATCTCCTCTTTGGTCTCAACCTCGGCCTGAGCAGTTTCGGCTTCGGGATCGGCCGCTTGGGGGGCCTCGGTTGTCTCGGCCTCGGGAACCTCAACAGCTACCTCCGCGGTAGGGATAGGTGCTTCCTCCTTTACCTCGGGGGCAGGTACTTCGATCTGCTCCTTGACGGGCTCGGCAGGAGTCTCGTCCTGAGGAGCGGTCACGGGCTTTTCGGCGGCCTTCTGCTCCTTGGCCAGTGCGTCAGCCCGTTGCTTTTCCAGCTTCTTGAGCATCTTGGCCGCCGCTTTTTCGGTGGCCTCGGCCAGGGTACGGCCCGAATCGTTCAGGCTGATCTTGACTAACTTACCCTTGGCATCCTTGTACTTCAGGGTGCAAGCCGCCACGGGACGAGCGTTGGGGGCGTTGGGAGGAGTCTCGCCGTAGGTCGGCTGCTCAAAGCCCCATTGACGGCAGAAATCCGCCAAGGCCTCCTGTTTGGTTTTGACCACGGCCACAGCGGTCACGGCCTCAACAACGGGAATCGGCAGAGCGGCAGTCACCGCGGTAGCTGCGGTATCCTCGGCGGGAACCTCCGCTGTGATCTCGGGAGTTGCGTCCGCAGACACCTCTGCCGTTTCCTTAGCCTCCGAAACAGGAGCTTCGACCGTCGGAGCGGGAACCTCCTCCTCCGCAGGCACGGTCTCGGCAACGGCGGCAGCTGCCACGGGGGAGGGAATGATTTCCTCCACGGCCGCTTCCACGGCAGGCAGGTCCGCAATGGTCTCGGGCTCCTCCAATGCCACGGGAGCGGTCTCCGCAGGCACGGGAACCGTCAGAGAATCGTAATCAAAGGCTTCAATATCGGCGGGCGACCGCTTGGGCTCGATGCCCAGCTGGCGCAGGATGAAGGCGCGGATCAAGGTGTCGTTCTGATAGGAATCCAGATAGATAGCACCCACCAGGCTCTCGAAAATATCGGCGTATGCCTTCTCGCCATCCCGACGGAGCTCGGTGTCCCGATTCTGTGCCCGCAGGTAACGGGCCAGGCCCATGGCCTTGATGCGGTCGGTCAGATAGCGGTTGCAAACGTAGTGGGAGCGCATATCGGTGAACTGCTCCACCGTCCGCATGAAGAACAAACCGTCGTCCAGCATATGGGCGTACTTGGACATGAAATAGTTGGTGACGTGGTAATTCATCAGGGTGTCGCCGTAGAATTCCAGCACCTCGTTGTCGGGGGCCTCGGGGTCGATCTTGAGGTAGGTCTTGCGTGTCAGGACCTGGATCAGCAAACGCTTGTCGTTGAAGGTGTATCCGATGGCCTCCTCAATGCGGCGGATGGCCTCGGTGTTCTGCAGGGTCAGCATGGAAAATTCCTCCGTTTTGTGACGGGCAGAGGGATGCGTGCCTCAATTTTTCTGTGTGGCGCGTTTCTTTTTTCGCCCTCGGAACAGGGGCTTGTCCTCCGCCGAAAGCGCCGCGCCGACCGCCATGAGGAGGAGCGCCGCCACGTAGGTGGCGGGGGGCGGATCGCGGAAGATGGCGAGGGAGAGTGCCGTTCCGATAAAGGGCGCGACGGCGTAGTAAGCTCCCGTACGCGCCGCCCCCAGCATCCGTTGGGCGTACACGTAGAAGAAAATGCTCAGGCCGTAAGCCACGAATCCCACCGCGAGGGTGGCGGTAACAGCCACGGGGGAGGAGGCTCGTTCGCCGAGACAGAGCGCGATGACGAGAGAGCCGGAGCCCGAAAAAATACCCTTCAGCAGAACGATCATCAAGGGATCCTTGCCCGATAGCCTCCGCGTGCAGTTGTTCTCCATGCCCCAGCAGACGCAAGCGCCCAGTACGAGGAGGGAGCCCGTTCCGAGTCGGAGGGCGGACACGTCCTCAAAGGAGAGGAGGGCGCAGGAGGCGGTGACGAATCCGATACCCAACCAGAGACGGGGAGAGACAGACTCGCGGAACACGCAAAGGGCAATGAGAGCCGTGGCGACGATCTCAAAATTATTGAGCAGGGAAACGTTGGCTGCCGTGGTCATGGACAGGCCCCAGAGCAGGAAAATGGGGGCAAGCATATCCAGAACGATCATGGCCAGTACGAAGGGGAGATCGCGGGCGGTGAAGCCTTCCTCGTGGCGGGGAGCCTTGCGGATCCGGCGGAAGAACGCCACGAATCCCATGCCGATGCCCGCGCCCAGATACAGAAGCCCCGCCATGAGGGTGGAGGGCACGGAATCCAGAAGGAGCTTGGACAGGGGGGAGTTGATGGCGTATAGCGAAGCCGCCAGAAGAGCCAGCAGAATGCCTTTCCCGTTGGATGACTTCAGAGATGACTGCATAGGTGTATTCTCCATGGTGTGAACTGTGGACTTGTCCTCTATTGTACCACAGAATCCGCTGCCTGTCAAGAGAAAAGCGAGCGAGAAGGCAAAAATCGATGTCTTTCTGCCGAAAAGTTTACAAGTAACGGTTGCATTTGACGAAGGAATATGGTATAATAAATTGATTTCCGTGTACAGAATCCCTGATTTTGAATTTCATAATTTACATTTTAAGAAAAGGAAGGTCTATCGCCATGTCTGCTATCCGCATTTACGACAAGCCCCTTTGCAATATCTCCACCCTCCTCGCCGCCATCGACGCAGGTGAGCTGGACGCTACCCTGGATGCCCTGGGCTCCGCAGGCGGTGCCATCGCCCAGCGTGCCCGCATCAAGGATCTGGTAAACAATTTCGTGGCCCTCTACGGCGCAGACCGTGAGGTTGCCCTTCTGACCGTTTCGGGCAGAAGCGAGCTTTCGGGTAACCATACCGACCACAACTACGGCTGTGTCATCGCCGCCTCCATCAGCCTGGACGTGTTGGCAGTGGCCTCCCCACGCGCTGACGGCGTGATCCGCCTCAAGAGCGAGGGCTTCGACGAGGACGTTGTAGTCCTGGCCGATTCCAAGATCCCCGACCCTGCCAAGTTCGGTAAGTCCTCCGCCCTCATCGCAGGCGTTTGCGTGGGCCTGGAGAACAACGGCTACACCGTAGGTGGCTTCGATGCCTATACCGTTTCCAACGTGTTCAAGGGCTCGGGCCTGTCCTCCTCCGCCGCCTTTGAGGACATGGTGGGCACCATCGAGTCTCACCTGTACAACAACGGCAAGGTGGACGAGGTCACCATCTCCAAGATCTCCCAGTTCTCCGAGAACCGGTTCTTCGGTAAGCCCTGCGGTCTGATGGACCAGGTTGCTTGCGCCGTCGGCGGTATCGTGGCCATTGATTTTGCCGATCCCTCCGCTCCCGTCATCGAGGCTCTGCCCTTCAATATGACCGCCGCAGGCTACCACCTCTGCATCGTCAATACCGGCGGAAACCACGCTGACCTCACCGACGATTACGCCGCCGTCCCCGCTGAGATGAAGGCCGTTGCCGCCCACCTGGGGCAGCCCGTCCTCCGCAAGATCGACAAGCAGGCCGTGATCGATGCCATCCCCGCCCTTCGCGAGAAGGTCGGTGACCGTGCCATCCTCCGCGCTCTCCACTTCTTTACCGAGAATGAGCGTGTAGCCGCCCAGAAGGCCGCTCTCCAGACCGCCATCGCCGCTACCGACGTGGCCGAGCGAGATGCCGCTGTGGATCAGTTCTTCGCAGGTGTTCTGGCATCCGGCCGCTCCTCTTACTGCTACCTCCAGAACGTCTATACCACCAAGAACGTTGCCGAGCAGGGCCTGTCCCTGGCTCTCTGCCTCTGCGAGCAGGTATTGGGCGGTAAACGCGCCGCGTACCGTGTCCACGGCGGCGGATTTGCCGGCACCGTCCAGGCCTTCGTCCCCGAGGAGCTGGTGGAGACCTTCACCGCCGTTATGAACGCTACCTTCGGTGAGGGTGCTACCTACGACCTCAAGATCCGTCCCGTTGGTGCCGCCAGAATTTTCTGATGTCCCGTTTTGCCTTTAATGAAACATAAGGAGTATTCATGTTTTCTCCCAATAAAAACCGCCCCCAACTGCCCAAGGACAGCCGCGATGCCAAGCCCTTGTCCCCCGATGTCAAAAAGCGTATGTGGACCGTGGTCGGTCTGACCCTTGCCCTGCTGTTCATTTACTACGGCTGTGTCGGCCTGGGCTTTGCAAAACCGATCATGATCATCTATTTCGTGGCCTTTGCCGCCATCATCCTGACCTACCTTGGCTACAACCGCGCGTTTATCAATAAGGACGTTACGGTGGATATGCTCCCGGACGATTGGAGCCCCGAAAAAAAGCAAGCCTTTGTAGAGGGCAATCGCGTACGCGCTGAAAAATCCCGCTGGATGGTGGTCCTCATCATCCCCTTCGTGATCGTCTTTATGTGCGAGGCTCTTTACCTGTTTTTGTGGGACGGCTACCTGGCCAAATGGTTTGTGGATTAAGAGGTGAACCATGTCCTATCGCCTCTGTACCCTCTATTCGGGTTCCGCCGGGAACGCTTCCTACCTGGAAACGTCCGGGGCCCGCATCCTCATCGACGCGGGAAAGTGTACCCGAACCCTGATCCAATCCCTGAAATCCATCGGTGTTGACGTGGATACCCTGGATGCCATCTTCATCACTCATGACCACAGCGATCACATCGCCGCCCTGGAGGTGCTGACCAAGAAGCATCCCATTCCCGTCCACATCCTGCTCAAATCCGCCCAGCGCTACGCAGGAAATCCGCCCGAGGCCTTGTGTAAGTGTTTGGTGCTCTACCAGTCCGCCCCCTTCACCACCCGTGTAGGGGACGTGACGGTGGCTTCGTTCGCTACTCCACATGACAGCCGCGCCTCGGTGGGCTACCGCTTTTCCTTTTCGGACGGCGACCGTACCGTAACGGTTGGCCTGGCCACCGATATCGGCTACATCACCGATACCATCCGCGCGGGGCTCACGGGCTGTGAGTCGGTGATCCTGGAGTCCAACCATGACGTGGAAATGCTCATGTACGGACCCTACCCGTACGATCTCAAGCTCCGTATCCGCGGAAAGCGGGGCCACCTGTCCAATCGGGATTGTGCCGACTTCGCCGCCGAATTGGCAGGGCAGGGAACCCATAACTTCCTCCTGGCCCATTTGAGCGAGGAGAACAACGACCCCGCCCTGGCCCATGACGAGACTTTTTCTACCCTGGCAGGCTATGAAACCACCCTTCGCGTGGCAGCCCCCCATGAGGTAACCATGCTGGTGGGTGAGGCTGACCAACCCTTGCCCGTACCCACGCGGTACGAGCTTGACACCGAGGAGGTGCCCCTATGATGCCTCAAACCGTTCGCTTCATCACGGTGGGAAACCTGAAGGAATCCTACCTCCGCGAAGCCGCCGCCGAGTACAAAAAACGCCTGTCGGGACTCTGCCGCGTAGAGGAGATCGAGCTCAAGGAGGTCCGTCTCCCCGACGATCCCTCTGAGTCCGAGATCAAGAAAGCCCTGGCCGAGGAGGCCAAGGCGATTCTGGCCGCCATCCCGCCCCGCGCCTATCCCATTGCCCTCTGCGTGGAGGGAAAACAGATGTCCTCTCCCGACCTCTCCCGTAAGCTGGAGTCGGTCACCGCCGAGTGCGGTACCCTCTGCTTCATCATCGGCTCCTCCCACGGCCTGGCCCCCGAGGTCAAGTCCGCCGCCAAAATGCGGCTGTCGGTGTCCGAGCTGACCTTTCCCCACCAGCTCATGCGGGTGATCCTGTACGAGGCCGTCTATCGGTGCTATCAGATCGCCAAGGGATCCAAATATCATAAATGATAGGCGTTTGAACCGAACGCGGAGACAAAGCACGTCTCCGCGTTCTTTTTTTCTTTTTTCATGGTCCTTTTTTTCGGTCTGCGCATACCCTGTAATGTGACAGGTATCGACATCCCCCGTCACCAAAGCCCCCGAAAGGAGTGAACGCCCATGACCCATACCCCTGCCCCATCCCCTGCCGCCCACCGATTCACCTTCACGGTCATCGGGGGCGACGGGCGCATGACCCACCTGGCGGAACGCCTGGCCGAGGAAGGCTGCCCCGTCAGCCTCCTGGGATGCGGAGGCGATTGCCTCCC
>CAYRTP010000107.1:0-8816 GCA_964427175.1 uncultured Clostridium sp. | reverse complement strand
GTCTTGAAAACTTTTTGTTTTTTCAAGTGTCTACTCTAAGGGGATTATATCAAAACCCGTCGGGGAGCCTATTCTATGTAGAAGTCAAAGGATCAGTCCTTCTTCTCCTCAAAATCCACGTACACGTGGCCGTTCTGGGGAGCCTTGATCTCCTTGGCCATGGAAATGCGGATAATCTCGATCACACCGAAGATGGTGGACAGAGCGATGACGGCCCAGCCCGCGATGAGCAGGAGCAGATGGACCAAGGTGAAGGCCGCACCCACCAGGGAGGGCACGAACATCAGGAGAACCACGCCCAGGGCGATGCGGAGAGCCTCACGCTTGAGCTGCTCCACCTTCTGATCCGCCAGCAGAACACGGATGATGGGGAAGACGATGAGGTAGATGGCGACCAGCGCTACCAGGACGGATCCCTGGTAGAAGATCATAGCCGCGCCCAGGCCAATACCCAGGATCGAGCAGATCAGGTCGAACACGCCTGCGGCTTTATTGACGTTGGCGATGCCCGAGATCAGACCGGGGATGTTGCCGATGACAATGATGATGCCGTAGACGATGAGGCCGTAGTGGATGATGGTGGCCACGGTGGAGGGCTTGAGGATGCCTGCCAGTACCAGGAGGAGCACGCCTACCAGGATACCGATGACCATGACCGCAATGCGGGCGACGAGGAGATTCTTTTTCATGATGAATTCCTTCCTTTCAATTCAATAATGTATAGCAGACCGCTCAGGGGCGGTAGTGCTCGGAAATGTGGCGGATGACCGCCTCGGGCAGGAAGCCCTCCAGGGACTCGCCTTTGTGGATCTTCTCCCGCACCAGGGTGGAGGAGAGGCCGTCGAAGGCGGGGTCGGCGGGCAGATACAGGGTCTCGGCCCGTGGATTGTGGGCGCGGTTGTAGAGGGCGTGCTTCTGCTCGTACTCGAAATCGGCGGTGGAGCGGACACCCTTGATGATCCAATCCGCCCCTACGCGGTCAAAGAGATCAATGAGCATCCCCCCCGCCGAGATGACCTCCACGTTGGGCAGGTGGGCGCAGGCGGCGGCCGCCAGGGCGGTCCGCTCCTCGCGGTCGAACATATACTGCTTGACCAGGGCGTTCTGCACGTACTTTTGCATATCGTTGGTCATCACCGCCACCACCACGCGGTCAAATTTGGCCGCCGCGCGGGTGATCACGTCCAAATGCCCCAGGGTAATGGGGTCAAAGCTCCCGGGAATCAACGCAGTGCTCATGGGGGTACCTCCTATCAAAAATTCAGGTTCACGCCTTGGGGGTCAGGATATTGACGTAGGCCACGCCGTAGCGGGCGGACTTGAGGACCTCGAACTTGGCGGCGATGGGGGTCTCGGTGCCCAGGGGATCGGGCTCACCGCTCTCCAGGACCAGGATGCCGTTGGGCTTGAGCAGGCGGTTCTCCAGAATGGCCTCCACGGCGGCGCGGCAGGCGCGCATCCCGTAGGGAGGATCGATGAAGATCACGTCAAAGGGATCGCGGCCTCTGCGCTGGCGCAAAAACTCGGAGAAATCCGAGCAGACGATGGTGCAATCCTCCTCCAGGCGGGTCTTTTCGGCGTTCTTGCGGATGACGCGGACAGCGTCCTTGGACTGGTCCACCAGCACCGCGTGGGCGGCGCCGCGGGAGACGGCCTCCAGGCCCATCTGACCCGAGCCCGCAAAGAGGTCCAGGACACGGCGGCCCTCCAGCTCGAATTGCAGGCTGGAGAAAATGGCCATCTTGGCGCGTTCCGAGGTGGGACGGGTCATATCCCCCTCCAGGGTTTCCAGTTTAATGCCGCGAGCGCGGCCGGTGATGATGCGCATCATGGTTGGGGTTCTCCTTTTTTGATTTTTGCGGTTGGTTATGCGTTTTGGGGGTGGTTATTTGAATTTTGGGGGTAGCCTTGTTTTTCGGTTAAACCGATTGTATGCTGTAACCCAAGGTTATGTACTTTTCTCTCCTTGTCGAGAGAAAAGTACCAAAAGAGCGCCCCTTAAGGACGGAACCCAAGGTTCCATCCTTAAGAATCCTGCCTCCTGACCAGCGCGACATTTCGCGTCCGCGAAATGTCTGATTGCGCGTACAATTCGAGGGCTGACGGTTGTCCGATGTGTCGGCGGACCGCCGACCACATCTAACGGGTTCCTTATGCTCCGTTCCCCGGTTGATCTGCAAAGACAGGCACATCCTGTAGGGACCGGCATCCTCGACGGTCCGCGCTCCCCACGTTCCCCCGCTCTCCTAACTCATCCGCGGGGATGGGGCCCCGCTGACGTAAGAGATACTTTCGTCAGCAGTCAAACTACCCATACAGCTAATTTTTTTTAAAGTTTTTGGGATTCTTAAGGGCCTTTTGCAAAAGGCCCTTAAGCGGGTCCAGGGCAGAGCCCTGGCTCACTTCCCTCTATAATATTCCCGAATATTGGCCGCGTCGGTGCGGGAGATGCCTTTTACGGCGGCGAGCTCGTCCTCGGAGGCGGCTTTTACGCCCGCGATGCCGCCGAAGGCGGCCAGGAGGGCTTTGGCTTTGGCATCACCGATGCCCTTGATCTTGGTCAGGCTGGAGTGGGTCAGGGTCTTGCGCTTGGCCGCGTCCATGCGGGAGACGGTAAAACGGTGGACCTCCTCCTGGATGCGGTAGACCAGCACGAATACCGCGTTCTCGCGGGCGATGCTGATCTCGCCGTCCTCGGTGCAGAGGGCGCGGGTCTTGTGGAAATCGTCCTTCACCATGCCGAATACGGGGATGTCAATCCCCCGCTCCTCCATGAGCTCGCGGACCACACCCACGTGGCCCCGTCCGCCGTCCAAGAGGATCAGATCGGGGAGCTTTCCGAAGGAGCCCTCGCCGTCCTCCAGGTGGGACAAACGGCGGTCCAGAGCCTCCCGCATACTGGCGTAGTCGTCGGTGGTGCCCGTCACCGACTTGATCTTGAAATAGCGGTAATCCGACCGATTGAACTTGCCGTCCTCGCAGACGATCATGCCCGCGGTCAGATGCTCGGTGCCCAGGTTGGAAATATCGTAGGCCTCGATGCGGGCAGGATAGCTGGGGAGCTCCAACAGCTCGGCCAAGCGGACCAGGGCTCCCTCGTCCTTCTCGGCATCCAGGCGGTACTGACGCACCTTCTCGGCGGCGTTGGAGCAGACCAGCTCACAGAGGGTGTGGGCCTGTCCACGCTCGGGGGTGCGGATCGTGACCTTGTGCCCCGCCGCCTCGGTGAGGTACTGGGACAGCCCCGCCAGCTCCTCGGGGTCCAGGTTGAAGGACAGCAGGATCTGCTTGGGGATATGCTCGCGGACGCGGTAGTGCTCGCAGATGAAGGCTCCCAGGGTCTCCTCGTCCAGGATGCGCTCGGCCCCCGCCAGGAAATCGTCCTTGTCGATGACCGCCCCCCCGCGGATGTAGAACACCGACACACAGGAGGCTACCTCGTCGCCGTAGAAGCCGATCACGTCCTGCTCGGTGTCGGGAGCGGCCACCACGGTCTGCTTCTCCCGCAGGCGGTCCAGGGCGGAGATGGTATCCCGACAGCGGGCGGCGGCCTCAAACCGCTCGGCCTCGGCGTGTTCATACATCTGCTCGGTCAGGCGGCGCTTGACCTCACCCGTGTTGCCTCGCAGGATATCCGAGGCCAGGGAGACGGTGGAGGCGTACTCCTCCTCGGAGACCTTGCCCGTACAGGGCCCGCAACAGCGGCCCATCTGGTAGTAGAGGCAGGGGCGCTCCTTGCCGATATCCCGTGGGAATCGGCGGTTACAGGAGGGCAGGGCCAGCACCCTCCGCAGGGTATCCAGCACCGAAAATACGGTAGACACCCCCGAATAGGGGCCGAAATACTTTCCTTTATCCTTTTCCCGCTTACGGGTCATGACCAGCCGCGGGTAAGCCTCGTCGGTGATCTTGATATACGGATAGGACTTGGCATCCTTGAGGCGGATATTGTACTTGGGGGTATGCTGTTTGATGAGGGTATTCTCCAGGGTCAGCGCCTCCATCTCGGTGTCGCACAGAAAATACTCGAAATCCCGCACCGAGGCCACCATCCGCGCCGTCTTGAGGTTCTTCTCGCTGTTCTGAAAATACTGGGACACCCGATTCTTCAGCTTCCGCGACTTCCCCACGTAGATCACCCGTCCCTCCCGGTCCTTCATGATATACACCCCGGGACAAAGCGGCAACGAATTCGCCTTCTCCAAAAGCATCTTCCGTTCTTCTTCTCGTGTGGCCATGAAAAACTCCTTTCAGAGAGGCAGGGGGACGAGGGGCTCTGCCCCTGACCCCCGCTTAAGGGGCTTTTGCAAAAAGCCCCTTAAGAATCCCCAAAACTTTTAACACATTTCGCGTATGTGTTTACGCACTGTTTGACGGACGCCCCTTGCTGTCGACCGCAGGTTGACAGCGGTTCACCGTGGGTCCCTTCCCACTGGGTTATTTGGGGAACGGAAGCACCGCATAGCATGGCCCCTGCGGAGCAGCGAAGCGCCCTCCGCGCCTCCGCGTCCCCGCTCCCCCGTTCTACTCACGCTCACGAAGTGAGCACTTCACGCTCACGAAGTGGGCTCTTCACGCCCACAAAGTGGGCACTTCACGCCCACGAAGTGGGCACTTCACATGAAGCCACATCGTGGCTTCATAGATAAACGGCGCGGCCCTGTACCCCCATGGGCAGTGCTCGCGCCGTTATATCGTTATGCTATGTAGGCATTCGCAGGTCGGGCTGAGAATTACTCGGCAAAGCCCGAATTGATGAGGGCGGTGAGGCCGTCCAGAGCGGCATCCTCGTCCTGGCCGTCAGCGATCAGGGAAATGGTCATACCCTTGGCGATACCGAGGGACAGAACACCCAAAAGGCTCTTGGCGTTGACCTTACGATCGTCCTTCTCCACCCAAATGGAGCACTTATAGCAGTTGGCCTTCTGAATAAAGAAGGTAGCAGGTCTTGCGTGCAGACCGCTGGCATTGGTAATGACAACTTGGCGACTTTTCATGAACTTGAATCTCCTATTTGTTATAAGAAAACTACCTGCGAAGGACTCCGCATACGGTATTCGAAACCAGTCGTTCGCTGTGCGCCGCCCCTTCGAGCAACGCTGTTTTTGACCACAGCACCGCTGCATTTTCTTCGATTTTTCTCCAAGATTAGTATATCAAAAAACGCGCCCGAAATCAAGGGTCAATATTTAGGATTTTTGCCCATTGCAAATGATTTTTTTAGAACATTTTACACAACTGCTCCTCGTTTCCGACCAAAAGGACAAATACGTTCCCGCCCACCAATGGGGCAGGGGCCCCATGAGGGAACCCGAGTCGCACCCGATCCGCAAGTATCGGCCCCCAAAAAAAGCCTGCCATAAAGTTTTTTGGAGTCTTGAACCTTTTTGCAAAAAGGTTCAAGCCGCCGGAGGCATTCAAGACCGTACCTGGATATCGGTGACCCGAATGGTCAGGAGCACCCGATCGGTACGGATCTGCAGGACGCTCCCCATGGTGAGGTAGCGGCCCGTTCCCTCCACCAACAGAACTCCGTTTTCCACCGTTGTGCCGCGGCAGATCATACAGCCCGTGGCGGTAGCCTGCTCGGTCCCCTCGATGGGATTCACCTCCAACGCCGCCACCGTGTTGCCCGTCACGGCGTTGATGGTGGCACCGATGGCACCCAACCGCATCCCGTTTTCGTAGAGATACACCGTCTCGAATCCGTGAAGCTCGGCCAGCACGTCCCGATGGGTCTCCTCCACCTCGAAGTAAACCTCGCACACCGTCCCGAGGCCTTGGGATTCCTCCTTTTCGCGAGAAACCGTCATCACCACACGGTAGATAATACCGCCGATGGCCGTCAGGACCAACAGCAGGATCACGGTATCCACCACCGACCAGTGGGGCCTCCGCCCGCGGCGAAGCGTGGTATTGTTTTGATTATTTTCCATCTCGATCCTCCTGTTCCGCCATCAGCCCTGCGCGTCCGAGATGGGCTCGTCTCCATCGCCCCAAACCGTGGGGGTCAGAGGGTCCTCGGACCGCTCGTGCATGGAGATGATCATGCCCTCAGCGGCCAGGCCCTCCAGGCGGTAAACGCCCTCGGCTCCCGCCAGAAGCAGAGTCTCACCCATGCGGTAGCCCTTTCCCTCGCGGTAGTAGGCATCCGCCTCCACCCGCAGGTACAGGGTGACCGTATTGAACTCCCCCGTGGAGACCAGCACGGTCCGCACGTCGACCACGGTGCCCAAACAGTCCGCGTCGGTCTGCTCGGAGCTCCAAATGGGATTATTCATAATGGTGTATTGGGCTTTTTCCTGATCGTACTTGACCATATCGGGGGGAATGCCCTCCATTTTGACGTCGAAGATCACAGGGCGGACCTCCCAGGTGGGGGCGTACAGCTCCCGCACGGCGCGGAAGGCAAAGACAAAGCCCATGACCAGGCCCGCGACCACGGCCAGAATGACCAGGTCCACCAGCAGGGACACCCACCAGCGGTTTCCCTGGCGGTTGACCGCTACGGGACCGCGGCCACGGGTTCCCCGTCCCGCGTCGGCGGCCTGTTCGGACCGTCCCCGCTTGGGCAGGTCGGACAGCTTGCGGTCACGGTGGTCCGAGTCGCCTCCGTTCGGATAGTATGAAGACATACGAATCACTCCTTTTGACTTGCACTTGATTTGGTTGGGGTATGCGTGTACTCTCCGCTTCGGTAGAGGCGGTCGTCCGCAAACTCCGAGCTTCCCCACTCGGCCCGCTCCACGTCGCCCTCGCGGAAGACGATATTCTCATAAGCACTGCACAGGGCCATCACCAACGCCACCGTAAAGAAAACGCGGGGGGAGGTAATGAAGCTGCGGACACTGCCGAAGATCACCATACCCACCATACTGGTCACACCGCCCAGGATCATGGCGCGGTCCTTGCTGACCACGGTATGGCGGAGGCAGGTACAGCTCTTTTGGAGGAACAAAAACAGGATGGCCGCCGTGAGGATCAAGCCCGCCCAGCCGTAGCTCAAAACCACCTCAAAAAAGAGGTTGCCCGAGTCCGACACAGCCCCCAGGTCAGGGGCGGCGTAGAAGGGATAGACGGCGGCGAAGGCCTTGTCGCCCACACCGATGCCCTCGGGATGGTCCCAGACCATCCGCCACAGGCTCTCGGTCAGCTGGGCCTTGTACAGACGGCTTCGGGAGATCACCGTCAGCACCCCGTCGGACAGGGGGTACAGGTACTGAAGCCAGTACACCCCGCACACCACCGAGGGCAGGGCCAGCAGTCCCGCCGTCAGCCATTTATGGCCCAGCATCAGCAAAAACAGAATCGTCACAAGCCCGATGCAGACCAGGGCACTCACCGAATCGGTCATGACGATGAGGACCAGATCCAAAATCACGAACAGACAGCCCATGATCTTGCGGAACAGCCGTTTGGTGTGGACCTGGTAGGCGTACAGCCAAGGGAACACCAGGACCAGGTACAGTTCGGAGTGATCCACCCACAGCTGGGACAGCCGCTCTACGGCGTTGAGTGAGCCCTCAATGATGGCGTCGCCCGCGCGGGAGCCCTCCAGCCACATCAGACTGTCCACGGGCACAAAGCGGATGTAAGCCAGGGCCGTGACCACCACCACCGAGATCCCCACACCCAAAAGACAGCGGCGGATGTAGGCGCGGGTGTTCATAAGGTTGACAATGAGGAAATACCCGCTGGTGCAGACGGTCAGACAGATGCTCTGCCAAATGGACTCGGGTGTCACACCGTAGCCCATGAAGCCCGTAACGAAGATGAGCAGCATGAAGGCCAGCACCACCCGATCCAGAAGCCCCGCACGGAAGGACCGATGGAGCAAAAGCAGCTTGGTGCCGTAGCTGCACCAGGTCAAAAGGATCAAGCCCACCACCAGCATCATGCACCGCTGGTCCAGCCAAACGAAAGGAAGCAGCAAGGTAAACAGCACCACACCCGTCTCGGGATAGGAAAAGACCATGCCCAAAAAGACCAGCACCGCCGCGACCAGCGGCAGGACCCAGGGGTGGATGAACAGGGTGCTGATACCCGCCAGGATGCCCAAAAAGCAGGTGGTGTACATGATCGTCAAGCCCTCGGCCGTGGAGAATTTGCACTCCACACCGCCGAAGCGGTCCTCGGGGATCCCCAAAAACCGCACGAAGAGCAACCGACCAAGGGGACTGTGCCCCAGGGCGACCGCCAGGCTGCTTTTGGATGTCAAGAACGGAATGGACAACAGAACCGTGAGCACCGAGGTCAAAAACTCGCTCCGCTCAAAGATATACTGCTCGGAAAGATAGGGAGCCACCATGTAAATGATCAGGCCCAGCATACCGTAGATCATACCGAACAGGCCGTAGAAGACCAGGGGCAGATCCAGCAAAAAGCCGCCGAGCGAGCGGATCCCCCGCAGGAGCCACCCCCTCTCCACGGTACTCACCAGCCGCAGACGGGCGGGCGACGCGGGGGCACTGCGGTGTCGTCCCGCGTGATGGGTACCGCCCATCAGCTTGCTGTCCAGGCGGCGGTAACCCGTCATGACGCGCCCGATAAAGGATCTCACCAGGATCGAATAAAAGCGGGAGGCTCCCCCATTCAGCTTGCTCCACAGAATACTATCCCGACGGTGCTTGGGCCGGAGGGACTTGTCATTCCCCTCGTTATGTTCGGCCTGACCGGTCAGATTCGGATGACTATCCATGATTTGGGACCCCCTTTCTAGGCGAATCCGACGGGCGGATTCGCGTGAAATACGCCTGCGGCGTGTGATATATACCGTCATGCCGACGGTATGTGATATTCTCGCTTCGCGAGAGTGA
>CAYRTP010000106.1:0-8831 GCA_964427175.1 uncultured Clostridium sp. | reverse complement strand
GCTCTCCATGTACGCCCTCATCGCTGCCTACAAGCAGGAGGGTCACGAGTGGGTGGACGAGCTCTGTAAAGTCCTCTCCGAGAATGTGGACCACGCTTACCGCTACATCACCGAGCACTTTGAGGGGGTCCGCGTGGCCCGTCCCCAGGGAACCTATATGCTGTTTCTGGATTGCGCCGAGTGGATGGCGCGACATGACACCACCCTGCCCGAGCTTCTCAAAATGGGCTGGGACGTAGGTGTCGCCTGGCAGGACGGCACCGACCACGGCGGGACCACCCACATCCGCGTCAACGTCGCCCTCCCCCTTGCGCGGGTTAAGGAAGCCCTGCGGCGGATGGATGAGTACGTATTCAACCGAGGATAAGGCCGACCAAGCATTCACTTGAAAAATCCATATTTTAAGCGATTGTAAAATGCGATAATGCGGAAGGAAACGCGCCCCATGCCTTCCCCAGCGGGGAAGGCAAAATCGGAAAAAAGGTCACCTTATTAGCATATTTGTTTCTTTATACATCAGTGCATTTCTGCATTTTACAATCACCTAAAAATCCATATTTCAAAAGGAGAACCACCATGTCTGAATTTCTCGACACCCTGCGGGGGATATCCCCCATTCTCGTTTGCCTGCTGGTCTGCGCCGCCAAGATCGTGGAGATCACCATCCAATCCCTCAAGACCTGCATGATGGTCAAGGGCCAACGCCTCAAGGCCGCGGGGCTGGGATTCATCGAATGTACCATCTGGGGCCTGGTCATCTCCACCCTCATTTCCACCCTGGGCGACAATCTTCTGCTCCTGGTCTTCTACTGCGCGGGCTACGCCACGGGACTGTTTTTGGGCTCCACCCTGGAGAGCAAGATCGCCCTGGGCACCTCCAACCTGGAGCTGATCGCCTCGGACGAGAGCACCGCCAAGATCACCGCCTACCTCAAGGAAAACGGCCGCGGCTACACGGTTTTTGCGGGTCAGGGCTCCAAGGAGAAGATGAACATGATCTTCATCGTTCTCCCCCGCAAGGAGACCCCCAAGGTCCTCCGCGAGATCCGTCAGGCCTGCGACAACAAGGTCTTCGTGGCCGTGTCCGAGGTCAGCAAGTACGCGGGCGGCTACGGCATGGTCAAGTAAGGAGGCCGCGGTATGAAACTGGAATTATTCGTCCTGCCCGAGGTCATGCGGCGGGATTTTGTGGATGCCTTCGTGATGGACAAGGCGGACTTTGCCGTCGCCCATCCCGATTGGGTAAGGCGTATGGACGAGCATCCCGGGGGCTTTGACGGTTGGTATGAGACCGCCTTCCTGTGGGATAAAATGTCTCCCGATATACCCACGGTGGATTTTGACCACGCTCTGGCACTTTTGCGGGGGCGTGAGGGCAAGGTCCTGTTCCTATCCGAGTCCGAAGCGTCGGACCACGACGGCGGGCTGGTCCTGCACGGACGGAAGGTTTACGATTTCGTGGCTATCGCCGATCCCCGAGAGCTGGCGGATCGCCTGGAGTATGAATGGAACAACGAGGGCCGCCTGTATTTTGAGGGGAAGCTCACCCTCCCCTCGGATGTGTACGTGTTCGATACCACCCTGGAGTGGGTCTTGGTATTCACTCATGAGTATTGGGATAGTGACACGGGCGGGGACGTGCCGGCGCGGGTTTGTAAGGCGTTTGGTTTATGCTAATCCTTTTCAAAACATGAAATTCTCCCCGGGCAGAGTCATCCTGAGCGGAGCGTGTGCAAAGCACCGCGGAGTCGAAGGATCTCTTACCCGACAAGAGCTCCTTCGACTCCGCGGTGCTTTGCACACGCTCCGCTCAGGATGACTCTGCTTGAGGCAAGGTTCAAAATTTTCAACGAAAATACGCATTATAAAGCATAGCCAAAGGGGCTGTCTCGATGAGACAGCCCCTTTGCATCGGGTTATGGGAAAAAACATCAGTCTCCCTGCTTGTCAGCCACCTTTTCCAGCTTGCTGACGATGGTGGCTAGGCTTCTTCGGGTTGCCTTGTCCTTCATCTTGAAAATCGAGACGGTGCTGTTGTTACCGCTCTTGATGACGCTGCGGAAGGTGTGGTGGAAGCCGTTGAGGGGGGAGTAGTAGATCACGCCTGCGTCGATGTAGACGTTATCGGTGATGATGTCCATCATCTCGGCGGACTGGGGATCCTGGGCCAGCTTGGTACGCAGGGTAGCCTCGTAGTAGACGGGCTTGACGATGCGGTAGCTGGTGGAGGACATGGCCTCCAGTACGGCACTGACTTCGTCTAACTGCTCACCCTGTACGGTGACGGGGATGCAGACCACGGTGAACTGGTCGTGGAGCAGGGTCTTGTGGGTTTCCTGGTCTTGGTCATACTTGGGGATCGGCACCACGCCGTACTCCTGCTCCATGTTTCTCATGGAGGAGTTCTCCATCTCCAGCACGCGGAGGGTAGCCATAGCGGCAAAGCCGTCTACGAAATAATCACGGATCTGGGCCTGCTCGGCATCGTTTTCCATGAAGGGGAAGTTCATGGTGCCGCCGCCGGTCTCGTAGAACAGGCGGAGGACCTTATCGGCCACGCCGTGGAGACGCTCCACGTCCAGGGTGTACTGGTACTCGCCGTCGCCGTCCTTGGTGATGATGTCCACGTCACAGGCACTCCAGTAGGGATCCACGCTGGTGTAGTTACTGCTGATGAAGCCGTAGGTATCGCCCTTCAGATTGCGGATACCGTCGCCGTTGTCCTCGTAGAACAGGGGAACCAGCTCGATCTGCTTATCCAGGGTCCAGGTGCCGTTCTCCACGTACTCGTAGAGCAGGGGCTGGCTTGCGTCCTCGAACATATCCTTGTTGAACACGGTTACGAAGCCGAAGCGGTACATGGACAGGAGCATGGAGCCGATGATGGCGTACTGGGCACCCTTGTACTCCACGGCATCGTGGAAGCCTTGGGTCCACCAGGGCTGATCGAAGTCCAGGTACAGGGTCTTGCGGAGGTTGACGAAGGTACCGTTCAGGGTCTCGGGCAGGGTGGTGTAGCAGGGGGCGGCCATGGCATCGTAATCGTTGGTACCGCCCTTGACCGATACCGCCACCTTGTTGACCACGGCGCTGGCACCGCTGGTGCCGTCCTCGATGCTGATGATCTTGACACCCAGTCTCTCCTCTACCGCCTTGTTTCGCTCAAAGACGGCATCGTTGACGGGTTCGCTGTTCAGGCCCTCCACGCCGATCTCGGCGGAGGTCCAGCCCTCGACGTAGCGGCTGATGATGGTGATCTCGTCTCCCTCATAGTCCAGGTCGTCGGGGAGGTTGTCTTGCAGGGCAGTCTCGTCCTCGGTGACCGCGGGGACGTAGTCATCCCCGGTCTGGTCTGCGGGGGTCTCTCCCGTGCCGCAGGAGGCCAGGGAGCTGACGAGCATAAGACCTGCGAGGAGCGCGGCGAGGATACGTGTTTTTTTCATGATCGTGGTTCCTTTCATATCATGTTGATGGATGGTATGGATGGGAGCATATGGGAAAATGGATTGGATCGTCTTGCATCATTATACCATGAACATATATACCCTGTCAAGGGTGCATGATGGTTTTCTACGAAAAGCAAAAAAGAATACGTTGCAAATTGGGCATTTTCACAATGCCCGAGACGGAGCCCGCGGGGGACCGAGGGGGCCCTCGAAAATCCTGTTGACAATCGGGCGGGGGTGTGCTATAATAGATCTGTTCGATAACCCTGCGTTGACTGATATCGTCGAAAACACGTAGGGGAGGGGCTTGCTCCTCCCGAAATCGGTCGAGACTCACGAGAAAAGGACTCGGAGTTTTTTTTTGACGGCGGGAGGAGCAAGCCCCTCCCCTACCCCAAACGAGGTTGCCGAATACGTCTAATGAATCCATCTTTTGAGAGCGCAATAAGCAGAATGGGAGGAAACACCATGACGAGTCAGGAAATTCAAGCCCTGCTGGAAGCCCAGCGGACCTACTACCGAAGCGGGGCCACCATCCCCGTGGGATTCCGCGTCGCACAGCTCAAGCGGCTGTACGCGGTGACTAAGAAGTACGAGACCGAGATCAACAACGCCCTTCGGGAGGATCTGGGCAAGAGCCACTACGAGGGCTTTATGTGTGAGTCGGGCTTGGTGCTGACCGAGATCCGCTACATGATGAAGCACGTGAGACGCTTCGCGCGTCCCAAGACCGTGGCCACCCCCCTGGCCCAGTTCCACTCCCACAGTTACCGCCAAGCGGTCCCCTACGGCAATACCCTCATCATGAGCCCCTGGAATTACCCCTTCCTGCTCACCCTGGAGCCCCTGGCCAACGCCATTGCCGCGGGCAACACCGCCATCATCAAGCCCAGTGCCTACTCCCCCGCCACGGGACGGGTGGTGGAGAAGATCATCACCGAGTGCTTTGCCCCTGAATACGTAGCCGTAGTCATGGGCGGCCGCGCCGAGAATACCGCCCTGCTGGATCAGAAGTTCGATTTCGTCTTCTTTACGGGCAGTCAGGCGGTGGGCAAGGAGGTGCTCCGCCGCACCGCCGAGCATCTGACCCCCGTGGTCTTGGAGTTAGGAGGCAAAAGCCCCTGTATCGTGGATGCCGACGCGAAGATCAAGCTGGCCGCCCGCCGCATCGTTTTCGGCAAATACCTCAACTGCGGCCAGACCTGCGTGGCACCCGACTACATCCTCTGCCACAAGAGCGTCAAGGATGCCTTCGTGGAGGCGGTCAAGGCCGAGATCCGCCGACAGTTCGGGGAGCGTCCCCTGGAGAACAAGGACTACGGGAAGATCATCAACCGCAAGCATTTTGACCGCCTCTGCGGGCTGATGGATCCCGCCAAGGTAGTGGCGGGCGGGGAGACGGATCCCGAGGCCTGCCGCATTGCCCCCACCGTCCTGGACAACGTCACCGAGGCCGACGCGGTGATGGGGGAGGAGATCTTCGGTCCCATCATGCCCATTCTGACCTTCGAGGACTTCGACGGCATGGTGGACAGCCTCAAGGCCAAGGACAAGCCCTTGGCCCTCTACCTGTTCTCGGAGAACCGCCGACATATCCATCGGGTCACAACCGAGCTGTCCTACGGCGGCGGATGCATCAACGATGTGATCATTCGCCTGGCCACCAGCGAGATGGGCTTCGGCGGGGTAGGCGAGAGCGGTATGGGCTCCTATCACGGTAAGGACGGCTTCGATGCCTTCTCCCACTACAAGTCCATCGTGGACAAAAAGACCTGGCTGGACCTGCCCATGCGGTATCAGCCGTATCAGAGTAAGTTGAATGAAAAGCTGTTGCATATTTTCTTGAGGTGATACCGCATATACCAAAAGGCCCGCCGCTCGGGAAAACCGAGCGGCGGGCCTCTGATTATGGATGGGGCGGGATCAACCCTGCTGGTCGGCGATCTTGTCCAGCTTACGGGTCATGCCCTTGATCTTGTTTTGGGCGGCCTTGGACAGGGACTTATAGCGGGAGACCGCGTCGTTGTTCTTGCCCTGGATCAGGGAACGGAAGCCTGCGTGGAAGGACTGCAGGGCGTTGGTGTAGACGATACCCGCGTCGATGAAGATGCCCTGGGTGATGATGTCCATCATCAGAGCCGACTGGGGATCCTGGGCCAGCTTGGTACGCAGGGTGGTCTCGTAGTAAGCGGGCTTGACGATGCGCCAGCTTGCGGAGCCCATAGCCTCCAGGACGGCGGAAGCCATATCCAGACGCTCACCGGTGACGGTGGTGGGGATGGCGTAGACCGTGAACTGATCGTGGAGCAGGGTGCGGTAGTCCTCCTGGAGGGTGTCGAACTTGGGCATGGGGATCACGCCGTACTCCTGGCTCATGTTACGCATGACCGAGTTCTCCAGCTCCATGATACGGACGGTGGCCATGGCGGCCAGACCCTCGGCGAACATATTGCGGATATCGTTCTGCTCCGAGTCAGAGCCGTAGGCGGACAGGACGTAGGAGGAGCTGTCGGTGCCGTAGTAGAGCTTCAGCACCTTTTCGGCCACGTCGAAGAGCTTACCCGAGTCGAAGACCAGCTCCAGATCGCCGTCCGCGTTGACCTTGAGGATGTCTACCTGGCAGGCACTCCAGTAGGGGTCGGTACCGATGAGGTTGGAGGAGACGAAGCCGTAGATATCGCCTGTGGCGTCCTGGACACCGTTACCGTTGTCGCGGTGGAAGATGGGCACCAGCTCGATCTGCTTGTCCAGGGTCCACTCGCCGTTCTCTACGGTATCGTAGAGCCAGGGCTGGTTGGTCTCGGTAAAGAGGTCCTTGTTAAAGAGGGTAACGAAGGCGAAGCGGTAGATGGACAGGAGCAGGGAGCCCGTGACCGAGAACTGCATATCGCTGTAGGTCATGGCCTCGTTGAAGCCCTGAGTCCACCAAGGCTTCTCGAAGTCGATGTACTCGGTGTTCCGCAGGTTGACGAAGGTACCGTTGAGGGACTCGTTGGCGGTGGTGTAAGCGGCGGCGGCCATGAGGTCGTACTCGTTGGTGCCGGCCTTGACGGCGGTGGCGACCTTGCCGGGTACCGTTTCGGCGCTGACATCGTTATCCAGGATGCTGTTGATCTTGACGTTCAGACGCTGCTCCACCGCCTTGTTGCGCTCGAAGATGGCATCGTTGACGGGATCGCTGTTGAGGCCATCCACGGAGACCTCACCGCGGGTCCAGCCCTCCATGTCGCGGCTGATGATGGTGATCTCGGTGTTGCCGTAGTCGAGATCGCTGGGAAGCTCATCCTTGATCTCGGTGTCGGCCTCGTCCACGGGGGCTTGGGTGATGGTGGGATCCTGGGTTTCGACGGTGTCACCCTCGTTGGCGCAGGATGCCAGGGGGCCTACCATCATAAGAGCGGCCAGGAGAGCCGAGAGAAAACGAATCTTTTTACTCATGATATTTCCTCCGTTTGAGTATTATTTATCATCTCATTATAGCACGAAACGGGAGATTTGTCAAGGTCAGGCGGCTTCTTTCTACAAAATGAATAAAACGAAAGGGAAGTGATTGGGCATAATGATCCCCCCGCGGGAGGCGGGGGGAGGGAAGGCGGGCTGTTTACTTGGCCAGCTTATCCAGCTTTTTGGTCAGCTGCTCCATATACCGTACCAAGGCACGGTTCTTGGATTTGAAGATGGAGGCTGCGTTGTTGGTGGTGTTCTGGACCACGTCGCGGAGGCCGTGATGGTAGGCGTTGAAGGTGGTGATGTACAGGATGCCCGCGTCGATGTAGACGTTATCGGTGATGATGTCCATCATCTCGGCGGCGGTGGGATCCTGGGCGATCTTAGTGCGGAGGGTATCCTCGTAGTAAGCGGGCTTGACGATGCGGTAGCTGGCCGAGGACATGGCCTCCAGCACGGCACTCATCTGGGTGAGGCGGTCTCCCGTGACGGTGGAGGGGATGGCCACCACGGTGAACTGATCGTGGAGCAGGGTATAATAGTTGTCCTGCAGCTCGTCATACTTGGGCATGGGGACCACGCCGTACTCCTGGGCCATGCTCCGCATGACCGAGTTTTCCAGCTCCATGAAGCGGAAGGAGGCCATGGCGGCGTTGCCGTCGGCGAACATCTGACGGATGGTGGACCAGATCAGGTCATCACCGCCGCTCTTCAGGTTATAGGTGCCGCCGTCGGTTTTGTGGAACAGATAGATGATCTTATCCACCGCACTGTGGACGCGCTCCAGGTCCATGACCAGCTGATAATCGCCTTCGTCATCCTTTTGGATGATGTCCAGCTTGCAGGCACTCCAGTAGGCATCGATATTGGTGAAGGTACTACTGGCGAAGCCGTAGGTGTCGGTGGTGTCCCGCACGCCGTCGCCGTTGTCGCGGTAGAACAGGGGGACCAGCTGGGCCTGCTTATCCAGGGTCCAGGTGCCGTTCTGTACGTACTCGTAGGGGTAGGGCTGGGAGGCATCGGTAAAGAGGCTCTTGTTGAATACCGTAACGAAGCCGAAGCGGTACATGGACAGGAGCATGGAGCCCAGGGCCGCGTACTGAGCCCCATGGTACTCGGTGGCCTCGTTAAAGCCTTGGGTCCACCAGGGCTGGTCCAGCTCCAGATACAAGCAATCTTCACTGAGAAGGTTGATGAAGGTGCCGTTCAGGGTGGCGGGGAGGGTGGTGTAGCAGGCGGCGGCCATGATATCATACTCTGCGGTGCCTGCCTGGACGGCGAGGGCCACGCGGTTGACCACGGCGGATTCGCTGCTGTCATCGTCCTCGATGCTGTTGATCTTGATGTTCAAGCGTTCCTCGACCGCCTTGTTGCGCTCGAAGACCGCGTCGTTGACGGTCTCACCCTTCAGACCGTCCACGGCGATCTCGCAGTCGGTCCAGCCCTCCTTGTAGCGGCTGATGATGGTGACCTCGTCCTCGCCGTAGTCCAGATCGTCGGGCAGGTTGTCGCTGAACTCGGTCTCAGACTCGGCGGCGGCTTGGGTTACGTCGGGGGCGTTGGTCTCGACGGGGTCGTTGGTCGTGGCGCAGGAGGCCAGGGAGCCTGCCAGCAGGAGAGCGGCCAGCAGGGCGGAGAGGGAGCGGGTGGATTTTTTCATGGAATTTTCCTCCGTACAAATGAAATTGGAAGTCATACAATTTTACTTAAACATTAGATATGTTCGGTAACCCCTTCCGGGTGTGTAGGGGAGGCGTTGCGCCTCCCGTCAACATACGGCGTAGGGCAGGTCATTCGGGAGGGGAAACCCCTCCCCTACGGACAAAATTTTTGAAAGCAAAGGGTTATCGAACACGTCTATTATAACACAGCCCGCCGAGCCGTGTGATATAATCCCCTTAGAGTAGACACTTGAAAAAACAAAAAGTTTTCAAGACT
>CAYRTP010000105.1:0-8967 GCA_964427175.1 uncultured Clostridium sp. | reverse complement strand
TTAATATTTTTTTTTTTTTTTTTTTTTTTTTTTTTTTTTTTCTTTTTTTTTAATTTTTTATAATTATACCCCCCCCCCCGCCGGAGGCACGCTCTCTAAGAAGCCCTACTCCCCTCGCTTGCAAGCCCCCACAAAGGCCTCAAAAATGGCTAAGGAGTGGTCGTCGTCCTCCATCCCGCAGTAGATTTCGGGGTGGAACTGGACGGCGAACAGGAAGCGGTGGTCGGGCTGATGGGCGGCCTCGACGTAGCCGTCCGGGTTGACCGCGTCGGCCACCAGGGCGGGGGCAAGGTCCTTGACCACCTGGTGGTGGAAGCTGTTGACCATCACCGAGGTCTTGCCGCAGATCCTGTGGAACATACTGCCCTCGTAAATGGTCACGGGATGGGTGCGGACGTGTCCGGGCTCGCTCTGTCCGTGGCCGTCGATGTGCTGGTGCAGAGTACCGCCCATCCAGACATTGATGGACTGAATCCCGCGGCAAATGCCCAGAATCGGCTTGCCCGTGGGGTAGACCGCCCCGAACAGGGCCTCCTCAAAGGCATCCCGCTGGTCATCTACGCTCACGTTGTCGAACTTTTTCTCCTCACCGTACTTGGCCGGATCCACATCCACGCCGCCCGAAAAGAGGAATCCGTCCAAAATCTCGCCGTATTCCGCCAGTTTTTCGGGGTCGGTGGTGTAGGCCAGCACAACGGGCATACCACCCGCACGCCAAACCGCGTTCATGTAGGTAAACTTCATATAGGCCGCCATGTCACTCCGAGAGGGCGCAATGCCGATCAGAGGACGGGCCGCTTGATTGGTGTTGTTCATGATTTTATCAGATAGGTGGTTAAAATAATTTAACCATTATTCGGTCAGATACTTGTTGCTATCGTTCATGATGTCCAGCATATTATCCACCAACTGAAGCATATCGGGAAGCAGGTAGCAGACCAACGCCGCACCCAGGATGGACACAATGACCACCAGAAGGAACGCGCGCCAGCCCGATCCCTTTTCCTCAAAGCGAACCTCGGCTCTGTAATGCTCCTCATCGGGGATATAGAAATGATCGTTTTCGAAGTCGATGCGGTAGTTGGGCATGAAAAAGTCCTTATCGTTGCCATGCTCCTCCACGTAGGCAGCCCTGGCTTCTTCGACCTTCTTTTCATACTCGTCCTTTTCCACGCAGCGAACAATCTTTCCCAGCTTATTGGGACTGCGGAGGCTGGCTTTCACACCGCCGTTCCGCAGAAATCCCAGTTCGGACAGCGTCTGCGCCTTATCCGGCCACAGACACTGCTCCTTCACCAGCTTGCGCACGAATGCGCCTAGGCGATTTTTATCGTAGCAGGCAAGGCCCGCGGCGATGATGATACCGGCAAATATGCCCAGCACGATTTTCTGCAGCGTCACGAGAGACCCCGTTCCCAGCTCGATATGCTCGTAGCGTCCCGTATCCACCGAGAAATATTTGCCTTCAAAGTATTCCCACAGCTCCTGTAAAAGTGACGGCTCCCCCGTTGACGAATAAAGCAATTTGTTCAACCACATGGGAGTCCTTCCTCCTTACTTGCGGATCACGTCAACACCCAGGTACTTCTTCAGCACGTCGGGAACGTTGATACTGCCGTCAGCGTTCTGATTCTGCTCAACCAGAGCGGGCAGGATACGGCTGGTAGCCAGACCGGAGCCGTTGAGGGTGTGAACGTACTCGGTCTTACCGTTGGCTCTCTTGACACGGATCATACCGCGGCGAGCCTGGTAATCACGGGCGTTGGATACCGAGGAGACCTCCTTGTAACCGTTCATGGAAGGAATCTGGATCTCGATATCGTAGGTTCTGGCCATGGATGCGGAGCAGTCCTCGGCGGCCAGCTTAACAGTACGGAAGTGGAAGCCCAGACCTGCTACCAGGGCCTCAGCCTTGGTGACCAGCTCGTCGAAAGCGGCATCAGACTGCTCGGGCAGGGTGTACTGGAACATTTCTACCTTATTGAACTGGTGACCGCGGACCATACCGCGCTCATCGGAACGGTAAGAACCGGCCTCACGGCGGAAGCAGGGAGTGTAGGAGACCAGCTTCTTGGGCAGATCAGCCTCGGTGAGGATCTCGTTACGGAACAGAGAAGCCAGCGCGGCCTCGGCGGTGGGGAGCATATAGTGCATACGGTTGTCGGTGGGGTTCTCGATCTTGTAGACCTCATCGGCGAACTTGGGGAACTGACCGGCGGTCAGACCGCACTCGTACTCCAGCATATGAGGAGGCAGGATCAGCTCGTAGCCGTCAGCCAAGTGGGTGTCAATGAAGTAGTTCAGCAGAGCCCACTCCAGACGAGCACCCATACCGCGGTAGATCCAGAAGCCCGAACCGGCCAGCTTGGTGCCGCGATCGTAATCGATCAGACCCAGATCGGTGCAGAGATCCACGTGATGCTTGGGTTCGAAATCGAACTTTCTGGGCTCGCCCCAGTAACGCAGAGGCTCGTTATTCTCCTTGCCGCCGGGGAGCAGATCGTCATCGGGCAGGTTGGGCAGACCCAGCAGAATATCGGTGCTCTTGGCCTCAACAGCCTTCAGCTTCTCGTCGATCTCCTTGGCCTTGGTGGACATGGCCTTCATCTCGGCAAAGATTTCGGCAACGTCCTTCCCTTCCTTCTTATACTGAGGAATGAGCTTGTTCATCTTGTTCTGCTCAGCCTTGATGGTCTCGGTCTCCATGATGAGAGCACGTCTCTCGGCATCCAGAGCCAGAATGGCCTCGATGTCCTCTCTCGCATCCTTACCCTTCTTCTGCAGACGGGCAATTACCTCTTCGGGATTTTCCTTGATATACTTGATATCCAACATGATAATGTTCCTTTCTTATTCAAAAATATCTTGTCCGACCAGGGTCTTCAGCAGTGCCTCCAGATCCTCGTCGTCTTCAAACGTAAGCTCCACCGTCTTTTTGCGGTTGGTCTCGTGAATCTTCACCTTACGGCCGAGGCGGGTTCTGGCCTTGTCCTCCAGTTCCTTCATGTACACGCGTCTTTGGGTCTCGGCGCTGGTCTCCTCAGGCTCGGGAGTCTCCTCGGGAACAGCGTTATACTTGCGTACCAGGTTTTCCACGTCACGGACCGAAAGCTCCTTCTGCACGATCATTTCGGCCAGGGGGAGCATTTTTTCCTCGTCCTCCAGGCCCAAAATAGCTCTTGCGTGACCCATGGACAGCTTTTCATCCTGTACCAGCTCCAGCACCTCGTCGGGAAGCTCCAACAGACGAAGCATATTGGCCACAGCAGAACGGCTCTTGCCCGCCTGCTGTGCGACCTCCTCCTGCTTCAGGCCAAAACGCTCGATCAGCGCGCGGTAGGCCATGGCTTCTTCAATGGGGTTCAGATCCTTACGCTGTACGTTTTCGATCAGAGCGACCTCGGCCACCTTCAACTCGTCGCCGGTCATAATGACAGCGGGAATCTCGTCCAAACCGGCCATTCTAGCGGCTCTCCAACGTCTCTCGCCGGCGATGATCTCGTAATTATCGCTCAGATCGCCGACCTCGCGCAGGATAATGGGCTGAATCACGCCGTGCTCGCGGATGGAATCTGCCAGCATCTGCAGTGCGTTTTCGTCAAAATTCTTTCTGGGCTGATCGCCGCGGGGGGTGATGCGGCTGATTTTCACGGTGGTTTTCGCCTCCTGCTTGGTCTCCATCATGTTATCGTCAAGCAGAGAGTAGAAATCACGGCCCAATCCACCTTGTCTTTTCGCCATTATTTCATCTCCTATCTATTATATTCTCGTGGACAGCTCGTTGGCAACAGCCAAATATTCGCTGGCACCCTTGCTCTTTTTGTCGTGATAGTACACGGGCAAGCCAAAACCGGGAGCCTCGGACAGCTTGACACCTCTGGAAATGTTGGTATCAAACAATTTTCCGGCGTAATGCTTCCGCAGTTCACTCTTGACCTGCTGGGTGAGCAACAGGCGGTTAGTGTACATAGTCAGCAGAATACCCGTCACAGCCAGGCTGTTGTTGTAGTGCGCCTTGATCTTGCTGATGGTAATCATCAGCTGCGAAAGTCCCTCCAGAGCGTAGAATTCGCACTGCATGGGGATTACAACACCATCACTGGCGGACAGCGAGTTCATGGTCAGCATACCCAGCGAAGGCGGACAGTCAATGATGATGTAGTCAAACTCGTTTTTCAACGGCATGAACGCATTTTTCATGGCTGCCCAAGGCTCCGGAGTATCTTCTTGCAGAAGATCGAATTCAGTACCCGCAAGGCTCATATTGGCAGGGAGCAGAGAGAGCTTATCGAATTCGGTCTTAATGACTGCTTCGGGTGCGCTCACGGTTCCCATCAGAACGTCTTTAATTGTATATTTCAGCCCCTTTTTGGCAATACCAACACCACTCGTGGCGTTACCCTGGGGGTCCAAATCAACCAACAACGTATTATATCCCAAAACACCCAAAGAGGCCGCGATGTTGACCGCAGAAGTGGTTTTTCCTACGCCGCCCTTTTGGTTTGCGAAAGATATGATCTTTCCCATACGTCTTCCTCCTTTTAAAATAATATACCATAGTATAGCACATTTCTTTTCATTTTGCAAGAGGTTTTTCAAACTTAAATAATATTTTTTGTTTCACGTGAAACGTGTCAGCCTTTGTATGTTTCACGTGGATTTTTTCGGAAAAATATTTGTTTCACGTGAAACAAACCGAAAAGCAAAATAATGTTCCACGTGGAACTTTTTGAGTTTGTTTCACGTGGAACATTGTCTTACAGAGGTTTCTTTTTTATCGCGCCAAATCCGCGAGGAAATTCCTTCGGGGTGCTCGACACTTTGTCAATAAGAATCAAAGTTCTCTTTTCCGATTCGTGGAGCAGATGCAGATCATATTCTTTCACATCCTTCACAGAACCACCCAATCGTTCGATGCCTATTTTCGCCTCTTGGTATTCCTCCGCACCCGCCAAACCTTTCATAGAGATAAACATTCCGCCAATTTTAGTAAACGGCAAGCAAAGTTCATCCAAAACATTCAACCGTGCCACAGCGCGGCCGATTACAACGTCATATTTTTCCCTGTGATCCGGCATTTTCGCCACGTCTTCCGCTCTGGCAGATATGGTTTTGAAATCCAGCCCTAATTCATCGCCTGTTTTTTGAACGTAGCGAATCTTTTTATCGGTGCTGTCCAAGCCCGTGATCTGCAAGTCGGGACGCACGATTGCCAGGGGCAGAATGGGGTAGCCGCCTCCGCATCCAACGTCCAGAACCTTCGCGTTTTGCGGAATATACTCTGCTACTTTAACGCAATCCGCGTAGTGGAGAGGAATCACCTTTTCAAGCTCGGTGATGGCGGTAATATTCATGCTCTGATTGGTTACCAGCATAATTTCGGTCAGTTTCTCAAAAAGACGGATATTTTGCTCTGTAATATATGAATTCAAGTTGTTTTTCTCAAAGATCTCACGGAACAATGCTTCAAATTCCATTGCAACCTCCTTATTTGATTCCCAAATACATGAGTAGAACCGAAATATCCGCCGGACTGACACCCGAGATACGGGAAGCCTGCCCAACCGTTGCGGGTCGGAACTTGTCCAGCTTCTGCCCCGCCTCCAGGCGCAAGCCCTTGATGGCTTTAAAATCAATGTTTTCGGGAATGAATTTATCTTCCAATTTCTTTTGACGCTCCACCTCGGCCAGCTCGCGTTTGATGTAGCCTGCGTATTTCACGTCGGTTTCTACGGTTTTTATGACGCTGACAGACAAATCAGGGTGATTCTTGTCGATGCTCCGCAGGTCTGCGTAGGTAATTTGGGGTCTGCGGAGCAGGTCGCCCAAAGAAACGCCCGACTTGACGGGATCCAAGCCCAGTTCAGTCAGGAGGGGATTTACCGTATCGGGACCGTAATGGGTGCTCTCCAAACGCTGCTTTTCGGCTTCTTCAGCCTCTTTTTTCTGCAAAAACGCCTCATATTCCGTCTCACCAACCAATCCGCAGGCGTATCCGAGAGGAGTCAGCCGCAGATCGGCGTTATCCTGGCGCAAAATCAGTCGAAATTCGGATCGGGAAGTCATCATGCGGTAGGGCTCGTTGGTGCCCTTGGTTACAAGATCGTCGATTAGAGTACCAATGTAGCTCCCCGAACGGGGCAGAATGATCTTTTCCCTTCCCTGTGCGGTCAGCGCGGCGTTGATACCCGCCACAAGGCCCTGAGCAGCGGCCTCCTCGTAGCCCGAGGTGCCGTTGAATTGCCCCGCGCCGTACAAATTGGGATGATCCTTGAACTCCAAGGTAGCCGAAAGCTGGGTAGGATCGGCGCAATCGTACTCGATGGCGTAGGCATAACGCATGATCTCGGCGTTTTCGAAGCCATCCAGGGAACGGATCATCTTCCATTGTACGTCGGTGGGCAGAGAGGTAGAAAAGCCCTGGATGTACATCTCCTCGGTATCCTTGCCCATGGGTTCCACAAAGAGCTGATGCCGCTCTTTGTCCGCGAAACGGACGATTTTGTCCTCGATGGAGGGGCAATAACGGGGTCCCGTACCGCTGATCTGACCCGAATACATGGCAGAACGGCGGATATTTTCGTGAATGATCCCGTGGGTTTGGGCGTTGGTGTAGACGATATGGCAGGGGGTCTGCTCGTCCTTCATGTATTCCTGAGGATTTGTTGCGGTGGAAAATGGGATAGGCTCCGATTCCCCGTCCTGGACCTCCAGCACCGACAAGTCGATGGTGGACCGCTTGACACGGGCAGGGGTGCCGGTTTTGAAGCGCATGAGCTTGATTCCAAGGGAAGATAGGGATGCCGACAGCCCCTTGGAGGGCAGGCTTCCGTCGGGTCCCGATTCAAAATTCTTATCCCCGACAAAGATTTTTGCCTCGGGATAGGTACCCGTGGCGATGATGACGGCATCGCAATCCCAACGCTCGCCCAGGCGGGTGAGCACCGCCTCTACGCCCAAGGATTTTCCCGTATTTTCGTCGATTTTTTCAATAATATCCGTGATTTCAGCCTGTACCACCCGCAGATGGTCGGTCATCTCCAGGGTGTGCTTCATGCGGACGTGGTAGGCCACGCGGTCGGCCTGAACCCGTTTGGAGTGGACCGCCGCTCCCTTGCCCAGGTTCAAGGTGCGACTCTGCAGGGTAACCGCGTCGGCGCATTTGCCCATTTCGCCGCCCAGAGCGTCGATCTCGTAGACCAGATGGCCCTTCGCTGTTCCGCCAATGGAGGGGTTGCAGGGCATATTGGCGATCTGATCCAGGGACAGGGTGAACAGAACCGTGTCTACCCCCATGCGGGCAGAGGCCAGTGCCGCTTCGCACCCGGCGTGTCCGGCACCAATGACGGCCACGGTGGTTTTTGTTGTCGTATATTTCATGTGTAAAACTCTCTTTTATAATTATAATTACCAATTTTTACCAATTTGGTACACAAGCACCCATTATATTTTAGCACTCTTTGCCATGTTCGTCAAGACTTTTATCACCAAAGTCATCAAAAAATGACGCATTTATGTAAACTTTTTTTCTGCTAAATCCTTGAAATTTTCAAAAAG
The DNA here is from genome assembly GCA_964427175.1 of uncultured Clostridium sp. Taxonomy (GTDB): domain Bacteria; phylum Bacillota; class Clostridia; order Oscillospirales; family CAG-272; genus CAMEON01. The sequence continues at coordinate 1,410 of CAYRTP010000105.1, read as the reverse complement.
CCCTTTACATTTTCGCAAAAATATGATAATATATATATTGAGCAAATTTGTCTCGCGGTTTTGCTCCCGCGGGGAAAATAACTTTAAGGAGGAATTCCTAAAATGGCAATCATCAGAAAAAAAGTGTCCATGGACGGTAACCAGGCTGCCGCTACAGTGAGCTATGCTTTCACTGAAGTCGCCGGCATTTACCCGATTACCCCCTCCAGCCCCATGGCTGACTGGGTAGACCAGTGGTCTGCTCAGGGACTCAAGAACATTTTCGGTACTACCGTCAACGTAATGGAGATGGAGTCCGAGGCAGGTGCCGCCGGTACCGTTCACGGTTCGCTGAACGCCGGTGCTCTGACCACCACCTACACCGCATCCCAGGGTCTGCTGCTCATGATCCCCAACATGTACAAGATCGCCGGTGAGCTTCTCCCCTGCGTATTCCATGTTTCGGCTCGTTGCGTAGCTTCCCACGCTCTGAATATCTTCGGCGACCACTCCGATGTGTACGCTTGCCGTCAGACCGGTTTCGCTATGCTGGCTGAGACCAACCCCCAGGAGGTTATGGACCTGGGTGCCGTTGCTCACCTGGCTACCATCAAGGGCCGCGTTCCCTTCCTGAACTTCTTCGACGGCTTCCGTACCTCCCACGAGATCCAGAAGATCGAGGTCTGGGACTTCAACGATCTGGCTGAGATGGTGGATATGGACGCTGTGGCCGCTTTCCGCGCCCGCGCTCTGAACCCCGAGCATCCCGTACTCCGCGGTTCCGCTCAGAACGGTGATATCTTTTTCCAGAACCGTGAGGCCTGCAACAAGTACTATGACGCTCTGCCCGCCATCGTCGAGGAGTACATGGACAAGGTCAACGCCAAGCTGGGCACCGACTATAAGCTGTTCAACTACTACGGTGCTCCCGACGCAGACCGCGTCATGATCGCTATGGGCTCCATCTGCGACGTTGCGGAGGAGGTTATCGACTATATGCTGGCTCAGGGTGAGAAGGTCGGTCTGATCAAGGTCCGCCTGTATCGTCCCTTCTGCGCTGATAAGCTCATCGAGGCTATTCCCGCTACCTGCGAGAAGATCGCCGTTCTCGACCGTACCAAGGAGCCCGGTTCTCTGGGTGAGCCTCTGTACCTCGACGTTGTCACCGCTCTGGCTACTCACGGTATCCAGAAGAAGGTTGTCGGCGGCCGTTACGGTCTGGGTTCCAAGGATACTCCTCCTTCCTCCATCTTTGCTATCTTCGCAAACCTGGCTAAGGACGAGCCCAAGGCAAACTTCACCGTTGGTATCGTAGATGACGTCACCAACTGCTCCCTCGAGGAGACTGCAGCTCCCGACACCGCTCCTGCCGGCACTAAGGCTTGCAAGTTCTGGGGTCTGGGCGGCGACGGTACCGTTGGCGCAAACAAG
>CAYRTP010000104.1:0-9052 GCA_964427175.1 uncultured Clostridium sp. | reverse complement strand
TCTCGGGGGCGTGAGTCTCGTCCGAGGCCTCTCCGCCCACCGCTACCGTGGGAGGAACCAGCCCCTCCAAAAGCCCCGAGGCCAGTCGGGATTCCAGCTCCCGCACGCGGGTCCGCAGGTAAACAATGTCACTGCGGTTCTCCCGCCGAAGCTGTGCCACCTCGTCGGATACCGACCCGGTGTAGACCGCCGACAGGATCACCCCGCCGATCAGCGAAACGGCGGCAAAGATCATCAAGCCGTACAAAAATTTTTTCATGCTCATGGTTGTACCATCCTTTCATCCAGCGTCAAAATCTGGTTGACGTGTCTCTATTATCATGTCCCGCTTGCGGTTAATTATGCGAAAGCGAGAGATAATAGTTTATAAACAAAAAAGAAAGGAGCGCGTCCATGAAAGCCGAGAAGCGAGCCCATAAAAAAAGGAAGAGAATCCGCCCGACGTGGATCCTGATCCTTTTGATCCTGTTGATCCTGACGGCGGCCGCGGCGTGGATCATCTACCTGCTCCCGTACTCGAATGTCCGCATGGATATGAGCCTCATGGAGATCCCCAAGTCCCATAAGCCATCGGTTCTGTACGCCTACGATCCCACCCAAAGAGCCGCCCGCGGGGGCGAGCTCCACCCCGCTCCCAACTCCGCCCTGCCTGAGGGCCATTCCCGCGTCTATACCCCCTACGATCAGATCCCCGAGCACCTCGTCAACGCATTCGTGGCCATTGAGGATAAACGCTTTTGGGATCACCACGGCGTGGACCTCCTCCGTACTGCCCGCGCGGGAGTCAGCTATATGCTGGGAAAAGCCTCCTTCGGCGGCTCCACCATCACCCAACAGCTCATCAAAAACCTGACGGGAGATAACCGCCATACCCCCGACCGTAAGCTCACCGAGATCTTCCGGGCCCTGGACCTGGAAAGACAGGCCGATAAGACCCGCATCCTGGAGGCATACCTCAATATCATCAACCTGGCCGAGGGGTGCTTTGGCGTGGGCGCGGCGGCGGAGCGATACTTTTCCAAGCCCGTGTCCGACCTGACCCTCCCCGAGTGCGCCTCCATCGCCGCCATCACCAATAGCCCCGCCCGTTACGATCCCCTGACCAACCCCGACAATCACGTCACCCGCCGCAACATCATCCTGCAGGTCATGGCCGAACAGGGCTATATAACCGAGACTCAGCGAGACGAGGCCATGGCCTCCGAGCTGAGCCTGCACCCCACGCTCCCCCCAGAGCCCGCCACGGTAACCTCCTGGTACGCCGACCTGGTGATCTCCGACGTGATCCGCGACCTGCAGAATCGCCTAGGCTATACCTACGCGGCGGCCTCGGTGCTGGTCTATCGGGGCGGACTCACCATCGAGACCGCCATGGACGAGAGCCTCCAGCAGATCGTGGAGGTCTACTACGCCGACCCGAGCCATTTTCCCGAGGGAGGGAACGGCCGTCCCCAATCCGCCTTCCTCCTGATGGACCCCGCCACGGGGGATATCCTGGCGGTCGCGGGAGCCGTTGGGGAAAAGACCGCTAACCGCCTACAGAATTACGCCACCGATACCCGCCGTCCCGCAGGCTCCTGCATCAAGCCCCTCACGGTGTACGCCCCCGCCCTGGAACGGGGAATCATCACCTGGGCGAGCCTTTGCGAGGACCAACCCGTGACCCTGCACAACGGTCTCCCCTGGCCCGCCAACGCCGACGGCCTCTACCGAGGCCCCGTAACCGTGGGACAGGCCGTCGCCCACTCCCTCAACCCCGTGGCGGTGCGGATCCTGGAGCAAATCGGCCCCGAGGCCGCCTTCACCTTCGCCCGCGACCGCTTGCATCTGACAGGCCTCATCCCCGCCGAAGGGAAAAACGCCAATGACCTCACCCTGGCCTCCCTGGCTTTGGGCCAGCAGAGCCGCGGCCTGACGGTGCGGGAACTCACCGCCGCCTACACCGCCTTTACTGACGGTCTCTGCCGCGCTCCCGTCTCCTACCATCGCGTGCTGGACGGGGAGGGGAAGGTTCTCCTGGAAAATCCCACCGCCTCGGAGGCCGATCGGGTCCTGTCACCCGCCAACGCCGCCCTCATGACCAAGCTCCTGAAAACCGTCACCGAGGAGGGAACCGCCGCCCGCTATATGACCCATACCAAAGCCGCGGGGATCGAGACGGCGGGTAAAACGGGTACCACCCAGAACAACTGCGACCGCTGGTTCGTGGGCTATACCCCCCGTCTCCTGGCCGGTGTGTGGATGGGATACGATTACCCCACCGAGCTGAAGGGCATCCGCGGCAACCCCTGCGTCACCATATGGGATGAGCTGATGGAAGTCTGCGAGGCCCGCTATGAGGGAGCCCCCAAAAAGCCGAGCTTTGATACCCCCGCCGACCTGGTGGAGGTGGAGTTCTGCCCCCTTTCGGGAATGCTCCCCAACGAATACTGCACAGACCCCGCGCGGGGCAACCCCACCGAACGGGGATGGTTCGTCAAAGGCACCGAGCCCCAAGACCTTTGTACGTACCATCAAGAGCCCCCCGTCCGCCTGGTCCCCGCCGATCCGAGCGACCCCGATCGTATCCCCCTGCTCCCTAACGATCTTCTACCCGCCCCCGACAGGCATCTCCCGATTCCACCGCCCGCCGAGCCCTGGTATAGCCGCCTGTTCGGATTCTTCCGACGAATGGATCACCCCGACGCATAATCCCAGCCCCTCCCGCATACAGTTATGCACACCGAAAGGGAGGAACCGCCATGAAACTCCGCTCGTCCGCCGCCCCGCGCCCCACCCTCCCCATGCTCATAGGGGGAGCCCTCACCCTGGCCGCCGCCCTCCTGACCCGCCTTACCGTAGGCAGTCCCCTGGCGGTGGTCCATAAGCTGGAAGCCTTCCTCATCCTCCCGCCCCTGTGGGTACTGAGCCTTGTGTGGCTGATGCATTTCGCCATCCTCGGAGCCGCCGCGGGCTACCTCTTGGCCTGCCCCGCCCACAACCCCGTGCGTGAGGCGGCCATGTGGCGGGGATGTACCTTTATGGTCTTGGCGGCGGTGTTTTCTCTGGTCTGGTATACCCTCCTGTTCGGCAAGCTCTGTCTGCTCCCCTCATGGATCTGCCTTCTGCTCTCGGCGGGGGCGGCCCTTGTCTGCGCCCTTTCCTGGCGGACCCTGGGGAAGGGAGCTTTCGCGGCGGCTTTGGCCTTTGCACTGTGGCAGATCGGCCTGTTTTTCCTGCAGCTCACCGTGATCCTGCATACGTAGGATGGCAAAGTGAACAAAAAGTAACACTGTTGTTTTGTGCATAAGGTAAATTTTCAGATAAACCGTTGACAATTTCTCCCCGATGTAGTATAATATCTGTATCAACAAAAATTTGGAGGAATTCAACATGAAAATCCTGAAGATCCTGGCCGTTATCATGGCCGTCTGCCTGCTGGGCTCCGCATTCATCGCCTGTGACAACGGCGGTAGCGGCGACAGCGAGACCACCGCAGCTGCCACCACCACCAGCGTTGAGGTCAAGCTGGTCATCAAGGACGGCTCGGTCACCAAGTACGAGGGCACTACCAAGTGCAACGGTACCCTGGGCAACGCCATCGAGATGTTCTGCGCAGGCGAGTTCGAGGAAGAGTTCACCATCTTCGACGGCAACAATCTGCTGGCTACCATCGGCGAGCTGTCTGCCGGCGACGGTAAGAGCTGGAAGGCATACTACGAGGACAAGGGCCAGAGCAACGCATTCGATTCCATCAAGAATCAGGTTCTGACCAACGGCAAGACCGTAGTTCTGGTTCTGGAGTAATTCCGAATATACACCGACGGCTATTCACCGATAACCGTCGGTGTTTTTCGTAAAAGGCTTCCTACGTCGAGATGTGTAAAGGAGATACATACCATGAAAAACAAAGCAAAAAGAATCCTCGCCCTCCTGCTGGCCGTCCTGACGGTCCTGCCCTGCGTCGCTTGTGCCAAGACGGACGATCCCGTGGCCGAGACGCAGAGTGCGGTAACCACCGAGGCCGTCGAGGTGGACACGAGCTTCAAGCCCGATATTGAGAAGAAAGACTACGATACCGAATTCGTCATCACAGGCTTGAATAATGGCTGGCTGATCGCGGGGGAGGACTCCGCAGGCGACCCCTTCCAGGATTCCATCTACGAGCGTGCCCTCCGTATCCAGGATTATTTGGGCGTTACCCTGAAGTCGGCGGATTCGGGCATCTGGACCGAGTACGCGGGGAATATTCTCCGTACCATCCAGGCGGGTGACGATGCATATCAGCTGGTGACCACAACCACCTATCAGGGCATCGTGGAGCTGATGTCCTCGGGGGCCATGTTCGATTTCAGCCAATTTGAAAGCGTCAACCTGGATGCCCCCTACTGGGCCTTCGATTACATGGAGGGCTTGACCATCCAGGACCAATACCTCCTGGGCTATAACGATTTTTGCCTGTCCAATACCTTTTGCATGGTACTGAATAAGGACCTGATGACCGAGTATAACCTGAAAGCCCCCTACGAGGACGTTCGCAATATGAAGTGGACGCTGGATCGGCTGGTTTCCTTCGTCTCCTCGGTATCCCGCGACAACGGCGATAACGTATGGAACGAGCAGGACATCTACGGTATCTCGGGCTGGGGCTGGACGGATTTCATTGCCTTCACCCAAGCCTGCGGCTTGAAAATCGTGGATAAGGACGAGGATGACCTCTACCAGATCGCCTACGAGATGAACCAGGAAAAGACCCTGGCACTCCTGGAGAAGCTCTGCGAGATCTACGATGCGGAGTATTCCTACTTCTGGAGCCCCGGCACCGAGCGGGATGGCAAGGGCATCGGCTTCGGAAGCGGCCGTACCTTGATCCAAATGATGAATACCACCTCCCTCCCCGGACTGCGGGGGGAGTCGGTTCGCTTCGGCGTGTTGCCCTACCCCATGTACGATGAACAGCAGACCGCCTACATGAATCTGAACTGGAACGGCAACATCATGGTCCCCAGTACCATCAAGAATCCCGAGATGGTGGGCGATACCATTGAAATGCTGGCTTACTACACCACCCCCGTCAAGACCGCCTATTTCGAGGACCTCCTGGGCTCCAAGCTGGCAGAAGCCCCCGATGATGCCGAGATGCTGGACATCATCTGGAACTCCATCGTCAGCGACGCAGGCGTGATCACCTCGAACATTTCCAATAACGCCGTGGACCACTTCCTGTACCTGGTCCCCAACGTCTGTAAGGAAGGCATCGGTACCTATGCCTCCTACGTCAAGAGCCGAATCAAGGCCGCTAACCGCGGATTGGAAAACTTCTTCAATCCCCGCAAGAGACGCTGATCGAGCAATTATGAAAAGCACAAAGGAACCCGTCCGCGGGTTCCTTTGTGCTTTTTCTCCTTTATACCTTCTCAAACACCACACGCCCCTCAACTACCCGAACCACCGCCCGATCCCCCTCACCAAGCCTCCCCGTCAGCATCTCTCCCGACAAAGGCTCCTCGATCAGCCGTACCACAGCCCTCCGCAGGGGCCGTGCGCCGTACACGGGATCCATCCCCTCGGAGGCCACCAGAGAGACCGCTTCCTCGGAAAATTCCAGGTCGATCCCCAAGGCCGCTACCCGCCGTTTCAGCTCCTCCAGGAGCAGGGAAGTAATCCGCCGAAGCTCCTCCTCTCCCAGGCGGGCAAAGACCACGGTCTCGTCCACCCGATTGAGAAACTCGGGCCGAAAGGCCTCTTTGAGCACCGCCAGGATGCGCTCTTTGTCTCTTTGAGAGGCATTTCCCGAGGCAAATCCAACCGACTTGTGCCCCCCGTTTCCCGCCCCCAGATTGGAGGTCATGATGATGACCGTGTTGCGGAAATCCACCCGCCGTCCCTGGGAGTCGGTGAGGGAGCCGTCATCCAGTACCTGCAACAGAATGTTGAAAATATCGGGATGCGCCTTTTCCAGCTCGTCAAACAGCACCACCGAGTAGGGCTGTCGCCGTACCCGCTCGGTGAGCTGGCCCCCCTCATCGTGACCCACGTACCCGGGCGGGGAACCAATGAGACGGGACACGCTGTGCTTTTCCATATACTCCGACATATCGAAGCGGATCAAGGCCCGCTCGCTCCCGAACATGGCCTCGGCCAGGGCGCGGGTCAGCTCGGTCTTGCCCACCCCTGTCTGCCCCAAAAAGAGGAAGGACCCAATGGGCCGACGGGGATCCTTCAACCCTAATCTCCCCCGTCGGATGGCCCCCGCCACCGCCGAAACCGCTTCGTCCTGGCCGATCACCCGCTCCTTGAGCTGATCCTCCAGCCCCAGAAGCCGTTGGCTCTCGCTCTCCATCAGACGGGACATGGGGATCCCCGTCCATTCGGTCACCACGTCAGCCACCTGTCCCGCCGTCACACAGCCGTCGGGAGCCTGGTTGTGAGGCCGCTTCTCCCAGGCCGTCTTGGCTTCCTCGTAGGCCGACTGGCACGCTACCTCCTTGTCCCGAAGCTGGGCCGCCCGCTCGAACTCCTGGGCCTTGATGGCTTCCTCCTTCTCCCGCGCCACCGAGGAAAGCTCGGCCTCCAATTGCTTCAGATCGGGGGGAACCGTCATGCTGGATATGCGAAGGGCGGCCGCCGCCTCGTCCATGAGATCCAAGGCCTTGTCGGGCAGATAGCGATCGGGAATATACCGCACCGACAGCTCCACCGCCGCCCGCAGTGCCTCGTCTGTGATCTTCAGCTTGTGGTGGGCCTCGTACTTGGGCCGTAGCCCCTGCAGGATCAGCAAAGCTTCCTCCTCCGAGGGCTCCCCAACCGTCACCGACTGGAACCGCCGCTCCAGCGCCGCGTCTTTTTCGATGTGTTGACGGTATTCACTCACCGTAGTGGCCCCGATGACCCGAATCTCCCCCCGCGCCAGGGCGGGCTTGAGGATATTGGCGGCATCCACCGCACCCTCGGCGGCTCCCGCCCCCACGATGGTGTGGAGCTCGTCTATGAACAGGATCACCGAGGTGTGCTTGCGGACCTCCGCCATGATGCTCTTGAGCCGTTCCTCAAATTCCCCCCGATACTTGGCTCCCGCGATCATGCCGGGCAGGTCCAGGGTAATAATGGAGCGATCCCGCAGGGGCTCGGGCACGTTGCCCTCCACGATGCGTTGCGCTAACCCCTCCACCACGGCGGTTTTGCCCACCCCGGGCTCCCCGATGAGGCAGGGATTGTTCTTTTGCCGACGGGACAGGATGCGGATCACCCGATCCGTCTCGGCCTCCCGCCCGATGATGGGGTCCAGCTTGCCCGCCCGCGCCTTGGCGGTCAGATCCCGACCGTACTTGGAGAGGTTGGGCATCCCGGGAATACGCTCCTCCTCACGTTCCTCCTCACGGTCTCGGCGGTTCCCGCGGGTATCGCGGGCATCGCTCCGTCCCCGCTCCTCACGGGAGCCGTCGGAGGCGCGGAGATGATCCCGTCGGTAGACCTCTCCCATCCCACCGCCCGAGGGCTCGGAGGCCAAAAACCCCGCCACGTCCCGCCGTAGCTCGTCGGGGGAGACCCCCACCGTCTCGAGCAACCGCACCGCGACGCAATCGGGCTCGTCTAACAGGGCCAGCAACAGATGCTCGGTCCCCACGTAGGATTGCCCGCAACGGGTAGCCTCGGCGGCGGAATCCAGAATGATCTTGCGGACCCGCGGTGTCATGTCGGAGGGGGAGACCCGACTCTCGGCCCCCGCCCCTGACAGCTCCACCATCGCCCCACGAAATTTGTCCGCATCCACCCCCCGCGCCGTCATGAGCTTGGAGGCGATGGAATCCCCCTCGCAGAGAAGCCCCAGGAGCAGATGCTCCGAGCCGATGTAGGTGTGTCCCAGGGCCGAGGCCTCCCGCAGGGACCCGTTGAGGGCATTTTGGGCCCGCATGGTAAAACGATTGGTCATGTGTACCTCCTGTGTGCGTTTCGATTCGCAAATGGATTATGCCCCGAAAAGGACCTCCTTAACCACCTGCGCCCGTAAAATATCCCGTTCGCGGTCGGATTTGGGGGGCTCCTTGGCCGAGAGGGTCAGGGTAGCGGGCATAGCCTCGATCAATAGGGAAGTCAAGGCCTCCACCCGCAGGTCGCACAGTCCCATGGCCGCCCCCATCCGTAGGTCGGCTGCGTAGCGCAACAGCTCTCCCGCCGTCAAGGTGTGGGCGTACCGCAAAATCCCCTCGGCCCGCCGCACGCGGTCGGTGAGCTTGTCTGCCTCAGCCCCCGTGATCCCCCCGCGGAGCCGCTCCTCGGCGGCGATCACCTGATCCACGGCCGAACCCAATCGTTCCAGGATCTCCTCCTCGGTCAACCCCAGGGTCACCCGATTGGAGATCTGACAGAGTCCCCCCGTGGCGGCCGAGCCCTCGCCGTAGGTTCCCCGAAGCAACAGCCCCATTTGCTCCAACTGATGGGCGATGGCCTCCATCCGCCGTCCCGCCGTCAAAAGGGGGAGACAGAGCATCACCGATGCCCGCATGGCGGTCCCCAAATTGGAAGGGCACCCCGTCAGATATCCCAACTGCTTGTCAAAAGCAAAGACCAGCTCTCCGTCCAACAGGGACTCCATTTTGCAAGCCCCCGCAAAAGCGTCCTGCAAGGAAAGTCCCGACAGAATGCATTGCAGTCGGATGTGGTCCTCCTCGCAGACCATGAGGGACAGATTGCAGGGCTCGTTGAGGAACAGCGCGTGGGGCAGACTCTCCCGCAGGAACGCGGGGCTGGCGTAGTGTTTTTCCACCAGCGACTCCGCCGCCGTGCGGGAGATGTCGGCAAAGTCGATCTTGGAAAATCCGTTGCGTTCCAAAACCTCTCCCACCTTCGCCATGACCTCCCGCGCGCGTGGCGCGTCCAGCCGCGAAGGGAAGGGGTATTCCGCCAAATTGCGGGCGAAGCGCACCCGCGTGCTGATGACCGTATCCTGACGGTGTCCGGGTACATGATACCAAGCCATATGTTTTTCCTCCTATCCCGTCAAAGCTCGGCTTCCAGGGCGCGGATCTCATCCCGAAGCCCCACCGCTGATTCGTAATTCTCACAAGCCACC